>NZ_CP077080.1:2102555-2402920 GCF_019141525.1 Pseudomonas alvandae
ATGCATGAACAAACCCGGCCTTGTGCCGGGTTTGTTGTTATTGGGCATTTCCCCGGAACGTTTAACGCTCCACCTCCTCGAATCCATACACCCACTTGCGATTGCGAGGTATGCCATGACGCCGGAAACCGAAGGAAAGGAAGAAAAAGGCCCCTCGGGCGTGCCCTTCATCAACGATCCGGGTGTCAACGACCCGGGCAATGAAGACCCCGGCTCGCTAATGGACGACGCCCAGGTTCCCTTGATCGAAGATGAAGACGCAGAGCTTGAGGACGAGTCCTACAAGTAATCGCGCTTGTTCCTGAAACGGCATCACCAGGAGGCCATCATGTCAGCTGATTCGCCTGTTCCCGACGACGATGAAACCCCGGAATACCCGCTGCCTTCGCCCACCGATTCGCTGAGTCGCGATCAGCGACCACCCGATGACGATAGCGGCGTCGAGCAAGTCCCAAGCGACGATCAGGACGTCGAGGCGACGCCGGACGACCCGGATATCGCGGGCGACGATGCGTCCGGCAAGCCAAGCTGACCCTCACCCCCCGTCCGTCGATTTTGCGGCACCATCGGCGCGCCATGATTGCCAGACATCAGGTAGTTATCTTGAAAAGGAGACTTACCATGATGAAGACAAACGTGACGGCCCTGGTGTTGGCCGGGATTCTTTCGGCCAGCGCAGGGGCGGCTTTCGCACAATCCTCGGACAGCGCGCCGGTCGACAAGGGAGGCATGCCGCCTTCGACCCAGATGGACGCCGGTTCCACCACCGATGCCAGTGGCAATGCGTTGCCGCCAGGTTCGGTGAGTGGAGGAAATGGCGGCGATGCCAGCGGTAGCAGCACCAGCCCCGGCACCGGAAGCGGCTCGACCAGCGGTGGTAGTTCGATGGGCGGCGATTCTTCCAGTGGAGGTGGAACCGGTACCAGTGGCAGCGGTGGCAGCTCGGGCGGCAGTGGCTCGGGGTCGAGCGGCTCCGGCAGCTCGGGTCAATAACCGCTGCATCGTCATCCAAACCGATTCCGCTTTTGTGGCGAGGGAGCTTGCTCCCGCTGGGGTGCGTAGGAGCTGTCGAGTGCAACGAGGCTGCGATCTTTCCAAAGACACTTGAATCTCAAGCGAAAGATCAAAAGATCGCAGGCTTCGCCAGCTCCTACAGAACCGAGCGGGAGCAAGCTCCCTCGCCACAAAACCCGTCCATGGATTTCCCATTGCCGGTTCCAAGCCTCCTTCGCTATTCTGCTGAATCCTTTAAGGCGAACACGCTACGCTGGCCGCACCTGAGCCATCCCTGGAATGTTGTGTTGATAACGGATCAGATGCGATGAATGCACCACTGAAAAAGTTTGGCCCCATCAAGGCTGTGATTTTCGACATGGATGGCTTGTTGCTCGATACCGAGGGCATCTACACCGAGGTGACCTCCATTATCGCCGAGCGCTACGGGCGCACGTTCGATTGGAGCGTCAAGCAGAACATCATCGGGCGTGGGGCCACGGACCTGGCCAATTACGTCGTCCAGGCGCTGGAATTGCCGATCACCCCTCAAGAATTCCTGATCATCCGCGAGCCCCTGATGCGCGAGCGTTTTCCCCACGCCATGGGGATGCCTGGCGCCGAGGAGCTGGTGCGGCATCTGAAGGCCCACGACATTCCGATTGCGGTGGGAACCAGTTCGTCGAGCCCTACCTTTGCGCTGAAAACCACGTTGCACCGGGACTGGTTCGCGTTGTTCGATTGCATCGTGACGGCGGATGATCCAGAAGTCGGGGCGGCGAAACCGGCGCCCGATATCTTCCTCACCGCCGCCCGGCGCCTGGGTGTCGAGCCTCGCGACTGCCTGGTATTCGAAGATTCACCGTTCGGCGTGACTGCTGCGAAAGCCGCTGGCATGACCGCCATCGCCATTCCGGATTCGGCCATGGCGGACGAAAAATACGCCCACGCCGACGGGATCATTCGCTCCTTGAGGATGTTCCAGCCAAGCCTGTGCGGTTTGCCGGAATTGGAGTGGGCATGACAACCGCTTCGACATAATGGAAAAAGCCGGTCAGGGTTCAGCCCTGACCGGCTTTTTTACGAGTTGATGTCAGGCGCCAAAACCACCGTCGATGGTCAGGCTGGCCCCGGTGATGTATGCCGCTTCAGGGCCTGCCAGATAAGCGACGAAGCTGGCAATTTCTTCCACCGTGCCGTAACGACCGACTGCCATGAGGTCCATCAGGCTGGAGGCGAAGTCGCTGTCGGCCGGGTTCATGTCGGTGTCCACCGGGCCGGGCTGCACGTTGTTGACGGTGATGCCGCGCGGGCCGAGGTCACGGGCCAGGCCTTTGGTCAGCCCCACCAGCGCAGATTTACTCATGGCGTACGCGGCGCCGCCGGCGAAGGGCATGCGGTCGGCGTTGGTGCTGCCGATGTTGATGACCCGACCGCCCTCGGTCATGTGCCGCGCGGCGGCCTGGGTGGCAACGAACACGCTGCGCACGTTGATCGCCAGGGTCTGGTCGAAATCTTCGAGTTTGAATTCTTCCAGTGGCCCCATGGCCAGCACGCCAGCATTGTTGACCAGGATGTCCAGCCGGCCAAAAGCTTCGACGGTGGCGGTGACGGCGTTACGGACGGCGTCGGCATCAGCGCTGTCGGCCTTGATTGCCAAGGCTTTGCCGCCGGCTGCGGTGATGCTGTTCTGCAGTTCTTCGGATTTTGTACCGGAGCTGACGTAAGTGAACGCTACGGCAGCGCCTTCTGCGGCGAGGCGTTTGACGATGGCGGCGCCGATGCCGCGGGAACCGCCTTGGATCAAGGCGACTTTACCGTTCAGTGCTTGAGTACTCATGTATTTCTCCAAAGGTGCCGGGGCGAAATGCCGCGGTTGATGGGGCGAGTATCAAGACTAGGCTATCGGCTGGGTAGACCTTCGTTGATATAGTCTGTGTAAACCAAAAGTTTATAGTGGGCGCCATGGAGAGTTTCAGCAGTATCGAATGTTTTGTTCGCAGCGCCGAGGTCGGCAGCTTCGCCGAGGCTGCGCGACGCCTGAGCCTGACACCCGCGGCGGTGGGCAAGAGCGTGGCCAAGCTTGAGGCGCGCCTGGGCGTGCGGCTGTTCCAGCGCAGCACTCGCAGCCTGACCTTGACCGAGGCCGGGCAGCTATTCCTGCGAGAAGTAGGCAGCAGTTTCAATACGATCCAGAACGCTGTCGCCAACCTCGCCAGCGCCGGGGGGCAGCCAGCCGGCACGCTGAAGGTGAGCATGGGCACGGCGTTCGGGCGTTTGTTTGTCGTGCCGTTGCTGGGGGAATTCCTGGGACGGTACCCGGCGATCAACCCGGACTGGCATTTCGATAATCGCCAGGTTGACCTGATCGGCCAAGGCTTCGACGCGGCCATTGGCGGCGGTTTCGAACTGCCCCAAGGCGTGGTGGCGCGCAAGTTGACGGTGGCTCATCGCGTGTTGGTTGCATCCCAAGCGTATCTGCAGAGTCACTCCGCCATCTTTGAGCCGCAAGACCTGGCGCCACATCACGGCATTCTGATCCGCTCACCGCAGACTGGGCGGATCCGTTCATGGCAACTGACCAGCCGCAACCGGGAACACAGCCCGTTGACGCTCAAGGCGCAGATGACAATGAGTGACTCGGAAGCCGCTTGCATCACCGCAGCCCAAGGGTTGGGCATCGCCATGGTGAGCATGCCGTTTGCCGTGTCGTACCTGGACAGCGGCGAGTTGCAACGAGTGCTGCCAGACTGGTATGTCGATGACGGCAACATCTCTATCTATTACGCCGAACACAAACTGCTGCCAGGCAAGACCCGGGCGTTCGTGGATTTCATCATCGAGCGGTTTGCCGAACTGGGGTTGGCCAAGCGGTTCAGTGCGGTTTGAGTTGGGCGCTGGATTGAGTTGGCTCCAATCGCGAGCAAGCTCGCTCCCACAGGATTTTGCAATAAACACACTTTGTGTGGACGCTGGAAATCCATGTGGGAGCGAGCTTGCTCGCGATTCGGCGCGCCACGGTCTAAAGCTGCAAACTCACCGCCCAAACCGCCCCGGCCAGCCAACGATGTTTTTCGGCCGAGGCGTCGCATAAGTCCGCACCTTGGACGTTGACAGCCCCAGCCGCACCAGCGATTCGGCAATCGTCACCGCCGCCGTCACCCCATCGACCACCGGCACGCCGGTGCGCTGGCGGATCTGCTCATCGAGCCCGGCCATGCCGCCGCAGCCCAGGCAGATCACTTCGGCCTTGTCCTGGCTGACCGCCAGTTCGGCTTGCTGCACGATGGCTTCGACGGCCCGTTGCGGGTCTTGCTCCAGCTCCAATACCGCCAGGCCGCTGGCCCGTACCGAGGCGCAGCGGTCGAACAGGCCGGACAGCTTGAGCCGGTCTTCGATCAGCGGCACGGTGCGGTCCAGCGTCGTGACCACGGAGTAGGCATGGCCCAGGAACATCGCGGTGCTGGCGCCAGCATTGGTGATGTCCACTACCGGCACATCCAGCAGTTCCTGCAGGCCTTCACGGCCATGTTCGCCATAGCCGGCCTGGATCACCGCATCGTACGGCTGGTCGTAGGACATCACCCGGTCCATGACCGCAATGGCTGCAAGGTAGCTTTCAAAATTGCCTTCGATGGAGTCGGCACCGAAATGCGGCGTGAGCCCGATGATCTCGGTACCCGGCGCGGCCACTGCTTGGGCTTGTCGGGCGATGGCCTGGGTGATGGACTCGGTCGTGTTGACGTTGACCACTAGAATTCGCATGAGCTGTCCTTTTTTAAATGAAATACCAGGCGACCCGCACCGGCCGGGCCGCTTTCTCTGGGTTAATGGCTGACGTTATCCACAGCGATGGCTTCGCCGCTGACGTCCTCGTAATAAGCCTCGCGCTTGGCAATGATCAGGTACAACAGCCCTGCAATCGAAGCGCCAATCAGCCAGGAAAACGCTGAAACGCTGTCGAAACCGGGCACCAGCGCCAGGATAATCGCGATCAGCGCCGCGGGAATGAATGCAGCCACCGCACGCAGGTTGACCCCGTTGCTGTTGCTGTAGAAATACGCACCGTTTGGGTCCTCGCCAATTGACCGATTAAACAGGTATTTATTTGTCCGGCGGACGCCAGTGGAAGGGGGGACGGTTAGGTGGGAGGGGATGTGTAACTTTTAGGGGCAGGCATATCTAAAACGCACACAAAAATGCCACCTGGGGATGACATTTTTTGTGTACAGGGTTCGTCTGTCGCTTAAACGGTCTTGGACTTGGCGATGATATTCCCGGCATGCAGCCCGCATTCCTTCTGCGTAGCTTCTTCCCACCACCAACGACCTTCGCGCTCGTGCTGGTTCGGCAACACCGGGCGGGTGCAGGGCTCGCAGCCGATGCTGATGAAGCCGCGCTCGTGCAGGCTGTTATAAGGCAGCTCAAGCATGCGGATATAACCCCAGACTTCTTCGCTGGTCATCTGCGACAACGGGTTGAATTTGTACAGCGTGCGCTCCGGGGTGGAAAACGCGGTGTCGATTTCCAGTACCGCCACCTGGCTGCGGGTGCCAGGGCTCTGGTCGCGGCGCTGGCCGGTGGCCCAGGCGCGAACGTCGGTCAGCTTGCGGCGCAACGGCTCGATCTTGCGGATGCCGCAGCACTCGCCATGACCGTCCTTGTAGAAGCTGAACAAGCCTTTTTCCTTCACGAAAGGGTCCAGTTTCGTATGGTCGGGCGAGATCAGCTCGATGTCGATCTTGTAGTGCTCGCGCACCTGATCGATGAAACGATAGGTTTCCGGGTGCAGGCGGCCGGTGTCGAGGCTGAACACCTTGACGTTCTTGTTCAGTTTCCAGGCCATGTCCACCAGCACCACGTCTTCGGCGCCACTGAACGATATCCACAGCTCGTCGCCGAACTCGGCGAAGGCCAGCTTGAGGATGTCCTGCGGGGACTTGTTGGCATAGGTCGTGGCGAGTTCCACGACGTCGAACGATGGGCTCATCAGGGCGGTTTCCTACAGGTCGGTGGCGCTGGGCGCTCTATAGGGGGCTGATGGTAACAAAAGCTGCCACGGCTGGCGCGTTCCTGTGCGTTGCGCGGGCTTCGACGAATGGCTAGAGTCGGCAGGCCTTTTGTTCGCTCAACCGATAAACATCAGAAAAAATGGGAGTGTCTTGTGGAAATTGCCTGTCTCGACCTGGAAGGTGTGCTGGTCCCGGAGATCTGGATCGCCTTCGCTGAAAAAACCGGGATTGAATCCCTCAGGGCAACCACTCGGGACATCCCCGACTACGACGTGCTGATGAAGCAACGGTTGCGCATCCTTGATGAACACGGGCTAAAGCTCTCCGACATCCAGGAAGTCATCGCCACCCTCAAGCCGCTGGACGGCGCCATCGAATTCGTCGACTGGCTTCGCGAGCGGTTCCAGGTGGTGATTCTGTCCGACACGTTCTACGAATTTTCCCAGCCATTGATGCGCCAGTTGGGTTTCCCGACATTGCTTTGCCATCGTTTGATCACCGATGACGGCGGGCGAGTGACCGGCTACCAGTTGCGTCAGAAAGATCCGAAGCGCCAGTCGGTCCTGGCCTTCAAGAGTCTGTATTACCGGGTGATTGCGGCGGGGGATTCCTACAATGACACCACGATGCTGGGTGAAGCCGACGCCGGGATCCTGTTCCATGCGCCTGAAAACGTGATCCGCGAATTCCCGCAATTCCCGGCAGTGCATACCTTTACCGAGTTGAAGCAGGAATTCATCAAGGCCTCGAACCGCTCCCTGAGCCTGTAAACACACAACCTGTGGGAGCGAGCTTGCTCGCGATAGCGCTGGATCAGTCGGCTCAAGGGCAACTGACCCAACGCAATCGCGAGCAAGCTCGCTCCCACAGGGTTGTGTGTCAGGCCGAGGGGATTGTTCAGAGATTCTGCAAGGTATCGAGCAACACCCGAACCTTGGTCATCGATTCCTGATACTCGGCCTGCCAATCCGAATCCGCGACAATCCCGCCGCCGCCCCAGCAGCACACTTGCCCGTCCTTGACCAGCAAACTGCGGATGGCGATTGAGCTGTCCATTTCCCCGCGCACGTCCAGGTACAACAACGAGCCGCAATACAGCCCGCGTCGGGTCGGTTCGAGTTCGTCGATGATTTGCATGGCGCGGATTTTCGGCGCGCCGGTAATCGAGCCGCCGGGAAAGCTGCCGGCGATCAGGTCCAAGGCATCTTTGCCCTCCGCCAGCTCGCCGGTCACGCTGCTGACCAGGTGGTGCACGTTCGGGTAGCTTTCAAGGCTGAACAGCTCCGGCACCCGCACCGAGCCGACACGGCACGTGCGGCCCAGGTCGTTGCGCAGCAGGTCGACGATCATCAGGTTCTCCGCCCGGTCCTTGGGGCTGGCCAGCAGCTCGGCGGCGTGGGCGGCGTCTTCGTCGGGCTTTGTGCCACGGGGCCGGGTGCCCTTGATCGGACGGGTTTCGACGTGGCCTTCGCTGACCTTGACGAAGCGCTCCGGCGACAGGCTCAACACCGCATCGCCTTCCGGCAGGCTTTGGAAGCCTGAGAACGGCGTCGGACACGCCGTCCGCAACGCCTGATAAGCGGTCCAGGCATCGCCGTGGCATTGGGCGCGGAAGCGCTGGGCAAAGTTGACCTGGTAACAATCGCCGGCCTGGATATACGCCTGGATGCGTTCGAATGCCTGTCGATAGGCGTCGGCGCTGAGGTCGGGTGCCATCGGGCCTGCAAGACTGAATGCGGTGGCAGGCGCTGCGGATGGCCGGCTGAACAGCTCGATCAGTCGTTGGCGTTCACTCTCGCCGCAATGGGGATGGAAGACCAACTGGCTGGTGCCGGCCTGGTGATCGGAGATCAGCGCCCAGTCGTACAGGCCGAAACGCGCGTCGGGCAACTGCAGGTCATCTTGCGCCTGTGAGGGCAGGGCTTCGAGGTGTCGGCCGAAATCGTAGCTCAAGTAGCCGATCAAGCCGCCGGCGAAGGGCAATTGCACCGTCGTTGGCAGTTCCGCATGGCCCAGTTGCGCCAGATGCATCCGAAGACGTTGCAGGAAATCGCTGCCAGTTTCGTCAGGCCGTACCGCCAGTTGTTCCAATGGCCAGGCGCTGAGCAGGTCGTAGCGTCCGCGTTCGGCGCTCGGTCGGCCACTGTCGAGCAGGACGCTGCCCGAGGCATGGCGGATCGCCGCGAAATACTCGGCGGGGTTGGCGCGGTAGGGCAATGGGTGTACGGAGCAGGTTGGCATGGGCGGGGTGGGTCAGCCGTTCAGGCGGGGGAGCGATTGTAATCCCCTGTAGGATTTGCTCCTAGGGGGACGTCGGAGATGAGCACGTCTGTGGTTATCGAAGCTACTTGTGGCGAAGCTTTAACTGTGGCGAGGGGATAAATCCCCTCGCCACAAGGTTCGTCATATTCAAGTTGACGGCCTCACCCCTCAACCGGCGGAATATGCCCAAACAACTCCTGGGCAAACGCCACGCGCTCTTCCACGGTTTCGGTCAAGCCGCGGGCCTTGAGCTCTTCCAGGTGGGCTTCCACCGCGTGGGTACGCAAGGTCAGGCCGCAGTCGTTGGCGATCTGGATGTTCAGCCCCGGGCGGGCGTTCAGTTCCAGGATCAACGGACCCTTTTCCTGGTCCAGCACCATGTCGACGCCGATGTAGCCCAGCCCGCACAGTTCATAGCAACCGGCGGCCAGTTTCATGAAACCGTCCCAGTAGGGCAGTTGCACGCCATCCACCGCGTTGGTGGTGTCGGGGTGTTTGGTGATGATGTTGTTCAGCCAGGTGCCGCGCAGGGTCAGGCCCGTGGCAAGGTCGACGCCCACGCCGATGGCGCCCTGGTGCAGGTTGGCCTTGCCGCCAGACTGACGGGTTGGCAAGCGCAGCATGGCCATCACCGGATAACCCATCAGCACGATGATGCGGATGTCCGGCACGCCTTCGTAGCTGATGCTCTTGAAGATCTGGTCCGGAGTCACGCGGTACTCGATCAGCGCCCGGTCACGGTGCCCGCCCAAGGAATACAGGCCGGTGAGGATGCTGGAGACGTGGTGCTCGATTTCCTCGTGGCTGATGATCTTGCCCGACACCGTCCGATAGCGGCCTTCGAAGCGGTCGGCGATGACAATGATGCCGTCGCCGCCGGCACCCTGGGCCGGCTTGATCACGAAGTCGGTACGCCCGCCGATGATCTCGTCGAGCTTGTCGATTTCCTTCTCGGTGGAGATCACCCCGTACAGTTCCGGCACATGAATGCCGGCGGCGATGGCCCGTTCCTTGGTGATGATCTTGTCATCGACGATGGGGTACAGGCTGCGCTTGTTGTACTTGAGCACGTAGTCGGCGTTACGCCGGTTGATGCCCATGATGCCCCGGGCCTCGAGGGCCTTCCACGTCTTCCAGAAGCCGAACATCAGGAGTCAGCCTTGAGGAAGGCCTTGAACCGAACCAGCTCGGTCAGGCGGTAGCCGCGATAACGACCCATGGCCAGCATGAAGCCCACCAGGATCAGCAGGATCGCCGGGAAAGTGAACACGAAGTACACCAGCTCCGGCACGCTCATGATCAGATGCGCCAGGGACGCGGCGAACAAAGTGCCGATGGCGACTTTCATCGCATGGCCACCGCCACGTTCTTCCCAGGTGATGGACAGGCGTTCGATGGTCATGGTCAGGATCACCATCGGGAACAGCGCCACCGACAAGCCGCGTTCCAGGCCCAGCTTATGGCTGAACAGGCTGATGGCGGCGATCAGCACCACCACGAAGGTCAGCACCACCGAGAGCCTCGGCAGCATCTGCAGCTTGAGGTGTTCCAGGTAGGAACGCAGCGACAGGCCCAGCGCGGTAATGACCGTGAACAGGATGATGCCGAAGCCCAGTTGCGTCTCGCGGAAGGCCAGGGCGATCAGTACCGGGGTGAACGTACCGAGGGTCTGCAGCCCGATCAGGTTGCGCAGCACCAGGATCACCAGCACGCCGATCGGGATCATCACCATGATCATGAAGGTCTGCTGGGTTTGCAGCGGCAGGCCGTAGAGCGAGTATTCGAGGAAATTGGCGTCGGTGTTCTCGTCCGTCAGCTTGGCCAGGCGAATGGCGTTCATTTCGCTGTTGTTCATGCTGAAGGTGACGGTGGCTTTCTTGCCGCCATCGACGGTGATCAGGTTTTCATCGCCGGTCCACCACAACAGGCGGTCGGTGGGCAGGCCCTGCTCGCCGGTGTCCGGGTTGAAATACAGCCAGTCGGTGCCGTTGAAACTGCGCAGCCACAGCTCGGGCATCTGCGGCTGGTCGGCGACCAGGCGGATGGTGTGGACTTTTTCCACCGGCACGTGGGCGATGGACAGCACCAGCTCGACGATCCGCGCCTTGTTGCTTGAAGACGGATCACCGGCCAGCAACAGCTTGACGTTGTCGTCGTTGAGATTGTTGACCCGCTTGATCGCTTCGCTGATGAACGTCTCGACGTCGGCCGAGTGCTGGCGGATCGGCGCGAGCAGGGCTTCGGCGGCCAGTTTCTCGGGGCCTTCGACGGCGATGCTGTCGCGGAACGTCGGGCCCTTGACCTTGGTTTTCTCGGCGCTGTAGCGCTTGGTCAGCACCAGGCGGTAATACAGCGTCTGGTTGCCTTTGGCGCGACGGGCCGACCACGTCACCTTGCGATTGCCGTCGACCCGGTTCACCGCCACGCCGTAGTTGTTGGAAATGAAACTCTCGTTGAGGCTCACATAGTCGCGGCTCAACGGCGGTACGAACATCTGGATCTTCACCGGATCCTTGGCGTTGGGCACGAACTCGACCTTGGCGTCGATGTTCCACAAATCGTCGGTGGCGTCTTCGGTGACCGGGATGCCGAGCACGAAAATCTGATAGGCCGTTACCGACAGGCCCAGCACCACCAGGATGGCGATCAGCATTTTCAGATGGAGGGTAAGGGAGCGCATTGGAATTACTCTGCGGTATGAGCGGCATTGGCGCAGGCGGGTTTGCCGGCAGCGTATTTGAGACTGGGGTCGACCAGCGCATCGAAACGCTTGAGCGCTTCGGAGCCGATCAGCAACGGGTATTGGAAGGCGCTGCGGTCGGTCAGGTTCACTTCGATGCTGCGCAGGGCAGAGCCCATGCAGATGTCCAGTTCGATGACCGGCCGGGCCGTGTATTTCTTGCCTTCTTCCGGATCGTAGTCACCGGCGCGGCGCTTGATCTTGCTGACACGGGCCAGCGGGCGTTCGATGGGGTGCGAATGGGCGGCGTCGATGGCCAGGTAGAAACGCACCCAGGATTCGCCATTGCGCTTGAAGCGCTTGATGTCGCGGGCACTGAGGGAGGCGGTCTTGGCGCCGGTGTCGAGCTTGGCGGCGACCTCCAGGTCAATGCCCTGCAGCGCCGCGTATTCGTTGAGGCCGTACACGGTTTTTTCGCCCGCCACGGCAAGCCCCGGCAGGCACATGAAATACAGAGCGGCAGAAAAGGGCTTGAGTGTCATAGATCCTGGTGCGCAGCGTTCCGTTTATCGGTTCAGGCCATGGCATTACTGCACAAGCTCCCTGGGCAGCCTTCCCTATAAAAGGAGAGCGGCAAATCGCGCGGCATTCTAGCACGGTGGTTTTCTGACGCCACCGCTGCCCGGACGCTGCGTGTCACCATTCGCCCGGTTATGGCGCAGGCGCTTATTAGACGATTGTCGACAATGTTGATTTTTCTTTTGACGTATGGCGGGTTGTTGGTTAGTTTTTGCCATATTGAATTTCAAGGTGTCGACAATATGCTCGATCAGCTCGAAACACCGCTGATGGCTCAAGACGATTCGGAGACGCTGTCCGAGAACGTCTTCCGGCGTATCCAGGCCGCCATCGTCAAAGGCGAGATCGCTCCAGGTAGCAAGATCTCCGAACCCGAGCTGGCGCGTACCTATGGCATCAGCCGCGGGCCGTTGCGCGAGGCGATCCATCGCCTGGAAGGCCAGCGCCTGCTGGTGCGCGTGCCCCACGTCGGCGCTCGGGTGGTTTCGCTCAGTCACGCCGAATTGCTCGAACTGTACGAGATCCGTGAGTCCCTGGAGGGCATGGCTTGCCGTCTGGCGGCCGAGCGCATGACCATCGAGGAAATCGACGAACTGCGCCATGTCCTCGAAACCCATGAACGCGATGCGGCGTTCCAGGCCGGTGTCGGCTATTACCAGCAAGAAGGCGATTTCGACTTTCACTATCGGATCATCCAGGGCAGCGGCAATCGCACCCTGACGCAGATGCTTTGCGGCGAGCTATACCAATTGGTGCGCATGTACCGCATCCAGTTTTCCACCACGCCCAACCGTCCGCGCCAGGCCTTTGCCGAGCACCACCGGATTCTCGACGCCATCGCCGACCGTGACGGCGAACTGGCTGAATTATTGATGCGCCGGCACATCGGCGCTTCCAAACGCAACATCGCGCGTCATTTCCAGGACAGCGCCGCCACTGAACGAGGTGAGTCATGAGTTCCAGCAAGAGCACGCCAGGCCAGCGTTTCCGCGACGCGGTCGCCACTGAGCATCCGCTGCAAGTGGTCGGCGCCATCAACGCCAACCACGCCCTCCTGGCCAAGCGCGCCGGTTTCAAGGCGATCTACCTGTCGGGTGGCGGCGTCGCGGCCGGTTCCCTCGGCGTGCCGGACCTGGGCATCACCGGCCTGGATGATGTGCTGACCGATGTGCGCCGCATCACCGATGTCTGCGACCTGCCGCTGCTGGTGGACGTGGACACCGGTTTCGGCTCCTCGGCGTTCAACGTGGCGCGCACGGTCAAGTCGATGAGCAAGTTCGGCGCGGCGGCGATTCATATCGAGGATCAGGTCGGCGCCAAGCGCTGCGGCCACCGCCCGAACAAGGAAATCGTCTCGCAGCAGGAAATGGTCGACCGCATCAAGGCCGCCGTCGATGCCCGCACCGATGACAGTTTCGTGATCATGGCGCGCACCGATGCCCTGGCCGTTGAAGGTTTGGAATCGGCGCTTGACCGCGCCGCCGCATGTATCGAGGCCGGTGCCGACATGATTTTCCCCGAGGCCATCACCGAGCTCGAGATGTACAAGCTGTTCGCCAGCCGCGTGAAGGCGCCGATCCTGGCCAACATCACCGAATTCGGCGCGACCCCGCTGTACACCACCGAACAACTGGCCGGTGCCGACGTGTCCCTGGTGCTGTACCCGCTGTCGGCGTTCCGGGCCATGAACAAGGCAGCCGAAAACGTCTACACCGCGATCCGCCGCGACGGCACGCAACAGAACGTCATCGACACCATGCAGACCCGCATGGAGCTTTACGATCGCATCGACTACCACACCTTCGAGCAGAAGCTCGATGCGTTGTTCGCGGCGAAGAAGTAAGGCGCGACTCCCTACAAATTCAAGAAAATGGAGACAGCAACATGGCCGAAGCAAAAGTACTCAGTGGCGCCGGGCTCCGTGGCCAGGTGGCCGGGCAAACCGCATTGTCCACCGTAGGCCAGTCGGGTGCCGGCTTGACCTATCGCGGCTACGACGTTCGCGACCTGGCGGCAGACGCCCAATTTGAAGAAGTGGCGTATCTGCTGCTGTACGGTGAGCTGCCGACCCAGGCCCAACTGGACGCCTACACCGGTAAATTGCGCCAGTTGCGCGATCTGCCTCAAGCCTTGAAAGAAGTGCTGGAGCGCATTCCCGCCGACGCCCACCCGATGGACGTGATGCGCACCGGTTGCTCGTTCCTGGGCAATCTGGAGCCCGAGCAGGATTTCTCCCAACAGCACGACAAGACCGACCGCCTGCTGGCAGCGTTCCCAGCGATCATGTGCTACTGGTATCGCTTCAGCCACGAAGGCCAGCGCATCGAATGCGTGACCGACGAAGTCTCCATCGGCGGCCACTTCCTGTACCTGTTGCACGGCAAGAAACCAAGCGAGTTGCACGTCAAGGTGATGAATGTCTCGCTGATTCTCTACGCCGAGCACGAGTTCAACGCCTCGACTTTCACCGCGCGGGTCTGCGCCTCTACCTTGTCTGACCTGTTCTCCTGCATCACCGCCGCCATCGGCTCGTTGCGCGGCCCGCTGCATGGCGGCGCCAACGAAGCGGCGATGGAAATGATCGAGCGCTTCAGTTCACCGCAGGACGCCATCGAAGGCACCCTCGGCATGCTGGCGCGCAAGGACAAGATCATGGGCTTCGGCCACGCTATCTATAAGGACAACGATCCGCGCAACGAGGTGATCAAGGGCTGGTCGAAAAAGCTCGCCGACGAAGTGGGCGACACGGTGCTGTTCCCGGTCTCCGAAGCCATCGACAAGACCATGTGGGAGCAGAAGAAACTGTTCCCTAACGCCGATTTCTACCATGCCTCGGCGTACCATTTCATGGGCATCCCGACCAAGTTGTTCACGCCGATCTTCGTCTGTTCGCGCCTGACCGGCTGGGCCGCCCACGTGTTCGAACAACGCGCCAACAACCGCATCATCCGACCGAGCGCCGAATACACCGGCGTCGAACAGCGCAAGTTCGTGCCAATCGAACGACGCTGAGCTGGAGGGTTCTAGCCGCCGGAACTGAAGGAACCGAAAACCCCTTGTGGGAGCGGGCTTGCTCGCGAAGACGGACTGACATTCAACATTGATGTCGGCTGATACACCGCATTCGCGAGCAAGCCCGCTCCCACAGGGGAATGGGTTTATTTCAATGGTTGCGCCAACCCTCTGAAACCACCGTGACCCGAGTCCTGACGATGAACACAGAATTTCGCAAACCGCTGCCCGGCACCTCGCTGGATTACTTCGACGTTCGTGGCGCAGTGGAGGCCATCCGCCCCGGCGCCTATGACGGCCTGCCGTACACTTCTCGCGTATTGGCGGAAAACCTCGTGCGCCGCTGCGACCCGGCCACGCTGCGTGAATCGCTGCTGCAATTGATCGAGCGCAAGCGCGACCTGGATTTCCCATGGTTCCCGGCGCGGGTGGTGTGCCACGACATTCTCGGCCAGACCGCCCTGGTGGACCTCGCCGGTTTGCGCGACGCCATCGCCCAGCAAGGTGGCGACCCGGCGCAGGTCAACCCGGTGGTGCCGACCCAGCTGATCGTCGACCACTCGCTGGCGGTGGAAAGCGCCGGTTTCGATCCCCAGGCCTTTGCCAAGAACCGCGCCATCGAAGACCGCCGCAACGAAGACCGCTTCCACTTCATCAACTGGACCAAGAAAGCCTTCAAGAACGTTGACGTGATTCCGCCAGGCAACGGGATCATGCACCAGATCAACCTGGAAAAAATGTCGCCGGTGATCCAGCAGCGGGACGGCGTTGCCTTTCCTGACACCTGCGTGGGTACCGACAGCCACACGCCTCACGTCGACGCCCTGGGCGTGATCGCCATTGGTGTCGGTGGCCTGGAAGCCGAAAGCGTCATGCTTGGCCGCGCCTCGTGGATGCGCCTGCCGGAAATCGTCGGCGTCGAACTGACCGGCAAACTGCAACCGGGCATCACCGCCACCGACATGGTGCTGGCGCTGACCGAGTTCCTGCGCAAACAGAAAGTCGTCGGTGCCTGGCTGGAATTTTTCGGCGAAGGCGCCAGCGCCCTGACCTTGGGCGACCGGGCAACCATCTCCAACATGGCCCCGGAATACGGCGCCACGGCGGCGATGTTCCATATCGATCAGCAGACCATTGATTACCTGAAGCTCACCGGCCGCGAAGACCAGCAAGTGCAGTTGGTCGAGAACTACGCCAAGACCACAGGCTTGTGGGCCGACAGCCTCAAGGGCGCGCAATACGAACGCGGCTTGAGCTTCGACCTGTCCTCGGTGGTGCGCAACATGGCCGGCCCGAGCAACCCGCACGCTCGCGTCGCGGTGTCGGACCTGGCCGCCAAAGGCATCTCCGGCCAGTGGGACGATGTGCCGGGGCAGATGCCCGACGGCGCAGTGATCATCGCCGCCATCACCAGTTGCACCAACACCAGCAACCCGCGCAACGTGATCGCCGCCGGCCTGCTGGCGCGCAACGCCAACCGCCTGGGTCTGGCGCGCAAGCCGTGGGTCAAGTCGTCCCTCGCGCCGGGTTCGAAAACCGTGGCGCTGTACCTGGATGAAGCGGGCCTGACGTCCGAGCTCGAAAAGCTGGGCTTCGGCGTTGTCGCGTTTGCCTGCACCACGTGTAACGGCATGTCCGGCGCGCTGGACCCGGTGATCCAACAGGAGATCATTGACCGCGACCTGTACGCCACCGCCGTGTTGTCGGGCAACCGCAACTTCGACGGTCGCATCCATCCGTACGCCAAGCAGGCGTTCCTGGCATCACCGCCGCTGGTGGTCGCTTATGCCATCGCCGGGACCATCCGCTTCGACATCGAGAAGGATGTGCTGGGCGTGGTGGACGGTCGCGAGATTCGTCTCAAGGACATCTGGCCGAGCGACGAAGAAATCGAAGCCGTGGTCAAGGCGTCGGTGAAGCCGGAGCAGTTTCGCCAGGTGTACATCCCGATGTTCGCCATCCAGGAAGATACCGGTCCGAAAGTCACGCCGCTGTATGACTGGCGCCCGCAAAGCACCTATATCCGTCGCCCGCCGTATTGGGAAGGTGCGTTGGCCGGTGCGCGACCGCTCAAGGGCATGCGCCCGCTGGCGGTGCTGCCGGACAACATCACCACCGACCACTTGTCGCCGTCCAACGCCATCATGCTGGACAGCGCCGCCGGGGAATACCTGGCGAAAATGGGCCTGCCGGAGGAGGACTTCAACTCCTACGCGACCCACCGTGGCGATCACCTGACCGCACAACGCGCCACCTTCGCCAACCCGAAACTGTTCAACGAAATGGTCGTCGAGAACGGCAATGTCAAGCAGGGCTCCCTGGCCCGGGTCGAGCCGGAAGGCAAGGTCATGCGCATGTGGGAAGCCATCGAGACCTACATGGAGCGCAAGCAGCCGCTGATCATCATTGCCGGCGCCGACTACGGCCAGGGCTCGTCCCGCGACTGGGCGGCCAAGGGCGTGCGCCTGGCCGGTGTCGAGGCGATCGCTGCCGAAGGCTTCGAGCGCATCCATCGCACCAACCTGGTGGGCATGGGCGTATTGCCGCTGGAGTTCAAGCCCGGCACCGATCGCAAGACCCTGGGCATCGACGGCAGCGAAATCTATGACGTGATCGGCGAGCGCACCCCGCGGGCAACACTGACCCTGGTGATTACCCGCAAGAACGGCGAGCGCGTCGAAGTGCCGGTGACCTGCCGCCTCGATACGGCTGAAGAAGTGTCGATCTACGAAGCCGGGGGCGTGCTGCAACGCTTCGCCCAGGACTTCCTCGAGTCGGCGATCGCCGTTTAAATCGCTTGGGTAGCCGGTGTTCTGGCCGCCATTTTTCAAGGAGTTAGAGCACATGGCTCACTCGCCTCAAATCAAGATCCCCGCGACCTACATGCGTGGCGGCACCAGCAAAGGCGTGTTCTTCAGCCTGCAAGACCTGCCCGAAGCCGCCCGCGTCCCCGGCCCGGCCCGGGATGCCCTGTTGCTTCGGGTGATCGGCAGTCCCGATCCGTACGAAAAGCAGATCGATGGCATGGGCGGCGCGACGTCCAGCACCAGCAAGACGGTGATCCTGTCCAAGAGCACCCGCGCCGACCACGATGTCGATTACCTGTTCGGCCAGGTGTCCATCGACAAGCCGTTCGTGGACTGGAGCGGCAACTGCGGCAACTTGTCGGCGGCGGTAGGGTCGTTTGCCATCAGCAGCGGTCTGGTGGATGCCAGCCGTATTCCGCAGAACGGCGTGGCCGTGGTGCGCATCTGGCAGGCCAACATCGGCAAGACCATCATTGCCCACGTGCCCATCACCGATGGAACGGTGCAGGAAACCGGTGACTTCGAGCTCGACGGCGTGACGTTTCCGGCGGCTGAAGTGCAGCTGGAATTCATGGACCCGGCGGCCGAGGAGGAGGGCGGTGGCGACTCGATGTTCCCTACCGGCAATCTGGTGGATGACTTGGAGGTGCCTGGTGTCGGCACTTTGAAGGCGACGCTGATCAACGCCGGGATCCCGACGATTTTCATCAATGCTCGTGATGTGGGCTACACCGGCACCGAACTGCAGGGCGCTATCAATGGCGATCCCAAGGCGTTGGCGATGTTCGAAACCATCCGCGCACATGGCGCCTTGCGGATGGGCTTGATCAAGCACTTGGACGAAGCCGCGCAGCGCCAGCACACCCCGAAAGTCGCGTTTGTCGCGCCGCCGGCGGATTACCTCTCGTCCAGCGGAAAAGCCGTGGCGGCTGGCGACGTCGATTTGCTGGTGCGGGCGTTGTCCATGGGCAAGCTACACCACGCCATGATGGGCACCGCAGCGGTGGCCATCGGCACGGCCGCAGCGATCTCCGGCACGCTGGTAAACCTGGCAGCCGGCGGTATCGAACGCAACGCCGTGCGTTTCGGCCACCCGTCCGGCACCCTGCGCGTCGGCGCCGAGGCCAGCCAGGTCAATGGAGAATGGACCGTGAAAAAAGCCATAATGAGCCGCAGCGCGAGGGTATTGATGGAAGGGTTTGTGCGGGTGCCGGGGGATGTTTTCTAACTCGATGCTTCAGGAACAATACAAAACCTGTGGGAGCGAGCCTGCTCGCGATGGCGGTGTATCAGTCGACGCCAATGTTGAATGTGCCGATCCTTTCGCGAGCAAGCCCGCTCCCGCGGTGGATTTGTGGTGAACACAGAATCTTCGAACATCCACGATCAAACCTGTGGGAGCGAGCTTGCTCGCGAAAGCGGAGTGTCAGTCCACATCAATGTTGAATGTGCCGACCTCATCGCGAGCAAGCTCGCACACAGGTTGATCGTATTTCTTCCGTCAGTCCGCCGTCAGTGCGGTGACCACCAGTCCTACATTGCTTTCCAGTTCCGCCACCGGATCGGCGCCATCGGTGTTCAGCACCAGCAGTTGGCTACCGCCTTCGGTGATGGCTGCCTTCAGCGCATCCGAGGGCTGGCTATGATGCAGCACCAGCGCCACGTCGTTGTCTTTCAATGTGGTCGTCAATTGTTTGAGGGCTTCGGGCGTCCACTCGGTGTCAGGGCGGGCGTCGGTGCTGATGCCATCCAGATTCAATCCACTGATCAAGTAACCGAAATGCTCGCTCAGGCTGACCACGCTCAGGTTGTCAGCGCCGGCGAGGCGTTTTTCGCTGTCGGCGCTGAGTTTGAGCAGGCGCTGCTTGATGGCCGCCAGGTTGGCGTCGATTTTCGCTTTGTCCGCCGGGGCCAGGCGTACCAGGTCGGCGGCGATCACGTCGGCCATGCGCCCCAGGTTATGGCTGGCCATCCACGGCTGGCTCGCCAACCCATCGGCCATGCCCGGTTGCACGGCGATGCCGGGCAGGGCACCGTCCACCGGGCGCGCGGCGTCGACTTCGACGATGCGGATATTGCTGCGTCGAGCCATGGGATACAGCGGGTCGTCCGGCCATAACGAGCGCAGGCCGATCACGGCGTCGGCGTCGCTGGCCAGTTTGCCCAGGGCCGGCGCGCCACGACCACTGAAATAGGCGCTCTGGCGGGTGCCGGGCAGATTGGCGGGCGCCGCTCGCTCCAGACTGACCTCGGTCCCCTTGAGCAAGGCCTCGCCCAACCCGTAGGTGACCGGCAACGACGCCAGCAGGCGGACCTTTTCAGCAGCGAATGATGAAGTGACGGCCACGCCGCACAACGCAACGGCCAGGGTCAGTTGTCGCAATGAAAAAACCATTTATCCAAGGTTCCCTTTGAGGCTGGGGACGACGCCACGGGCGATGGCGCTCAGGGCGAAGGCGATGCCGGCTACTAGAATGATCGCGGCACCGGACGGGATCGGCAGGTCGAACACAATCGGCGCGAGGATCCCGCACAAGGTACTGACAGTGGCGATCAGCACCGAGCACCAGAAAAAGCCTTTCAACGATTGGCTGAGCAGGCGCGCCGCCGCCGCCGGAATCACCAGCAATGCCCCCACCAGGATGGCGCCGATGACTTTCACCGCCGCCACGGTGATCAACGTCACCAGGACCACGAACAGGTAGTCCAGCGTCTTGACCGCCACCCCGCGCACCGCCGCCAGTTGCGGATTGAAGCTGGCGAGCATGATGCGGTTGTACAGCGGCAACGCCAGCGCCATCACCAACGAGCCGACCACTGCGAGTACCAGCAGGTCGTTGCCGTTCACCGTCAGCACCGAGCCGAACAGCACGTTCTCCAGGATGTGCACGTTGATCTTGCCTGCCAGGATCAACAGCAGGCTCGCGCCCAAGGCCAGGGACACGGAAAGGAAGACGCCGATCAGCGTGTCGGGCGCGAGGCCGGTGCGGTTGCGCAGGTAATTGAGCAGGATGCCGAACAACAGGCAGTAGCCGAACAGGCTGCCGTATGGCCCGGTGTAGGGTTCGCCGAGCAGGATACCGATGGCCACGCCGGTCAGCGCCGCATGGCCCACGGCTTCGGAGAAAAACGCGAAGCGCTTGACCACCACCAGCGTGCCGAGGCCACCCAGCACCGGGCCGATCAACAGCCCGGCCAGCAACGCATTGACCACAAAACCGTAGGCCAGCGCTTCAGGCAGATAGCCGGCCGACGCCCAGCCCTGGACCATCAAGCGAAAGGCTTCATAACTCATCAGGGCGCGCTCCCGTTCGTGCGTGGATGGGTGGAAAACAGCGTCAGCAGTCGCTCCGGCGTCAGGGTCTGGCGTGGCGGGCCGTCGAACAGTACCCGGCGATTCAGGCCGGTGACCCGGTCGGCGAGGCGTCCGACGGCTTCCAGGTCGTGTTCGATCCACAGCACGGTGATCCCGGCCTGGCGCCAGTCCTGCAGCAACCGTTCAAACACCTGGATGCCGGCCTCGTCGAGGGCTGACATTGGTTCGTCCAGCACCAGCAGTTGTGGCGAGGGGATCAAGCCTTGGGCGAGCAATACCCGCTGGCGCTCGCCGCCAGACAGCGCGCCCATGCGTCGCTTGCGCTTGTCGTGCATGCCGACCCGCTCCAGGGCCCGGCCGATGGCACCCGTGTAATGTCTGCTCAAGCCGAGAAAGGCTGGCCGTCGCTGACACATCGCCGCCATGAAATCGTCCACCGTCATGGGCAGGCCCCGATCGAATTCCAGTGCCTGAGGAACGTAGCCGATGACGCCGGGCTCACCTGGCCATTGCAAGCTAAGGCGTCCCTGGTGCGGCATTTGTCCGAGCAAGGTCTTGATCAGCGAACTCTTGCCGCCGCCATTGGGGCCGACCAAGGCATGGACGCTGCCGGGTTGCACCTGGAAGCCCACGTTGTCGAGAATCGTGGTGCGCCCCAGCTCAAGGCTGATGTCGGCGAACTCGATCAACGGACCGGCCGGTTGCTGGATAAGGGTTTCCTGTACGGTCATGCGCCGGACTCCTGGATCGCGCGGACCACGGTATCGAGGTTGCCGGTCATCTCTTTTTCGTATTTCTCGGCGCTGTATTCACCGTAGGAAATGTGCGATAGCGGATACAGCTTTACGCCCGATTCACGTTGGATGGTGTCGACGTAGGTTGAAGGGAAATCCATCTCCGAAAAAATCACCTTCACGTCCAGCTCGCGCAGTTGGTCGATGGTCTTTTTCAACTGGCTGGGGCTCGGCTCGATGCCATGGGCCGGCTCGACCACGGCAGTCACTTCCAGGCCGAATTCGCGCAGCAGGTAGTCATAGGCGGCATGGACCGTGGCGACTCGCAGCTCGGCATTCGGTGCCTGGGTCAGCTTGGCCAGGGCGTCGGCGCGCATTTGCCGCAGGCGCTTGCCGTAGGCGCGGGCGTTTTGCGTGTAGGTCTTGGCGTTGTCCGGGTCGAGCTTGCCCAGCTCCCGGGCGATATTGTTGACCTGGGCAATGGAGGCGCTGATGGACAGGAACGTGTGGGGATTGACGACCTTGCCCGCGCCTCGGGCGGCGGTGCCAGTGGCGGCCAGCAAGGGCACGTTTTCGTTGGCTTCGATGACCTTCACGTTCGGCGTTTCGCTGGCAGCGATCATGCGGTCGGCGAAATCGTCATGGCCGACGCCGTTGAGCACGATCACATCCAGGCCGCTGATGCGCTTGATGTCTTCGGCCCTGGGCTCGTAGGCGTGGGGGTTGAAACCGGCCGGGATCAGCGGCACCACTTCGGCCTTGTCGCCGACGATATTGGCTACGTAGCTGTAATAGGGATGCAAGGTGATGCCGATGCGCAGGCGCTTGGCTGTATCGGCGTTCGCCTGTGATGTGAACAGGCAGGCGAGCAGGCCGATCAACAGCAGGCGCAGCAAGGGGCGGCGTTGGGAGGCGATAGACATGGGCAAGCGGTCTTCTCTTGAATGAGGGCGTGGGTCAATGCCGGTGCTGGCGGGTTACGCCGGCATCGAACTGCGCGACGATCTGTTGCCAACCAGCGGCGGACAATGCAGCCTCGTCCAATGCGGTGGGCGCGGTCGCAGGATGGCTGCGGTTGAGCCAGATGTCCGGGGGCGCGTCGGATCTTGCGCTGATGCGCATCAGAAAGGAGCCCGCAACGGACCGGTTGCTGCTCGCGCCGAAGTAGGCGCGTTCATCCAGCAGTTGCCAGGCGTGCCCGCCGCGACTGACCGAACTGGCGTCCTGTGCGAACGGGGCAAAGCCTTCATCGGCCAACGCCTTCGGGGCGGGAAGGGCTTGCTCGCTTTCGCGCAGGATGCGGATTTCGTCCAGCGTCACCCGCAGGTCGGCATAAATACCTTGCTCGGCGGCGCTGAGGTCGCGGCGGGCGTCCAACTGGTTGCTTTCCAGGTGGGCGACCTCCTGGGTTTCGCCATGCCAGGCCACCACCGAACCGGCGCCCAAGACGATGATCAGGCACAACAGCAGGACGTAAAGGGTTTCATGGCCGGCGCCCGCGGGGCGGATGACTTGAGTGGTGGGAGCGCTCATGGGGCCTCGATGTCGGCTTGGTCGATCTCCACCACGTGGCCGGGGCCGGCGTCGAAGAGTACGTAGAATTCAGCGTTCGGTTTCTTGAAAGTCAGCTTCGAGTCGGCGCCGAGCTTGCCGGGGACCAGGATGGTTTCGTCGTAGCCGATCACATCCAGGGTCACCCCCGGAGCGCCGCTGCCGTCGGAAAAGCCGCCGGTGCACTGGATCTGTTCGGCGTCGATGGCCTTGCATTCGCACATGGGGTTGTGGGCCAGTGCGCTGGTGCTCAAGCCTGCGCACAACAGCAGCGCCAGGCTGTTGAGGGGGGCGCGGAAGGTCATGGTCGGGCTCCTTGGGTTTTAAGCCAGGCGACGGTGGCCGGGGAGGCCTGGTCCAGGGGAATGGAGGCTTGATGCATCGAGCCATCCCAGCCTTCGAGGGTGATCCACAGCTCGGCGTCTGGCTGAGTCTTCTTTGGCACCGGCAACATGGCGCCCATGCGATAGGGCGACCCGAAGAAAATCACCCCGGCGGCCCGCAGGCTGCGAGGCTTGCCGATGCGCAGGTAGGTGGCTTTCACCTGGCTGATGCAGCGTTGGCACAAAGCGGCATTGAAGTGCTTCATGGGGCCGGCAGGACCTTGGGTACGGGGCGCTTCGTTGCGAAACTCCGCCAGTCGCAGGCTCCACGGTCCAACCTGGATTTCGCCGACTTCCCGCTCACCGAGCCCGCCGTCACCCCGGAACAACGCCGCTTCCGAGAGGTACTTGGGCATGAAGCCCAAGGGGATCAGCAGCAACAGCACATTGAGATGGAAGCGCCATTTATGCCAGAACCGGCCCAGGCTTGAAGGTGATGTGGTTGTGGTGGACGGGTTCACAGGCTGCCCTCCGGTGAGTCACGGTGAAGGGGCTGCAACGACGACGCAATCCGAGCTGGCCGGGCAGGTTTCTGGCTGCGCTTGACGGCGTTGGCAGTGGCCAGGGCGGTGCGTTTGGTCCAGATCAGCAATCCACTCAGGACCATCATGCTCAGGATCAGGCCGAAGAAAAACCAGATGAGCTTGATCCAGATCCCGCCAAAGTCCCCGGTGTGCAAGGGCCGCATGGATTCAGTGACGAACTCGAGTGCCGTACGGTCCGACAACAATCGCGAGGCGTCCACCTCACCGTTGTAGGGATTGATGGTTGCGGTCTGGAACATCAATGGGTACCAGCCGCGTCCGCCGACCTCCAGATGGCTGTAGGCATTGCCCGGCAGGCTGACGAAACTTGCTTCCAGCCCAGGAATTTGCTGCCGGGCAATCTCGATGGCACGGTCCAGGTTCAATTGCGCTGGAGCAGCACCATCGGCAGACAACGGAACGCTTTCACGGGCCACGACCGGTACGACCGGGGCGCTGGAGATGGAAATGCCGTTGTCGGCCAGCGCGGCTTCGATCAGGAACCAGGTACCGGTCACGGAAATCACCGCGATGAACCAGATCGACCAGATGCCACTGAGCCGATGGAAATCGCCCCAGAAAATACGGGCGCCGTGGCGGATACGCAGGGTCGGGCGCAGGAAACCTTTCCAGAAACGCTTGTAGACGACAAGCCCTGTCACCAACGACGCCAGCATCGGCAGGCCGAGAAACGACACCAGGTACCAGCCCCAGCTGTAGCCGTTGGTGAACGGCACCAGCCACCAGCCATGCAGGGCGCGGGTGAAGCCTCGGAAGTTGAACGCCGGGGCCGATCCCTGGATAACGCCGCTGTACGGATTGACATAGACAGTATCCGGCCGCCCGTCGGGGTAAGTGACCTTGGCTTCCAGGGCAAAATGCGACTCATCCGGACGCACGATACTTTGCACCTGGGTCAGCGGCTGGGCTTGCTTGATGGCGGCGAGGACCTGATCGTAGCTGAGCAACGGGGCGTCATCGGTGGGCTTGCTGGCGCGCATTTCGGGGTTGACCAGCCAGACGATCTCCTGGCTGACCACGGCCAAGGTGCCGGTGACGCAGACGATCAGCACGAAAAACCAGATAGGCAGCGCCAACCAGCTATGGACGAGGAACCAGAGTTTGGAGCGGGACTTCTTGGACATGATTGAACGTCTTGATTCGATGAAAGGTTCCGTGTCACGGGCTTCGTAACACTGAGAACCCTGAAAAGCAGGCCGTGGCTTTTGCCGACGCGGCCTGCTGCATCTAATTAAGACGAACGAGCAAGTGAAATCCTGAAGGAGAAGATGAAAGAAAATGTTTCGCGTTTGCGATGGGGGCGACTTTATTTTTTGCGGCGAGGGAGCAAGCCCCCTCGCCAGGGTTAACGCTGTCTTCTAAACGCGTCAGCCTTGTTGGAACATTTCCCTGGCTCGCTGCTCGATCTGCTCCTGAGTCAGGTCCTCCTTGCGCGTTGCCAGGAACCACAAATGCCCGTAAGGATCTTTCAGGGTGCCCGAGCGATCACCATAGAACTGATCCTTGACCTCGGAAATCACCGTGCCTCCGGCCTCGATCGCCTGGGCGAATGCGCTGTCCACGTCGTTGACATATAAATGCAGGCCTACCGACGGCGATCGATCCGGATTGCTCAGCGGACCTTGGTCGCAAGGCGTGCCAAGCATGATCGGGCAATCACCGATCCGCAGTTCGGCATGGCCGATGCCGCCGTCGGGCATGCTCAGGCGCATGACCTCGGTTGCGTTGAAGGCTTTCTTGTAGAAATCGATGGCTTCGGCGGCTTTCCGGATGCCCAGATAAGGCGTGATGCTGTGATAACCATCAGGAATGGCTTTGACGCCCATGACCGTTTCTCCTTGTTGTTATGGGAGGACGACTTTCGTCGATTTTCGCTCACCACTATAGAACGCCGCCCATGGGAGGGCTCACGCCCCGACGAACGTCTCACGGCTCGTCCAACAAATGCGCCCCCGGTCCTCGCTTGCCAAGCACGTCGCCCTGATTGCGCAGGGGGCAATGTTCCATCGACAGGCAACCGCAGCCGATACAGCCGGTGAGCCGGTCGCGCAGGGCGATCAGTTGATCGATGCGCTCATCCAGATTCCGGCTCCATTGCGCAGATAAGGTCTTCCAGTCGGCCGCTGTCGGGGCGCGATTCTGCGGCAGATTTTTCAGCGCTTCGCCAATTTCCGCCAAGGGGATGCCCAGGCGCTGGGCGACTTTGATCAGCGCCACGCGCCGCAGGACTTCTCGGGGGTAGCGACGTTGATTGCCTTGGTTGCGAGTGCTTTTGATCAGCCCCTTGGTTTCATAGAAGTGCAGCGCCGTGACCGCCACGCCACTGCGAGCGGCGACTTGGCCGACGGTGAGCTCCTTGTGAAAGTTGATGGGCGTCGTCATTCCAATCACCGCTTGACCTTGACTTAACTAGAGGTTTTACCCTGCTGGCCTTCGGATCGCAAGATTCGCCTTACCTCAACGGGGGACCTTTCATGCAACCGCCAATCAGCTTCACGCATTTGATTGAATTCGACATCGAGCCTCAAAGGCAGCAGGCGCTGGTGGACGCCCTGACAGAACAGACCGAGCGCCTGGCGCGGGATTTCCCGGGCTTTCTCAGCGCCAGTGTCCAGGCCAGCGAGGACGGGCGACGGGTCCTCAACTGCTTGCAATGGCAAACCCGCGAAGCAGGGGAAGCGGCGTTTCGAAGCGTTGAAAATGGCGAGGAAAATTTCTGGCGGCTGATCCAGAAGCATCGGGCCAAAGCGGTGACGTTCGGCTCTTTTCAGGTCCTGCGCAACATCGAGCGCAGCCTGGACGGTGCGCTGCATTGCCCGTGGGTCAACCCAGCGCAACGGGGGATCCGAGAGGGCGATACCCACTATCAAAAGCGTTGATTTCTGCCGTTTCACGTCGGCGGGTAGCCTTTGTTCATCGCCCAACTTCAGAACATCGGACACCCGCCATGAACCGTATCCTTGCCGTCTTGCTGCTGTTGACTGCCACCGTATTGAGCGGTTGCGCCTCGTCGTCTCCGGAGCTGCGTCCGTATACGGCGGAAGAAACCCGCGAGCTGGCCCTCGAAGCCTTGAATCGCCGGGGGCTTTCGTTCGAGGAATATCACGCGAAGAAAGCCGAATTGCTCGGGCCATCGCAGAAGAACGTCGGCTTCGATGAGCGCGGCGAAATGAATGCCGAACAGACCGTCCAATTGCCTGGCCGGCCAAGCTGAAGGACTGTACCGCTCGAAGTTTTGCCTAACTGTCCATGGGCGTGTGCCGGGGCGTGGGGTAGGGTCATCACCTGACTGCCCGACGGATTGACCTGCCATGACCCTCTCGCTTGATTTGCTGCTGGGCTTCGCCCTGTTTGCCTTGGTGACCTCGATCACACCTGGCCCCAACAACACGATGTTGCTGGCCTCGGGTGTCAATTTCGGTTTCAACCGTACCATCCCGCATATGCTGGGTATCACCTGCGGATTCTTTTCCCTGGTGCTGGCGGTGGGCCTCGGGCTGGGTGCGGTGTTCCAGACCTATCCTCTGCTCTACACCTTGTTGCGCTACGTTGGCGCGGCATACCTGATGTACCTGGCATGGAAAATCGCGCATTCCGGTCCTGTCTCGGACAGCGCAGCGGGCAACAACAAGCCGATCAGCTATTGGGGCGCGGCAGCCTTCCAATGGGTCAACCCAAAGGCCTGGATCATGGCCATCGGCGCCATCAGCACCTATACCCCCCTGCAAGGCTACTTTTTCAACGTGGTGGTGATCGCGGCAGTGTTTGCCCTGATCAACCTGCCAAGCGTCAGCCTGTGGGTGGTCTGCGGCAGCCTGTTGCGCAACCTTCTGCGCGATCGTCGGTGGCTACGCCTGTTCAACTGGGGCATGGCACTGCTGCTGGTGGCATCGCTGTATCCGTTGTTGATGGAAAGCATGAGTTGAGGGCTGAGCTTCGACGCGATGCCTGCTAAGCTCGCTGTTTCCAGGAGCGTTCCTACGCACTTTTAAATGAAGTCCGACTTCTTTAAGGTCTTGATCAGGTAAAGCTTGTCTCGAACCCAACGAGGGCACCCTGGTCCCGGAACAGGCTCTGCGAGTTTTCTTATGAATAAGCGTCCTTTGTATTTTGATTATGCCGCCACCACGCCGGTGGATGAGCGGGTCATCCAGGTCATGGTCCAATGCCTGGGTTTCGACGGTAACTTTGGCAACCCGGCCTCCAGCTCCCATGCCTTCGGCCAGGAGGCTCGACGTGCCGTGGAGCAGGCGCGCCGGCAGGTGGCCCAACTCGTTGGGGCTCAAGCCGGACAGATTGTCTGGACGTCCGGGGCTACCGAATCCAACAACTTGGCAATCAAGGGCGTGGCCCAGGCGCTCGGCGTGCGCAAGGGGCACCTGGTGACCAGCCTGATCGAGCACAAGGCGGTTCTCGATACCGTCAAGCAATTGGAGGAGGGCGGTGTCGCGGTGACTTGGCTGGCGCCGGATGCCGATGGCCTGATCACCCCGCAAGCGGTTCGCGAGGCGCTGCGCGAAGATACGTTCCTGGTGTCGCTGATGCTGGTGAACAACGAGTTGGGCACCGTCAACGACGCCGTTGCCATCGGTGAGATCGTTCGCGAGCACGGCGCGCTCTTCCATATGGACGCGGCCCAGGGTGCCGGGAAAGTGAGTATCGACCTGACCCGGTGGCCGGTGGACCTGATGTCTTTTTCCGCGCACAAAATCTATGGCCCCAAGGGCATCGGTGCACTTTATGTCGGTGACCGCGCGCGGCCGCGCCTGTCGGCGCAGATCCACGGCGGAGGCCATGAAGGTGGGTTGCGTTCCGGTACCCTGGCGACCCATCAGATTGCAGCCATGGGCGCGGCGTTCGAGCTGGCGGCGCAGTCGTTTGACGAGGAACTCGCCCATATCGCCCGGTTGCGCAATCGTTTGCTTGAGCCGTTGTTGGCATTACCTGGCGTGTGTATCAATGGCAGTGCCACCCAGCGCATCGCGCATACACTGAGCCTTACCTTCAACGAAGGCGAGTTCAATCCGGCCGCGCTGGGCGCTTCGATTGCTTTTTCCGCCACATCGGCCTGCAACTCCGCGAATAACGCACCCTCCCACGTACTGTTGGCCCTCGGGCACGACGAACGGGCGGCGAGCCGCACCATTCGCTTGAGCCTGGGACGTTTCACCCATGAACAAGACATCGACGAGGCGGTGCGGTTGATCAAGGCGGCCTGTGCCGCTGCGCCAGCATTCTGGGCGACACCCACCTGAGCCGAACCTATTCGGCATCGAACAACAATATTGATTAGCAGGAGTGATGATGAGTACCCAGCCTTTGACCCCAGGACAGGTTCCGCAGCGCCTGGCTCGAATCCGCCAGTTGATGAGCGACGAGGGCATCCACGCATTGCTGGTGCCTTCGGCCGACCCGCATCTCTCGGAGTATCTGCCGGGCTACTGGCAAGGGCGCCAGTGGTTGTCCGGTTTCCATGGCTCGGTTGGGACCTTGATCGTCACTGCGGATTTTGCCGGGGTTTGGGCTGACAGCCGTTATTGGGAGCAGGCCACCAAGGAACTGGAGGGCAGTGGTATCGAGCTGGTCAAGCTTGTTCCGGGTCAGCCCGGCCCGCTGGATTGGCTCGGCGAACAGACGCCCGAGGGAAGCGTGGTTGCGGTTGACGGTGCGGTGATGGCCGTCGCATCGGCTCGAACGCTGAGCGGCAAGCTTGAGTCTCGCGGTGCGCGGCTGCGTACCGACATCGACCTGCTACAGAAGGTTTGGAGTGATCGCCCAAGCCTGCCTGATCAACCCGTCTACGCCCACCTGCCACCGCAAGCGACGATCAGCCGTGTCGAGAAGCTCGCGAAGCTGCGCGAATCCCTCAAGGAACGTGGCGCCGATTGGCATTTCATCGCCACCCTCGATGACATTGCCTGGCTGTTCAACTTGCGTGGCGCGGATGTGTCCTTCAATCCTGTGTTCGTTTCCTTTGCCTTGATCAGCCAGCAACAGGCAACGCTTTTCGTCGCCTTGAACAAGGTCGACGCACCGTTGCGCGCCGTTCTCGAACAGGATGGCGTGACGCTACGGGACTACAGCGAGGCTGGCGCCGCGCTGCGCGAGGTGCCCAATGGCATGAGCCTGCAGATCGATCCGGCGCGGGTCACGGTCGGCTTGCTGGATAATCTTGGCAGCGGTGTGAAGTTGATCGAAGGACTCAATCCCACGACGTTGGCAAAATCGCGCAAGAGCTTGGCGGATGCCGAACATATCCGTAAGGCCATGGAGCAGGACGGGGCGGCGCTCTGTGAGTTTTTTGCCTGGCTGGAAAGTGCCTGGGGGCGCGAACGTATCACCGAGCTGACCATTGATGAACACCTCACCGCAGCCCGAAAGCGTCGGCCGGATTTTGTTTCCTTGAGCTTCAATACCATCGCTGCATTCAATGCCAATGGCGCGATGCCTCATTACCACGCCACGGAAGAGGCGCACGCCGTTATCGAAGGCGATGGCTTGCTGCTGATCGATTCGGGTGGGCAGTATCTCGGTGGAACCACGGACATCACCCGCATGGTGCCGGTCGGAACGCCGACGTCAGAGCAGAAGCGTGATTGCACCCGAGTGCTCAAGGGCGTGATTGCCTTGTCCCGGGCCAGATTTCCCCAAGGCATTCTGTCGCCTTTGCTGGATGCTATCGCCCGCGCGCCGATCTGGGCCGAGCAGGTGGATTATGGCCATGGCACGGGTCATGGGGTCGGTTATTTCCTCAATGTCCATGAAGGACCGCAGGTCATTGCCTATCAGGCCGCCGCTGCGCCACAAACCGCGATGCAGCCAGGGATGATCACGTCGATTGAGCCGGGCACCTATCGTCCAGGTCGCTGGGGCGTGCGCATCGAGAATCTGGTCATCAATCGCGAGGCGGGCAGCAGCGAGTTTGGCACGTTCCTGGAGTTCGAAACGCTCACGCTGTGCCCGATCGACACTCGCTGCCTGGAGCCGTCGCTGCTGACCCAGGATGAAAAAGACTGGTTCAACGCTTACCACGCCGAGGTTCGGCGTCGATTGAGCCCATTGCTGGAAGGCGACGCGCTGCAATGGCTGAACACGCGAACGGCGGCCATCTGACGCGAAGGATCAAGCTAGGGCTTCACGGACGAAGTCCAGTCGATCCTGCCCGAAGAACAGCTCATTGCCGACAAACATGCTCGGAGCGCCGAACACGCCCCGGCGAATGGCTTCTTCGGTCGTGCTTTTGAGCTGCTCCTTGACCAACTGATCGGTCGTCAGGGCAAGTACATATTCAGGGTCGAAACCACCTTCGCTCAGGACCGCCGCGACGGTTGCCGGATCGTTGAGGTTGCGCGCGTTTACCCACAGCGCTTGGAACAGGCAATCAATAAAAGACTGGAAACGGTCAGGTTGATGCAATTGCATGCCGGTCACGGCACGCATCAGCAGCAGCGTATTGATTGGGAAGTGAGGATTGAGCTTGAACTCGACACCGTAGCGCTTGGCGAAACGATTCAAGTCCTGAAATAGATAGGGGCCCTTGGCTGGCACAGTAACAGGGGATGCATTACCCGTTGCCTTGAAGACGCCACCGAGCAACATGGGACGGTAAAGCAGCGCGCTGCCGGCTTGTGCGCAAAGCGTGGGCAACTGGGTATAGGCCAGATAGGTAGTCGGGCTGCCGAGATCGAAGAAAAATTCCACTGATTTGTTCATGAGCATTGCTCTCTTATTGGTAGGAGGCGGCTTACCAGCGTTCGCTCCAGGGACGCAGGTCCAGCTCGAATGTCCAGGCGTCACGGGGCTGGGCGTGCAGGTACCAATAATTTTCGGCAATGTGTTCGGGGTCGAGGATGCCATCCTCATCCTTGGTTGCGTATTTTTCCGGGAAGTTGTCGCGGATGAAGTCTGTGTCGATGGCGCCATCCACCACCACGTGGGCGACATGAATATTCATGGGGCCCAATTCGCGCGCCATGCTCTGGGCCAACGCGCGAATGCCATGTTTGGCCCCCGCAAATGCTGCGAATCCGGATGTTCCGCGTAACCCCGCCGTAGCCCCGGTAAACAGGATCGTTCCGCGGCGACGCGTGGCCATCCGCTTGGCCACTTCCCGGGCATTGAGAAAACCTGAGAAGCAGGCCATTTCCCAGATCTTGAAATATTTGCGTGCGGTTTCCTCAAGGATGCTACAGGGAACATTCGCGCCAATGTTAAAGACCAAGGCTTCGATCGGACCGATCTGATTCTCGATCTGCTCAATCAGCGCGATTACATCTTCTTCCCTACGGGCGTCGCAGGCAAAACCGTGAGCTTCCCCGCCTTGGGCCCTTATATCGTCGACCAATGGCTCAAGCTTGTCGGCACTTCGACGCGTAACGCAGGCCACGAAACCTTCCCGGGCGAAACGCCTGGCGATCGCGCCACCCGTGGCGTCGCCGGCACCTACAACCAGTACGACCTTCTTATTATTCATGGCTAGCTCCATTGCTAAACGATCGTTAACTAAACGGACGTTATGCTAAGATCCGGCCAGCGTCAAGGTGATGATCAAGAGGCAAGACAATGCGCTATTCGGCCAATCACAAGATGGAAACCCGCGAGAAACTGCTCGCCAGTAGTGCCGTATCGGCCAAGACGTCAGGTTTTTCGACGGTAGGGGTTGATGGCCTGATGAAGGCGATCGGGTTGAGCGGCGGGGCGTTTTATAGTCACTTTTCGTCCAAGGACGAGCTTTTCCAGGCTATCGTCGAGCGCGAGCTGGCTCATAGCCTGGACCGCTTGAGTGGTAATGGGGTCATGGACTCAGCGAAGCTGGAACGCTGTCTCAAGCAATACCTGAGCATGAACCATGTCGAGCATCCGGAGGCGGGGTGTGCCTTGCCGGTATTGGGCGCTGAGATTGCGCGTTCGGATGTGCAGGTACGCGAGGCAGCGCAAACGTGGATCTGTCGTTTGCATGACGGCTGGGCAAAAGTGTTGGGCAGCGATAGCTTGGCCTGGGCGATCCTGTCGCAATGCGTTGGGGCGCTTGTCGTCGCACGCATGCTCGTCACGCCGGAAGTCCAGCGTGATGTTCTCAAATCCAGTCATGAGGAAATCAGCCGTCGGCTGGCTGAGCGGCAATCTGACTGACCCGCCGCTATTTGCAGATCACGATCATGCTGCGACTGGTGTAGCCGGCTGGGTTGAGTCCGAAAGGGTAATCTCCCGGCTCCTCGACTGCATCACCCGATTTGGCAATGACCTTGTAGTTTTTTGGGGCGCATGAGTTCGCGGCGGTGGCGGCGCACTGGTCCCAGGATGACGTCAGGCCAGAACAATTGATGTGCAGGCCTTTTTTACCACGCTTGATTTCGGTTTTCGATGTCGCTGCGCAGCCTGCAATTGCAAGTACCGCGATCAGTATCAGAATTCGTTTCATTCCCGTCCTTATGCCGTCGCGGATCTTTTGCCTGCGTACGGCTGCTTTCGCTTTGGTCTTAAGCGTACATGACGTCCTTGTATGAAAAAATTCCATGCCGACCATTAGGTTACGGCTCTAAACATGGCCTAAATACGCGGCAAATACCAGAGCTACGTAAAAAGCTGCTCAATCTGCTGCGATGGCCGGCTTCGCGGTCTCCCCCATGGTCAACGTCGCGCCGATCGAAGCGAGAATAATGCAGGTAATGGCAGCCCATTGGGACAGTGAAAGGTATTCATGAAGGAATATCAGTCCTGACAACGCACCGATCGCGGGCTCTACGCTCATCAGCGTCCCGAACGTACGGGCTGGAATGCGGGTGAGGGCAATCATTTCCAAGGTATAAGGCAGGGCAGTGGACAGGATGGCGACACCAACGGCGATTGGAATCAGGCTTGGTGTCAGCAGTGTGGCCCCAGCGTGAACGATGCCAATAGGGGCTACAAACAGTGCTGCGATCATGACCCCCAAAGCTGCGGTCTGCACGCCATTGTCCGCTCCAGCTTTCTGGCCAAACAGGATGTACAGCGCCCAACAAACTCCGGCGCCCAGGGCATAGGCAGCACCGATCAGGTCGATGCCGGTGCTGGTGGCCCCGGAGGGTATGAGCAGCAACAAGCCAATCACCGCCAGGGCAATCCAGAGAAAATCAATCGCCCGGCGTGACGCGTAGATAGCGACCGCCAGGGGGCCGGTGAATTCCAGTGCCACGGCAATGCCCAGCGGAACGGTGCGCAGTGACATATAGAAGAGGAAATTCATTCCACCCAGAGCCATTCCGTAGATCACTACGGTGCGCAAGGATTGGGCGGTGAGTTTGGCTCTCCATGGACGTAGCAACAACAGCATGATGATGCTGGCGAAAATGAGGCGTAGCGTCGTGGTGCCTTGTGCACCCACTACCGGGAACATGCTCTTGGCGAGTGACGCGCCGGACTGGATCGATGCCATGGCGATCAGTAGTAGGGCAACCGGGTATAAAGAGGATGCCAGGCTGCGATTTGGTGGGGTCATTACAAGGTTTCATCCATTGCGAAGGCTGGAGAAGTGGTTTTTGAGCAATATAGTGCGCATTTCACGCGACGCAGTCTATATATAAGACGGGCTTGCACCGTTTCGGCCAGAAAAATGGAGAAAGAGAAAATAACGGTTGACGGCAGATTCCAGGTGTCTATAATTCGCCCCACTTCCGGCGCAGTCGAAACGGAAAACTTCTTGAGTTTCAACGAGTTAAGTAGGTTTCGATAGGTCAGGCGCTTCAGTTCATCGAAGCGTTGAAGGAGTTGATAGAGCGGTGTTGTTTGGCTCTATTGGCGATTCGATCCTCTCGGTCGAAAGCGGTGAAAAAGAGGTGTTGACAGCAGCGAACAACGCTGTAGAATTCGCCTCCCGCTAACGAGAGATCGAAAGCGCAAGTGGTTGAAGTTGTTAAGGATTTCCAAGCGAAACTTTGAAAACTTCTTAAAATAACCGCTTGACAGATACACGGGGCGCTGTAGAATGCGCGCCTCGGTTGAGAAGAAAGGCTCAACCCACCGCTCTTTAACAACTGAATCAAGCAATTCGTGTGGGTGCTTGTGGAGTCAGACTGCTAGTCAACAGATTATCAGCATCACAAGTTACTCCGCGAGAAATCAAAGATGTAACCAACGATTGCTGAGCCAAGTTTAGGGTTTTCTCAAAACCCAAAGATGTTTGAACTGAAGAGTTTGATCATGGCTCAGATTGAACGCTGGCGGCAGGCCTAACACATGCAAGTCGAGCGGTAGAGAGGTGCTTGCACCTCTTGAGAGCGGCGGACGGGTGAGTAATGCCTAGGAATCTGCCTGGTAGTGGGGGATAACGCTCGGAAACGGACGCTAATACCGCATACGTCCTACGGGAGAAAGCAGGGGACCTTCGGGCCTTGCGCTATCAGATGAGCCTAGGTCGGATTAGCTAGTTGGTGAGGTAATGGCTCACCAAGGCGACGATCCGTAACTGGTCTGAGAGGATGATCAGTCACACTGGAACTGAGACACGGTCCAGACTCCTACGGGAGGCAGCAGTGGGGAATATTGGACAATGGGCGAAAGCCTGATCCAGCCATGCCGCGTGTGTGAAGAAGGTCTTCGGATTGTAAAGCACTTTAAGTTGGGAGGAAGGGCATTAACCTAATACGTTAGTGTTTTGACGTTACCGACAGAATAAGCACCGGCTAACTCTGTGCCAGCAGCCGCGGTAATACAGAGGGTGCAAGCGTTAATCGGAATTACTGGGCGTAAAGCGCGCGTAGGTGGTTCGTTAAGTTGGATGTGAAATCCCCGGGCTCAACCTGGGAACTGCATTCAAAACTGTCGAGCTAGAGTATGGTAGAGGGTGGTGGAATTTCCTGTGTAGCGGTGAAATGCGTAGATATAGGAAGGAACACCAGTGGCGAAGGCGACCACCTGGACTGATACTGACACTGAGGTGCGAAAGCGTGGGGAGCAAACAGGATTAGATACCCTGGTAGTCCACGCCGTAAACGATGTCAACTAGCCGTTGGGAGCCTTGAGCTCTTAGTGGCGCAGCTAACGCATTAAGTTGACCGCCTGGGGAGTACGGCCGCAAGGTTAAAACTCAAATGAATTGACGGGGGCCCGCACAAGCGGTGGAGCATGTGGTTTAATTCGAAGCAACGCGAAGAACCTTACCAGGCCTTGACATCCAATGAACTTTCCAGAGATGGATTGGTGCCTTCGGGAACATTGAGACAGGTGCTGCATGGCTGTCGTCAGCTCGTGTCGTGAGATGTTGGGTTAAGTCCCGTAACGAGCGCAACCCTTGTCCTTAGTTACCAGCACGTTATGGTGGGCACTCTAAGGAGACTGCCGGTGACAAACCGGAGGAAGGTGGGGATGACGTCAAGTCATCATGGCCCTTACGGCCTGGGCTACACACGTGCTACAATGGTCGGTACAGAGGGTTGCCAAGCCGCGAGGTGGAGCTAATCCCACAAAACCGATCGTAGTCCGGATCGCAGTCTGCAACTCGACTGCGTGAAGTCGGAATCGCTAGTAATCGCGAATCAGAATGTCGCGGTGAATACGTTCCCGGGCCTTGTACACACCGCCCGTCACACCATGGGAGTGGGTTGCACCAGAAGTAGCTAGTCTAACCTTCGGGGGGACGGTTACCACGGTGTGATTCATGACTGGGGTGAAGTCGTAACAAGGTAGCCGTAGGGGAACCTGCGGCTGGATCACCTCCTTAATCGACGACCGCAGCTGCTTCATGAGCTCCCACACGAATTGCTTGATTCATTGAAGAAGACGATAGAAGCAGCTTTAAGCTCCAAGCTGATAGCTCAAAGCTAACAGTTACAAGCTCGAAATTGGGTCTGTAGCTCAGTTGGTTAGAGCGCACCCCTGATAAGGGTGAGGTCGGCAGTTCGAATCTGCCCAGACCCACCAATTTTGTTATGGGGCCATAGCTCAGCTGGGAGAGCGCCTGCCTTGCACGCAGGAGGTCAGCGGTTCGATCCCGCTTGGCTCCACCATAAACTGCTTCTGAAAGCTTAGAAATGAGCATTCCACCGAGACGGTGATGAATGTTGATTTCTAGTCTTTTGATTAGATCGTTCTTTAAAAATTTGGGTATGTGATAGAAAGATAGACTGAACGTTACTTTCACTGGTAACGGATCAGGCTAAGGTAAAATTTGTGAGTTCTCTTAGTTGAGAAATTCGAATTTTCGGCGAATGTCGTCTTCACAGTATAACCAGATTGCTTGGGGTTATATGGTCAAGTGAAGAAGCGCATACGGTGGATGCCTTGGCAGTCAGAGGCGATGAAAGACGTGGTAGCCTGCGAAAAGCTTCGGGGAGTCGGCAAACAGACTTTGATCCGGAGATGTCTGAATGGGGGAACCCAGCCATCATAAGATGGTTATCTTGTACTGAATACATAGGTGCAAGAAGCGAACCAGGGGAACTGAAACATCTAAGTACCCTGAGGAAAAGAAATCAACCGAGATTCCCTTAGTAGTGGCGAGCGAACGGGGACTAGCCCTTAAGCTTCTTTGATTTTAGCGGAACGCTCTGGAAAGTGCGGCCATAGTGGGTGATAGCCCTGTACGCGAAAGGATCTTAGAAGTGAAATCGAGTAGGACGGAGCACGAGAAACTTTGTCTGAATATGGGGGGACCATCCTCCAAGGCTAAATACTACTGACTGACCGATAGTGAACTAGTACCGTGAGGGAAAGGCGAAAAGAACCCCGGAGAGGGGAGTGAAATAGATCCTGAAACCGTATGCGTACAAGCAGTGGGAGCCCACTTTGTTGGGTGACTGCGTACCTTTTGTATAATGGGTCAGCGACTTATTTTCAGTGGCGAGCTTAACCGAATAGGGGAGGCGTAGCGAAAGCGAGTCTTAATAGGGCGTCTAGTCGCTGGGAATAGACCCGAAACCGGGCGATCTATCCATGGGCAGGTTGAAGGTTAGGTAACACTGACTGGAGGACCGAACCGACTACCGTTGAAAAGTTAGCGGATGACCTGTGGATCGGAGTGAAAGGCTAATCAAGCTCGGAGATAGCTGGTTCTCCTCGAAAGCTATTTAGGTAGCGCCTCATGTATCACTGTAGGGGGTAGAGCACTGTTTCGGCTAGGGGGTCATCCCGACTTACCAAACCGATGCAAACTCCGAATACCTACAAGTGCCGAGCATGGGAGACACACGGCGGGTGCTAACGTCCGTCGTGAAAAGGGAAACAACCCAGACCGTCAGCTAAGGTCCCAAAGTTATGGTTAAGTGGGAAACGATGTGGGAAGGCTTAGACAGCTAGGAGGTTGGCTTAGAAGCAGCCACCCTTTAAAGAAAGCGTAATAGCTCACTAGTCGAGTCGGCCTGCGCGGAAGATGTAACGGGGCTCAAACCATACACCGAAGCTACGGGTATCACGCAAGTGATGCGGTAGAGGAGCGTTCTGTAAGCCTGTGAAGGTGAGTTGAGAAGCTTGCTGGAGGTATCAGAAGTGCGAATGCTGACATGAGTAACGACAATGGGTGTGAAAAACACCCACGCCGAAAGACCAAGGTTTCCTGCGCAACGTTAATCGACGCAGGGTTAGTCGGTCCCTAAGGCGAGGCTGAAAAGCGTAGTCGATGGAAAACAGGTTAATATTCCTGTACTTCTGGTTATTGCGATGGAGGGACGGAGAAGGCTAGGCCAGCTTGGCGTTGGTTGTCCAAGTTTAAGGTGGTAGGCTGAAATCTTAGGTAAATCCGGGGTTTCAAGGCCGAGAGCTGATGACGAGTTACCCTTTGGGTGACGAAGTGGTTGATGCCATGCTTCCAAGAAAAGCTTCTAAGCTTCAGGTAACCAGGAACCGTACCCCAAACCGACACAGGTGGTTGGGTAGAGAATACCAAGGCGCTTGAGAGAACTCGGGTGAAGGAACTAGGCAAAATGGCACCGTAACTTCGGGAGAAGGTGCGCCGGTGAGGGTGAAGCACTTGCTGCGTAAGCCCACGCCGGTCGAAGATACCAGGCCGCTGCGACTGTTTATTAAAAACACAGCACTCTGCAAACACGAAAGTGGACGTATAGGGTGTGACGCCTGCCCGGTGCCGGAAGGTTAATTGATGGGGTTAGCTAACGCGAAGCTCTTGATCGAAGCCCCGGTAAACGGCGGCCGTAACTATAACGGTCCTAAGGTAGCGAAATTCCTTGTCGGGTAAGTTCCGACCTGCACGAATGGCGTAACGATGGCGGCGCTGTCTCCACCCGAGACTCAGTGAAATTGAAATCGCTGTGAAGATGCAGTGTATCCGCGGCTAGACGGAAAGACCCCGTGAACCTTTACTATAGCTTTGCACTGGACTTTGAATTTGCTTGTGTAGGATAGGTGGGAGGCTTTGAAGCGTGGACGCCAGTCTGCGTGGAGCCATCCTTGAAATACCACCCTGGCAACTTTGAGGTTCTAACTCAGGTCCGTTATCCGGATCGAGGACAGTGTATGGTGGGTAGTTTGACTGGGGCGGTCTCCTCCTAAAGAGTAACGGAGGAGTACGAAGGTGCGCTCAGACCGGTCGGAAATCGGTCGTAGAGTATAAAGGCAAAAGCGCGCTTGACTGCGAGACAGACACGTCGAGCAGGTACGAAAGTAGGTCTTAGTGATCCGGTGGTTCTGTATGGAAGGGCCATCGCTCAACGGATAAAAGGTACTCCGGGGATAACAGGCTGATACCGCCCAAGAGTTCATATCGACGGCGGTGTTTGGCACCTCGATGTCGGCTCATCACATCCTGGGGCTGAAGCCGGTCCCAAGGGTATGGCTGTTCGCCATTTAAAGTGGTACGCGAGCTGGGTTTAGAACGTCGTGAGACAGTTCGGTCCCTATCTGCCGTGGACGTTTGAGATTTGAGAGGGGCTGCTCCTAGTACGAGAGGACCGGAGTGGACGAACCTCTGGTGTTCCGGTTGTCACGCCAGTGGCATTGCCGGGTAGCTATGTTCGGAAAAGATAACCGCTGAAAGCATCTAAGCGGGAAACTTGCCTCAAGATGAGATCTCACTGGGACCTTGAGTCCCCTGAAGGGCCGTCGAAGACTACGACGTTGATAGGCAGGGTGTGTAAGCGCTGTGAGGCGTTGAGCTAACCTGTACTAATTGCCCGTGAGGCTTGACCATATAACACCCAAGCAATCTGTAGACTCGAAAGAGGCCAGATTGCGGTGTGTGAAGACGAGATGAACCGAAAGTTCGAAACTCACCAAACACCGAAAGCTGTCACATACCCAATTTGCTGAAGCGAGGCCACGAGGCCACGACTCAGTACCCGAATTTCTTGACGACCATAGAGCATTGGAACCACCTGATCCCATCCCGAACTCAGCAGTGAAACGATGCATCGCCGATGGTAGTGTGGGGTTTCCCCATGTGAGAGTAGGTCATCGTCAAGATTAAATTCCGAAACCCTTATCTGCTGACGCAGGTAGGGGTTTTGTTTTTGAGAAAAAAAGGGATGACCAGGTCATCCCTCCAATATCCATCCATCAAGCCTCGGGTACCGGGCAGCTCAAGTCTCCCTCCTTGCACTTTAGGTAGGTCTTGAGCGCCTCGACCCGTGCCTTCGTCAAGTTTGTAATGCACTCATCGTGAATCATGGGATAGACGCTACCGCCTTCGACTCCGGACGCGGAAAAGCTGCATTCAGCGTCACGGAATTCGATCCATGCACGCTGGGCCTTGACCAGCAACTGCTTGGCGTGGGCATTGTCCATCAAGCGTGCTGTGATTTGTTTGTACAAGCTGTTCAGTTCCTTGTCGGCAGCTTTGTTCTCCTGGGCTGCGCATTGATTCATATCACCTTGAGTGGTGGCATTGGCGCAAGCATCAGCCTGAACAGTGCTGATGAACAGCAGGGGAATCAGGGGAAGCAGCAAACGGGTGGACATTATCAATGTCTCCTTGAAGGGTGAAACTGGCGCGGGAATGTACCCAAGCGATGGTCCGATACAACTTTCCGGTTGGACTCGTGGTCTTACAAGCCTACTGTTGAACACAGGAGGTGACCCCATGCATTTATCCGATCGTATAGAAAGAAAGATCTTACTCAAGGCGCCGCGTTCACAAGTCTGGCGAGCCTTGGCCAATGCCGAGGTCTTTGGCCAATGGTTTGGCGTGAATCTGGTGGGTAAACGATTCGTTGCGGGGGAGCGGACCCAAGGAAAGATTACCTACCCTGGCTATGAGCACCTTACTTGGGATGTGGCGGTGGAGCGGGTCGAGCCCGAGCGGGTATTTTCGTTTCGTTGGCATCCTTATGCCATCCAGCCAGAGATGGATTATTCTTCGGAGTCCGAGACGCGCGTGCAATTCGAGCTTGAGGATATGAATGGAGGCACCCTGCTGAAGGTAGTGGAATCTGGATATCAACGATATCCCCGAGGCGCGCCGACTCAAGGCTTTCCGTATGGACAGTCGTGGCTGGGATGAGCAAATGGCTAATATTGAAGAGTTCTTGAACAAGGCATGAATTCCAGGTTGACGTTCCTCGGCAGGCGTGGGAAACGGTGGTATCCCAACGGTCCCCTTAAGAGGCTAAGGGTTTACGGAAGGGTGGGTATGGCGAATGTCTTACACGCGTTGGTTGCTATCTCTTCTATTCCACTTTGGATCCCTCGCGTATTCTGACCCCATCCACTGAAGCACAGGGAGTGCTCAGGATCAGGGATGATCGGCCTTGCAAGGAAAGCTATCGACAGGGAGTCGTAATGGTCTTGGAAAAACCCGCTTCGGCGGGTTTTTTTTCGTCTGTTGAAAAGTTGTCGAAAACGCTACATGGCGAAAAACTTACACGCCATTGCTGCTTTATCGTCTTTGCCCTCGTACGCGACGGGACTAATCTATGTGCAACCGTTGAGTACAGGGAGTGCTCGGGGTCACGGATGATGGGACCAGGCATGGAGTGCCGGACAGGAGTCTAATAGGTCCTCAAAAACCCGCCTAGGCGGGTTTTTTTTTCGTCTGCAACAAAGTAGGTCTCTCATGCCAGACGTCGGGCCAGTACTCGATCCGAACCATCAGCAGCCAGTGCCTGCCCACCAGGGGTACGCTCCGAGCCATCAGCAGCCAGTGCGCGGCCACCGGCGGTACGCTCCGTACCGTCTGCTGCTACGGACTGCTGTTGATCAAGCGCTTGGGTAAAGAAGCGGTCCTGTTGCTGGCTTGGCAGGGCAACTGCCGTGGTGCTCAAGGCGAAGGCAATAATGGCGAGCGACGAATTGAAAGTTTTCATAGCATGACTCCGGTATCAATGGGGTGAGTGCCGGGTCGTTCAGATATCGAGATCTGCTGAACCCGTTGCAGCTGGACGGTTGTCTTACTGCATGGGTTCAGAATAAGAATGAGGAGGGGGACGTCGTTAGTCCGAAACTGCCTTGCGTTTGCCTGATCCTGTTTGCCTGTCGAATCAGGCGCTGCTGGCCTGTAATGCCATGGCTCGCAGACGAGCGATGTCTTTGCTGGGCGAGGCGCCAAATAAACGGCTGTACTCACGGCTGAACTGGGAAGGGCTTTCATAGCCCATCTTGTAGCCGATTGACGAAACGTCGCCGTTCTCGGCCAACAATAACCGTCGGGCTTCCTGCAGGCGCAGTTGTTTCTGGTATTGAAGCGGGCTCATGGCGGTCACGGCCTTGAAGCGATGATGCAGGGCCGAAGGGCTGAGATTGATCATTTGCGCCAGGCTCTCAATGCTCAACGGTTCGGCATAGTGGCTGTTGAGCCACTCGATGGCCCGGCTGATGCGGTGGGTCTGGGTGTCAGGAATCGCGATTTCATGCAGGCGCCGGCCTTGGGTACCGCGCAACAGTCGGTAGAAAATCTCCTGCTGGGCCAACGGCGCAAGGGTGGCGATGTCTTCCGGGCTGTCGAGCAACCGCAGCAAGCGCAGCATTGCGTCGAGCAAGGGTTCATCAATGCGATCCAGGAACAATCCACGATTGGCCCTTTCGGTCGGTACGCCGATGGGGCTGGCATCAGCGATCAATCTACAGATCTGGGCCGGATCAATGTCCAGGCGAATGCACAGGTACGGTTGCTCGGGACTGGCCTCGATCACTTGGCCGGCCAGAGGCAGCGTCACCGAGACTACCAAATAATTGAGCGGGTCATAGACATAGCGTTCATCCGCCAGCGTGACTTCTTTGCGCCCTTGGACAATGACGCAGAGCCCCGGCTTGTGTACGACATGCAGGGCTTCGGTGGGTTGGTCGCTGCGGATAAGGTGCAGCGCCTCGATGGCCGTGGCGTGAGCGCCATATTCCGGGGCGAAGCGCTTCATCAGGCTCGCCAGTTCGGCGCGACGCAGGTCTACGCGGTTATCGGGCGTGATGGTGATGGACGTGGATACCGACATGCCGATCAATCTCCCTGGCCAACTCAATGGATCGCGCTAGTAAAGCTGATTGCAGCCGCGACGGCCAGAGGCGTTATCGTTACAGGATCGTGCAAATGCGCAGGAGAATCCGGCTAACCGAAGCGCAGAGCGAATCCCTAATCTGGACCTGTCGAAACGCTCCACCCAGGAGCCAACACATCCAGACGAGGGATTCATCATGTCCGATATTCAGAACAAAGTCGTGGTCATCACTGGCGCTAGCAGCGGGATAGGTGAGGCGGCAGCACGCTTGCTGGCGGCCCGGGGGGCTTGCGTCGTATTGGGTGCCCGACGCGTGGACCGTTTGCAGACGCTCGTGCAAGAAATTGAGGCCGCTGGCCAGCGAGCCGCTTGCAAAGCCGTGGACGTGACCCGTCGCGATGACGTCCAGAACCTGATCGATTTCGCCGTCGAAAAATTCGGCCGACTCGATGTGATCATCAATAACGCCGGCGTCATGCCCCTCTCCAAGCTCGAGGCCCTCAAAGTCGATGAGTGGGACCGGATGATCGACGTCAACATCCGCGGCGTCCTCCATGGTATTGCCGCAGGCCTGCCACTGATGCAGCGCCAACGCAGCGGCCAGTTCATCAATATTGCCTCCATCGGTGCCTACGCGGTCAGCCCAACGGCCGCGGTTTACTGCGCCACGAAATTTGCCGTGCGGGCCATTTCCGAAGGCCTGCGCCAGGAGGTGGGTGGAGACGTTCGCGTAACGGTAATTTCCCCGGGCGTCACCGAATCGGAACTGGCCGAGAGTATTTCCGACGAAGGCGGACGCGCCGAGATGCGCGAGTTCCGCAGGATCGCCATCCCCGCTGAGGCCATTGCCCGGGCCATTGCCTACGCCATCGAACAGCCGGCGGACGTGGACGTCAGTGAGCTGGTGGTACGGCCAACGGCCAGCCCGTACTGAGGCGTACCGGTTCGACATCCGTTTCAGCCAGGCAGAACATCCGCTTGCCTGGCTGAAATTTACCGCTACGCCTTTTCCAACCGCGCCGCAGCCCGCTGAGTGATCTGCGAACGCACCCGGAGCGACTCCGCCGAGCGCCGGTTGGCCTCTTCCAGCACTTTAGCTGGCGCAGTGTCCGGACTCCCTGAGACAAACGGCGGGGCGGGGGCGTACTCAAGCTGCAATTGCACGAGCTCGGCGGTGTCCCGGTCGAACAGTTCTGCCGCCAGGGTCAGGGCAAAGTCGATGCCCGCCGTGATGCCACCGCCCGTGAACAGATTGCCATCGCGTACCACGCGGTCCTTGATGGGGGTCGCGCCCAACGGTTGCAGCAGGCTGTGGAAAGCCCAATGGGTGGTGGCGCGCTTGCCGCGCAACAAACCCGCCGCGCCGAGTACCAGCGAACCGGTGCACACCGAGGTGATGTACTTGGCGTGGGCTGCCTGGCGCTTAATGAAAGCCAGGGTCTGCTCGTCTTCCATCAGCGGACCGACGCCGCTGCCGCCGGGGACGCAGATCACGTCGAGCGTCGGGCAATCTTCGAACGTAGTGGTCGGCAGCAAGACCAGCCCGGTGCTGGCGGTAACGGGTGCCAGGTCTTTCCAGATCAGGTGGACTTTCACGTCGGGCAGGGAGGCCAGCACGTCATAAGGGCCGGTGAGATCCAGTTGCTGCACCTGGGGGAATAACAGAAAACCAATCTGCAATGTCATGTCGCTTTCTCCTGTGGATGGTCCCCGAGGGGTGGACGGTTTCACTGTAGGCTCGTAGGATCTGGCGTATTCGCCAATCAGCCCACGAATCACGCCAATATGCCAAATACGCCGAAATCCATTCATGTGCTGGCCTTTGCCAACGTTCAGGTGCTGGACGTCACAGGGCCCTTGCAGGTGTTCGCGTCGGCCAACGATCTGGCCCGTGCGCAAGGCTTGCCGATGCCGTATGCGCCGACCGTCGTCGCTGCCGGTGGCGGGGCGGTGATGTCTTCGGCAGGGTTGGCGCTGATGGCCGATCCGCTCCCCGACGAAGACAGCGACACGTTGTTGATCGCCGGTGGTTGGGGCGTATACGAAGCCGCCGAGGATCCGGCCCTGGTGGCCTGGGTCAAACACCAAGGAGTGCGCTCGCGAAGGGTCGCGTCAGTGTGTACCGGCGCGTTCCTGTTGGCGGCAAGTGGTTGGCTGGACGGGCGCCGGGTGGCGACTCACTGGACCCGCTGCGAACAACTGGCCAAGCAACACCCGCAATTGCAAGTCGAACCCAATCCAATTTTCATCAAGGACGGCTCGGTCTGGACGTCGGCCGGGGTCACGGCCGGGATCGACCTCGCACTGGCGTTGGTCGAAGAGGACCTTGGTCGGGCGATGGCCCTGGAGGTTGCGCGGCACTTGGTGGTGTTTCTCAAGCGTCCTGGTGGGCAATCGCAGTTCAGCGCTACCTTGGCGCTACAAAAACAGGGCGGTCGCTTTGATAAATTACATGCCTGGATCGCCGAGCACCTGACGCGGGACCTGGGCTTGTCGAGCCTGGCTGCCGAGGCGGGCATGAGTGAACGCAGTTTTGTCCGTCATTACCGCGCCGAGACCGGCCAGACCCCGGCCCGCGCCGTGGAACTGATCCGCGTCGAGACCGCCCGCCGCCTGCTTGCCGACAGCGCGGTGCCGGTCAAGCGCGTCGCCCTGCAATGTGGCTTCGGTAGCGAAGAAACCCTGCGCCGCAGCTTTTTGCGAGCCGTGGGCGTGACGCCCCAGGCCTATCGGGAGCGATTCAACGCTCAAGCAGATCCAGTAACGCCTTGACCGTAGCCTCGGGGGCTTCCTGAGGAATGTTATGGCCGACGCCGGCTAGCACGCGGCGTTCGTAGTGGCCGGTAAAATGCCCGGCATCTTCGTCGTGTTCGGACGGCGGTCCCACACCATCATCGGCCCCGCGCAGGGAAATGCTCGGCACGCTGATGGCCGGTTGCGCCGCCAGTTGCTCCTCCATCCACTCAAGCGTCGGATCTCCCGGCGCGTACATGAAGCGATGCCGGTAGGAATGAATCACCACGTCGACAAAGTCCGGGTTCTCGAATGACGGGGCGGTGAGCGGATACAGCTCGGCGCCGCGTTTCCAGGTTGGCGACCAGAGGCGCCAGAGCAATTGGCACAGTTCACGCCGATTCTGCGTCAGGCCTTCGACGCCCCGGGCGGTGTGAAAGTAATACTGGTACCACAGGCGATGTTCATCTTCGGGACCCAGCGGTTGGGTCGAGCCAGGAATGTCCTGCACGATATAGCCGTCGCCCGCGACCAGGCAGCGCACGCGTTCGGGCCACAGGGCGGCGACGATGCAGGCGGCGCGGCCTCCCCAGTCATAGCCGCACAGCGCCGCTTGGGGAATGTCGAGCGCGTGCATCAGGTCCAGCAGGTCCTGGGCCAACGCCGCCTGTTGCCCGGAGCGGGCGATGGCTGGGTTGTTGAACCGGGTTGGGCCGTAGCCGCGCAGGTACGGCACGATGACTCGATAGCCGCGTTGGGCCAGGACCGGGGCAACTTCATCGAAGGTACGCGGATCATAGGGGAAGCCGTGCAGCAGGATGATCGGGTCGCCGCTGGCAGGGCCGTGTTCTTCGTAGGCGATGCGCAGCAGTGGCGTCACCGCGAAATTGACCTTGGGCGCAGATGTCATGTCGGTCTCCGGCTTCAATCGGTTGGGGTCAGGCGGGCTCCTGGTTCAGGTATTTGGCCCGGTCCGGTGTGAACGTCACGACCATGTTCGTGCTGGAACAGGTCAGGGTGCGCTCCTGGGTCAGGTCGATGTCGAGGTCTTCGCCGCGCAGGCCCTGCCATTGGGCCAGGTACTTGAGACAACCGAACTTGGCGGTTTTCTTCAGGCTGCGGCTGACTCCGCCTTTCCAACCCAGCACCGGCAGTTCACCGGCCAAACAGCGTTGCGCCAGTTCGGGGAACCTCGCCGCCCGGTCGCGACCGATTTCCCAGCATTTGATAAGGCCCTTGTCCTGTTCGTCCCAGAGTTCTTCGCGGGTCAGCCCTGATCGGGGCTCGGTGGTGATTGAGCGTTTGATATGGGTCATGTCGGGTCCTTGAATCGGGTTTTAGGGCAGCTCCGCTGCACCCTTGCGTGCATCGATCTTAGGAGAGGGATGCGGGGCTGGCAACCTGGCACAGGCATAAGGATGAAATGTGGACGGTCGCCACAAAAGGAACATTTCCACTACTAGTCCGAGCGCAGCTCACGGCTGCCAATGATTTTTCTCTCCACTCAACTTGCGATCCAGGAAGGTCGCCGCGCTGATCAGCGCCAAATGGCTCAACGCCTGGGGAAGATTGCCGAGGTGATAACCGTGGCTGTCGAATTCCTCGGCATACAATCCCAGCGGATTGGCGTAGCGCAGCAACTGCTCGAATTCCAGTTGGGCTTTTTCCACGCGGCCAGCGCGGGCCAGGCATTCGACGTACCAGAACGAGCAAGCGACGAATGAACCTTCGGTGCCAATGAGGCCGTCGATGGGGTCGTCGTCGGTGCGGTAGCGATAGACCATACCGTCGCGCACCAGGTCCTTTTCGATGGCGTCCAGCGTCGACAACCAGCGCGGGTCGCGGGCACTGACGAAGCGCACCAGCGGCATCAACAGCATCGAGCCGTCGAGGGCGGTGCTGCCCAGGCGCTGGACGAAATGCTGATGCTCGTCGTTCCAGAAGTTCATCCAGATGTCTTCGTAGATGGCCTGGCGCGTCTCATCCCAGCGGGCGAACGGGGCGGGCAGGGAGCGTTTGCTTGCCAGGCGAATGGCGCGGTCCACGGCGACCCAGCACATCAGCCGCGAATGCAAAAAATGCTGCTCCTCGCCGCGCATTTCCCAGATGCCGACATCCTTGTCCTGCCAGATCGTGCACACCTGGTCCACCACATCGACCGTGTGTTTCCAGCCCTGATGGGAAATGGCTTCGCCGTATTTGTTGACCAGGTACACCGCGTCCATCAACTCACCGAAGATGTCCAACTGCACTTGCTCGTACGCCAGGTTGCCGATGCGCACCGGCCGTGCGTTACCGTAGCCGCTCAGGTGCGTCAGTTCGGTTTCGGGCAGTTCAAGCCGACCGTCCAGGCCGTAGAGGATGTTGAGTTTGGTCGGTTGATCGCGGCAGTCGCTGACCCGGCCACGCAGCCAGCGCATGTAGGCGTTGGCTTCATCGACAAAGCCCAGGCGCATGAATGCGTAGACGGTGAACGAGGCGTCGCGGATCCAGGTGTAGCGATAATCCCAATTGCGCTCGCCGCCGCGTGTTTCCGGCAGGCCGAAGGTGGCGGCGGCGAGGATGGCGCCTTGTTTACGTGACGTCAGCAGTTTCAGCGCCAGCGCGGAGCGGTTGACCATTTCTCGCCAGCGACCGCGGTAGTTGGATTGGCTGATCCAGCCGCGCCAGAACGCCAGGGTTCGCTCCAGGCACAGCGTGCTGGTGTCATCCACCAGGCGCGTGTCGTCGGTGCCCCCGAGAAGAAACTCCGCCGTCTGGCCCTGCGCCAGGGTGAACTCGGCTACCGCCGCCTGGCCGTCCAGCGTCAGGGGCTGGTCGGCGCACAGGCGCAGGCTCGGTTGTTGCGCGGCCTCGAAGATGACGTGGTCGCCGTCCTGGCGCGCCGTGGTCGCGGCACGGGAATAGTCATGGCGCACCGCGCAACGCATGCGAAATGTCGCACTGCCGACCGTCATGCGCACCCGCCGCATCAGCACGGGCAGGTCATCCTCGCTGTCGCCGATGGGCAGCAGGTCGGTAATCTCCACCACGACGCCGTCGCTTAGCCAGCGGGTCTGCAGGACGTTGGTGTCGGGCAGGTAGATTTGCTGGCGACGGGCATCCGGCAAGTCCGGCGCGAGTTGGAAGATACCGGCCTCGGCGGTGTCCAGCAGCGAACAGAAGATCGACGGGCTGTCGAATTCCGGCCAGCAGAAAAAATCCACGCTGCCACGATCGTTGACCAGCGCGGCAGTGCGCATGTCGCCAATGATCCCGTGGTTCTCGATGGGGCTTTGCGGTTCGTCATGATCAGCCATTGCCGCGGAACCCCGGATAGAGGCTCATTCCGCCATCGATGAACAGCGTGGTGCCCACGACATAATCGGACAAATCCGACGCCAGCCAGACCACCGCGTTGGCGACATCTTCCACATCGCCGACCCGACCGTAGGGGATGAGCTCCAGGATTTTCTGCTCATTGTCGCCCTCCATGGCCTCCCGGTTGATCGCCGTGCGGATGGCGCCGGGGGCGATGCTATTGATGCGGATGCGCTGGTGACTGGTTTCCTGGGCCAGGGTCTGCATGAGCTGGTCGATGCCGCCCTTGGATGCTGCGTAGTTGACGTGGCCGGCCCAGGGAATGCGCTGGTGCACCGAACTCATATGGATGATCTTGCCAGCGGCGCGGGACACGCCTTGGCGAATGCCCTGGCGGTTGAAGATTCGCAGGGCGGCGCGGGCGCAGAGGAACTGGCCGGTGAGATTGACGCCGATGACGGTGTTCCAGTCGTCCAGGCTCATGTCGACGGCGGCAGCGTCTTTTTGCAGGCCGGAGTTGGCGACGAGAATGTCCAGCGTACCGAAGGCGTCGAGGGCCTGGGCGAACAAGCGTTCAACGTCCTGCTCCTTCGACACGTCGGCGCCGATGGCGATGGCGCGGCCGCCACTGTCGTTGATCTCGCGGGCCAGCTCTTCGGCCGGGCCGGCGCTGGAATGGTAGTTGAGGACCACGGCGGCACCGGCCGCCGCCAGCGCCTTTGCCGAGCCAGCGCCAATGCCGGAGCTGGCGCCGGTCACCAAGGCTACTTGTCGGGCGAGGGAAATCTGCATGGGTAGCACCTTGAACTGAGGGCCTTACTTGCTGACTGGCGCCACGTGCCGAGAGTTCATTTGCGGGAAACAGTCTTCACATTTCACCCACAGTTTTGCGCTTTCCCCGGCCCGGTCGTTTATGGCAAGTTGCAGGCCCTTGTTGAGGCCGCGTCCCATGGCAAACCCCTATCGTGAATTGTTCACAGCCCCCGGCAGCCGCGGCTTCGTGCTGGCGGGGATGGTCGCGCGCATGCCCATATCAATGACCGGCATCGGCCTGATCACCATGCTTGCGCAACTCAAGGGCGGCTATGGATTGGCCGGCGCGGTGGCGGCAACGTTTGCCTTGGCGACCGCGTTCTGCGCGCCCCAGGTGTCGCGGCTGGTGGACCGTTTCGGCCAGGGGCGGGTGTTGCCGGTGTCAGCGTTGCTGGGCGGCGGGGCGTTGTTGATGCTGTTGTTGTGCACGCGATTGCAGGCGCCCCATTGGACGCTGTTCCTGTTCGCCGCGCTGGCCGGTTGCATGCCGAGTATGTCGGCGATGGTGCGGGCGCGCTGGACCGAGGTGTATCGCGGCCAGCCGCAATTGCGCACCGCTTATGCGCTGGAGTCGGTGCTGGACGAGGTCTGCTTCATCGTCGGGCCGCCGTTGTCGGTGGGTTTGTGCGTGGTGGCGTTCCCGGAGGCGGGGCCGCTGGCCTCGGTGTTGCTGCTGGCGATCGGCGTCACGGCGTTTGTCCTGCAGCGTGGCACCGAACCGCCGGTACATCCGCACCAGGCGCATCATCAGGGTTCGATCATTGGTTCAGTCGATGTGCTTTTGCTGCTGTCGTTGATGGTCGCCATGGGGGTCATCGTCGGGGTGGTGGACGTGGTCAGCGTCGCGTTCGCCCAGCAGCAGGGGCAGCCCGCGGCGGCGAGCATCGTGCTGTCGGTCTATGCGATCGGTTCGTGCCTGGCCGGGCTGGTGTTCGGCGCGCTGCGCTCGAAACTGCCATTGCCGCGGCTGTTCCTGTATGGCGGCGTAGCGACGGCAGTCACCACGCTGCCGTTGCTGTTGGCGAGCAATATCCTCGGCTTGTCCCTGGCCGTGTTCGTCGCCGGGTTGTTCTTCGCGCCGACGCTGATCGTCGCCATGGCCCTGGTGGAGCGTATCGTGCCGCCGGCCCGGCTGACCGAAGGCCTGACCTGGCTGGTGACCGGCCTGAGCATCGGCGTGGCGATCGGCGCGGCCGGTTCGGGGTGGCTGGTGGATACGTTTGGCGCACGCAGTGGGTTCTGGCTGGCGATTGCGGCCGGGGCGGTGGTGCTTGGGTCGGCGGTGCAGAGTTATCGTCAGCAAAGATGAGCGCAAAGCGCTGTGGCGAGGGGATTTAGCGAAACGTCGCACCGCCCCGCTGGACTGCGCAGCAGTCCCAACCCTTCTACTTGATATACATCAAGCTAAACGCGTTGTCCTTTTGAGGGGCTGCTACGCAGCCCAACGGGGATAAATCCCCTCGCCACAAGGTCGGCTCCGCTAGTGTTGTCACCAACCCCGCCCCGAATTCACCCAGAAATTCACCGACAGCGAGGTGGACACCGACTCCACCTGGTGAAACCAACCCTCCGGCAAAAACAGCAGGTCCCCGGCCTCCAGCGTCACCCGCATGAACGTCACGTCCCGGGCGCTGGGGAAACGCTCGTAGTCCGGCGCGTCCGGGTTGAAATCACAGCCGTCCAATCCGCCTTGGGGCGCGGTCGACCAGGTGCCCAGGGCCTCGCGGTGATGGGGCGCGGCGAGGGTGAAGGTTTTCTGGCCCCAGACCTGGGCGAACAGGTTGTCGGTGTCGTCGCGGTGCAGCGGCGTGAGGGTGCCCTTGGGGCCGATCCAGATGCGCGGCGGAATGAACAGCGACGGATCGAAATAGGGCGGATATTTGATCAGCTCCATCAACTGCGCCGGCAAGATATTGTTGCCCATGTAGGCCGGTGGTTCGCCGTCGGCGCGCTTGGGCGCCGGGCTGTCGAGGGAGGCGATGAAGTCCGCCATGGAGGTGGAGCGAAAGTCCCGCTCGGTGGAAAAGGTCTTCTTCACATAATCGCCATGGCGGGTGATGCCTTGCAGCTCGGCGAAATGCACCAGGGTTTGTTCCCGGCTGAGCTTGAACAAGGGCCAGTCCTGCAGCGCATCGCTGATGATCACCGGGATGCCATGGGGCAGATAGCGCGCCTGGAAGTCTTGCACCGATAACTCGCTGCGCGGCTGACGCTCGATGGTGCGTTGGATTGGCAGGCTGGCGGTGAGGGTTTCGCTGAAGCGCGATGGGGTGGGGTAGCGCTTGTTCATGTCGACCTTTTCCACCGGCCGATTGCCGTGGCGCGCATGGTCGATGATCTGCGGCAATAACGTCGCCAGGCCCATGTTGCCGCCGATCTTCAGGCGACCGCTGGCGAACAGTTCCTCGACGTTGGCCAGGCCGGCCATGATCCCGAGAAAGTCCTTTTCCGCCACTTCGATGGTCACGTCGGGGCTGGCGTGGCGGCCAGCCTGGGTGTGGCTGCTGGCCTTGACCTCGGACCAGAACGCCTGGTGCGGGCCGAACACGAATTGGAAAACGCCTTCGATGCCAACGGCGCCGGCATTGGCGAACAGCTTGCCCAGGATGGTTTGCAGGTCCACGGCGATCACTCTTGCGGGTTTTGTCTTAGCAGGTAACGAGGGCCTGGATCAGAAATTTAGCCCTCGCCACCCGACCATCGCCTAAGTAAATGACTCTCTGGCCATCCGTCGGGAAAGGCCCCGTACCTGTAAAGTTTGACAGTAGCCAGTAATTCAGGAACGGGATTGAATAACACTTCAATACACAGAGGACGTTCAACCATGACTACTTCAAAATCAACCGGAATAAATAAACTCGATCACTATACTGATTTTTCAGGTCGAAACACCAACGGTTGGGTGTTAGTGCAAAACGCATCCATCAAAGAGGGGCAAAAGGGTAACTATTACTGTGAACTGGTCGCGGTTGGTAAATTTCCCAGATTGGCTCATACAGGAATTTCTTTCGTCTTAGGTAAAAGTTATGAGATGAGCGTTCTGGCTCGAGGAACCTCTGAAACTTATGGGCGTGCGTATCTGGCTATGACTGTCTATGGCGCTGCAGAAGAAGGGAACGAAAACTTTAAAGTAACACCTCATTGGGAGACCTATAAGTTCACGTTTACTATGACGAGTGAGGACGCGGGTGCTGGAGAAATCTGGATCCGTCAAGCACTTGTTGATTTTGGTGATCCAATTGTTGATGTTGATAATATTCATATTCGAGAGCTTTAGCAGTTCTACGTGTTTGTAATTCTTTAACTTGTTTGAGATTAGAGCTGGGAATGGTTTCGCACCATTCTCAGTTTTTTTTCCTTTTGTTGCGACCGGTTCGGCCTGGTGTTTTGTCCTCATTCCCGACCATCGCCCTAGCGCGTCGCGACGATGAACAACCTTGGAAACGGCAGCAGGACCGAGCCATCGTCCAGGGCCGGATAAGCCTGTTCGACGGCCTGGTGGTACTGCTTCAGATAGTCCTCGCGTTGTGCTTCATCCAAGGGTTCGAGGAACGGACGCAGGCCGCTGCCCTTGAACCATTCCACGATTCCCGAGGCACCACCGGCCAGAGGATGGTGGTAGGTGGTGCGCCACACGTCGACGCGTCTGCAATGAGGTTTGAGGATCGAATAATAGGTGCTGGCGTCCTCCACCTCGGTTCGCGAATCAGCTGCGCCGGCCAGTTGGCTGGCCCAGGGGCCGCTGGCAGCGATGTCTCGCATCAAGCGATGGGACGGCTGGTGCAGGGTGTCGGGCATCTGGATCGCCAGGCTGCCACCTGGCGTGAGCTTGTCCACCAGCGATGGCAGCAGAGTGGCGTGGTCCGGCAGCCATTGCAGCACGGCGTTGGCGAAGATCACGTCGAAGGGGCCGTTTTCGTTCCATCGGCCGATGTCTGCCGTGTCGAATGACACGTTGGGCAAGCGCTTGCGGGCGGCTTCGACCATGTCGGCGGAACTGTCCAGGCCACGCACCGTTGCGCCGGGAAAATGGTCCACCAACAATTCGGTGGAGTTGCCGGGGCCGCAGCCCAGGTCGATCACCTGGCGCGCCTGTATTTGCGGGATCGCTGCCAGCAGATCGCGGGAAGGGCGGGTGCGTTCCTGTTCGAAAGCAACATATTGTTGGGCGGACCAGCTCATTGTGTTCTCCTTGGGCAGACCAAAGCCTTGGGGCGGGCATTATAAGCCGCATCCGGACGTGGGGCCGGTGACTAATTTTCCACGACCCGGCCTCGTTATTCTTTTTATACAAACGATCGGAGAAAACCGCAGTGACCCAACTGACCCTGCTCTGCCTGCCGTATTCAGGCGCCAGTGCGATGGTTTACAGCCGCTGGCGGCGCAAGGTGCCACAGTGGCTGACGGTGCAACCGGTGGAATTGCCAGGGCGCGGGGCGCGTTTTGCCGAGCCGCTGCACACCGACATGGGGCCGTTGGCGAGGCAACTGGCACGAGAGCTGTTCCCGACGCTCCGGGCTCCTTACGCTCTGTTCGGTCACAGCCTGGGGGCGTTGCTGGCCTGCGAAATCGCCCATGCCTTGCGTGAACTGGGTTGCCCGGAACCGGTGGCGCTGTTTGCCTCGGGTACGGCGGCGCCGACGATGCGCGCCGATTACGATCGCGGCTTCGCCGAGCCGAAAACCGATGCGGAACTGATCGACCAGTTGCGCACCCTCAATGGCACCAGCGAAGAAGTGTTGGCCAACGAAGAATTGATGGCCCTGACCTTGCCCGTGCTGCGGGCGGATTTCCTGCTCTGCGGGCGCTACCAACCCAAGCTTCGATCACCGCTGAACTGCCCCGTGCATGTGCTCGGCGGCGCGGCCGACAAGGCCACCACGGAACAACTGATTGGCTGGAGCCGGGAAACCTGCGGCAGTTTCTCCGTGGACATGCTCGCGGGTGGGCATTTCTTCATCCATGAGCACGAAGCCCGGGTGCTGCGACTGATCAAGGATCAGTTGAGCGTGCATCATCGCCGGCATGGCCTGGCGATCAGCGCTTGAGCTGATTTCCAGGCTTGCCGCAAGACAATCCCTTGCGGGGAGCGGCCGATTTCAGCCGTGGAATACCAGGAACAACAGCACGATATTCACGACCAGCGACACCAGCGCCAACGTTCGCCACACCTTCAGCGGTTCTCTCTCCAGCAGGGGCCGGGGCCTTACGCTCAAGCTGCGGCGCTCGCCCTGTTCCAGCAACAGCAACCATTCCTCGGCGGTTTCAAAGCGCTGGTCCGGGTCCGCGGCGACGGCACGTTCGAGGCTTTGCCCGAGCCATTCGGCGAGGTCCGGTCGATAGCGGCTGGCGCTGACCGGCACGCCGAAGCGCGGGCGCTGGAAGGCTTCGACTTCGCCGTAGGGGTAGTGCCCGGTCAGCAGGAAATACAAGGTCACGCCGACGGAGTACAAATCCTGTCGAGCGGTCGGCGCGGCACCGCCGAAGGCTTCCGGGGCAATGTAGCTGGGCGTGCCAGGCAGAACGTTGGCCTGGTCCTCGGACAAACCTGGGCAATACGCCAGGCCAAAATCCAATAGGCGAAGTTCACCGTCGTCGCCCAGGTGCAGGTTTTCCGGCTTGATGTCGCGGTGGTAGATCTGCCGTCGATGCAACAGGCCCACCGCCCGCACCAGCCGTTGTGCGAGGTCCTGCCATTGCGCCAGGGTCAGCGTGCCGGTCCGGTCGAACAGCTCGGCCAGGGTCATGCCCGAATATTCGCGCATCACGTAGTACAGATGTTGGCGCTGGGGCACGCCATGCACTTCGGGAAATTGCCTGCCGGCGACTCGCTTGAGAAACCATTCTTCCGACAACAAGGCCTGCCCGGCCCGGGAATCGTCCCGCAGTTGCGCAGGCAAGGTTTTCAGTAGCCAGGGTTGGCCCTGGCCGTCGTGGACCCGGTAAAGCAACGATTGCTGGCTCTGGCCGAGCAAACTTTCGATCTGCCAACCCTCGAAGGCCTGGCCGGGCTTCAGCGTCGGCGGCAACGGCCACTGCTGGAGCTGGATCAACGCATCGCCGATGCTGGCTTCGCCCAAGGCATCGACGCGCACCAGCAACGCACTGGCGTTGTCCTGGCTGCCGGCCAGGTGGGCGGCGTTCACCAATGTCTGGGCCGCGAGTTCGAGGTCTGGCTGGTCACGCAGAATGCCGGCGATGGCGGTGTCGCCGAGTACTGCCCACACGCCGTCACTGAGCAGCACGAAGGTCTCGTCCTCGCGCAGTTCCCCGTCGAGGAAATCCAGGATCAGGTGTTGATCCAGCCCCAGCGCGCGCTTGAGCACATGTTGCATGCCCTGTTGTTCCCAGACGTGATCTTCGCTGATCCGTTGCAGATGATCGGCTTGCCAACGGTAGACCCGGCAATCACCGACATGGGCCAGGGTGAAGCGCCGGCCCCGCAGCACCAGCGCGCTGACGGTGGTGAGCAGCGGTTGCCCGCCACCGTTGGCTTGCAACCAGCGGTTCTGTGCCAGTAACAGCCGGTCCAGCGCCTGGGCCACGCCCCAGGTTTGCGGCGTGGAGTAGTAATCCAAGGCCAGCGCTTGCAAGGTCGAGCGGGCGGCCAATCCGCCATCGGCGCATTGGCTCACGCCGTCGGCGATGGCGAACAGGTAACCCTTGCTGGCGGCCAGGGCCGGGGCGGGGGTGACCAGGCGCAGGGCGTCCTGGTTTTCTTCCCGGGGGCCGATGGCGCTGGCCTCGGCGAAGCTCAATTGCAGGCTCATGGTGGGCTGTTATACCCGGGCGGCGGTGACGGCGGCCGAACCCCAAGTGGTTCTCCAGCGACGCTTGACGCCATGCAGGCCGAACCAGGCCAGGACACTGAGGCTGGCGAACAACCACAACGCCAGTTGATAGCTGCCGGTGCTCTGCTTGATCGCACCCATGCCCGCCGCCAGGGCGAAGCCGCCGATGCCGCCGGCCATGCCGATCAAACCAGTCATCACGCCGATTTCGCGACGGAAACGTTGTGGCACCAGTTGGAATACCGCACCGTTGCCTGCACCCAGGCCGAGCATGGTGCACACGAACAGTGCCAGCGCCGCGTAGGAACTCGGCAGGTTGAAACCCACGGCAGCGATGCAGATAGCCGCCACGGTGTACATGCCCAGCAGGGTGCGGATGCCGCCGAAACGGTCTGCCAAGGCGCCGCCCAGTGGGCGCATCAGGCTGCCACCGAAGACGCAGGCGGCGGTGTAGTAGCCGGCGGTGACCGGGCTCAGGCCGTATTGGTCGTTGAAGTAGCCGGGCAGGGCGCTGGCCAGGCCGATGAAGCCGCCGAAGGTCACACTGTAGAAAAACATGAACCACCAGCTGTCGCGATCGCCCAGGGCCTTGAGGTAATCGGCCATGGATTTGGCCTTGGGGCGCTCGGGGGCGTTCTTGGCCATCAAGCTGAAGGCGATCAGGGTCAGGACCAGCGGGATCAGCGCGAAGCCGAACACGTTGGTCCAGCCGAACGACACCGCGAGGATCGGCGCGGCCAGGGCGGCGAACACGGTGCCCGAGTTACCGGCCCCGGCGATGCCCATGGCCTTGCCCTGATGTTGCGGCGGGTACCACTGGGACGCCAATGGCAGTGCCACGGCGAACGAGGCCCCGGCCATGCCCAGGAACAGCCCCAGCAGCAGCGCTTGTTCATAGCTGTGGATGCCGAGTTTCCAGGCACAGAACAAGGCACCGATCACGATGACCTGGCCGATCATGCCGGCGGTCTTGGGTGACAGACGGTCGGCCAGCAACCCCATGAACAGGCGCAACACCGCGCCGGCCAGAATGGGCGTCGCCACCATCAAGCCACGTTGTTGGGTGCTCAAATGCAAATCGGCGGAGATTTGCACCGCCATCGGGCCGAGCAGGTACCAGACCATGAAGCTCAGGTCGAAATAGAGGAAGGCCGCGAACAGTGTCGGGGTATGGCCGGATTTCCAGAAGCTTGAATTCATCGCGCACCTCAGCTGTAAAAGTCTCGAGAAATGAGTCAGTGCTTTGAGCAGTGCGCCGCCTGTGGTCGCACCACCGGTCCCGCAGGACCAAAACAAAAAAACGCCGCAACCCGGATTGCTGGAGGGCAATGGGGTATGCGACGTCTTTGTCGTAGGTGGGGCAACCGCCGTTGGTTACCTGTGGGGTGGGTTAAGCGAGATCTGTGCCAACCTGATAATTCGGGGCGAGCCCTTCGCGAGCGGGCTCGCTCCCACAGTGGATTTGTGGCGTTCATAAATATGAAGTCCACTCCGGACTTCCTGTGGGAGCGAGCTTGCTCGCGAAGACGGTGGGTCAGTCGATATCGATGTTGAACGTTAGATCGCCATCGCGAGCAAGCTCGCTCCCACAGTTGATTTGTGGTGCGACAAATATGAAGTCCACCCCGGGACTTCCTGTGGGAGCGAGCTTGCTCGCGATGACGGTGGGTCAGTCGATATCGATGTTGAACATTAGATCGCAATCGCGAGCAAGCTCGCTCCCACAGTTGATTTGTGGTGCGACAAATATGAAGTCCACCCCGGGGCTCCCTGTGGAGCGAGCCTGCTCGCGATGGCGGCAGGCCCTGCGCTACAAGGCTTTCAGCCCAGCAGCTCATTCATGGCAATGATCTGCTCCGCCACCTGGATCAGCTTCTGCTGGCGGCTCATGGCCTGGCGGCGCATCAGGGTGTAGGCCTGTTCCTCGTTGCACTCCTTCATCTTCATGAGCATGCCCTTGGCCAGTTCGATGCGCTTGCGTTCGGCCAGTTGCTGGTCCCGGGCCAGGAGTTGGGCGCGCAGGGCCTGGTCGCTTTCGAAGCGGGCCATGGCGACGTCGAGGATCGGTTGCAGGCGCGCGGCATGGATGCCTTCGACGATGTAGGCGCTGACGCCCGACTTGATCGCCTGGCGCATTACATCCGGGTCGTGCTCGTCGGTAAACATGACGATCGGTCGCGGCTGGTCACGACTGACCAGCACCACTTGCTCCATCACATCGCGTCCGGGTGACTCGGTATCGATCAGGATCACGTCCGGACGCACTGTTTCGACGCGCGCCGGCAGGTCGATGGTCAGGCCGGATTCGTCGATCACTTCGAAACCGGCTTCAATCAGGGCGGCTTTCAGGCGACCGACTTTTTTCGCGGTGTCGTTGATCAGCAGGATACGCAGCATGGTCGTGGCTCCTGTCAGCGGCTGGCGAGAAGGGGAGCCGCATCGCTCAAGGCGTGCAGTTTGAAGCTGCGGGCGTACCCGGCCGGATCAGTGCCGTCCCAGGTGGTGCCGTCGATCAGTTGGCTGCTGCGCATGTCCTGGCCTGGGGAGATTACGCCCAGCGCCGCGGCGGCTTCACGGTACAACTTGAGCTGCTGGACCTGGCGCGCGACGGCCAGGTAGTCCGGGTCTTCACGCAGCAGGCCCCAGCGACGGAACTGGGTCATGAACCACATGCCATCGGACAAGTATGGCAGGTTCACCTCGCCGCCTCCGTGGAAGCGCATGGCATGGGGGTCCTGCCAACTGTTGCCCAAGCCGTCGGCATAGATGCCCAGCAAGCGCGGCTCGATGCAGTCCAGCGGCGCGTCGAGGTATTCGGGTGCGCTCAACAGTTGTGCGGTGCTGCGACGGTTTTCAGTGCTTTGCTCGATGAAGCGGCTTGCTTCCAGGATCGCCATTACCAGCGCCCGGGCGGTATTGGGGTATTGCTCGACGAACGCGCGGGTGCAGCCGAGGACCTTTTCCGGGTGGTCGGGCCAGATGGTCTGGGTGGTCGCCAGGGTAAAACCGAGGTTTTGCTTTACCGCACTGGCGCACCAGGGCTCGCCCACGCAAAAACCGTCGATGCGCCCGGCTTGCAGGTGAGCGACCATTTGCGGCGGTGGTACCACGACGCTGTCGACATCCGATAGCGGATGGATGCCCTGGGCCGCGAGCCAGTAATAGAGCCACATGGCATGGGTGCCGGTGGGGAAGGTCTGGGCGAAGGTCAGTTTCGGGCGAGTTTGGTGCACGTGCCGTTCCAGTGCTTCAGGACTGGTCACGCCTTGGGCCTGGAGGCCGTGGGAGAGGTTGATGCTCTGGCCGTTCTGGTTCAACCCCATCAGCACGGCCATGTCCGTCGGTGCGACGCCGCCAATGCCCAGATGCACTGCGTAGATCAAGCCATAGAGGCTGTGGGCGGCATCGATTTCACCGCTGACCAGCTTGTCCCGCAGGTTGGCCCAGGATGCCTGGCGCTTGAGATTCAGGGTCAGGCCGTAGGGTTGGGCGAAGCCTTGGGTGGCGGCCACCACCACCGGGGCGCAGTCGCTCAAGGCCATGAAGCCGAGGTTGATCGCGCTCTTTTCCGGGGCATCGCTGCCATTGACCCAGGCCAGGGGCGTGGCTGGAACTTCATTCATCGATATCACCTTCCACATGAAAAGGCGCCGTGTCCTGGCCAGGAGAGGCCGGACGCCGACGCCGTTGTCCTTTGAAACAGTGCGGCACTCATTCCGTCGTTGGCATGGGGCGCTGATGACCAAAAAGGTGCAAGGCATATGCCAGCGCTGTGGTTTTGTGCGAGCGCCTCGCTTGCGACACCGTTGCGCGGCTATAATCGCCGCCTCATTTCGTCGCCCGAGTCAAAGCCGCCCATGTACACCCTGGCCCGTGAACTGCTGTTCAAATTCTCCCCGGAAACCTCCCATGACCTGTCCCTGGACTTGATCGGCGCGGGCGGGCGCTTGGGCCTTAACGGTCTGCTGTGCAAGGCCCCGGCGAAACTTCCGGTGACGGTCATGGGGCTGGAGTTTCCCAACCCGGTCGGGCTGGCGGCGGGCCTGGACAAGAATGGCGCGGCCATCGACGGTTTTGCGCAATTGGGTTTCGGCTTCGTTGAAATTGGCACCGTGACGCCGCGACCGCAGCCGGGCAACCCCAAGCCACGACTGTTCCGTCTGCCCCAGGCCGAGGCGATCATCAATCGCATGGGCTTCAACAACCTGGGCGTCGATCACCTGCTGGCCCGTGTCGCGGCGGCCAAGTACAAGGGCGTGCTGGGCATCAACATCGGCAAGAACTTCGACACTCCGGTGGAGCGCGCCGTCGACGATTACCTCATCTGCCTGGACAAGGTCTACGCCCACGCCAGCTATATCACCGTCAACGTCAGTTCCCCGAACACCCCGGGGCTGCGCAGCCTGCAGTTCGGTGATTCGCTCAAGCAACTGCTGGCCGACCTGGCCCGGCGCCGTGCGGAGCTGGCGGTCACCCATGGCCGACATGTGCCGCTGGCCATCAAGATTGCCCCGGACATGAGCGACGAGGAAACCGTCCAGGTAGCCCAGGCGCTGATCGAGACTGGCATGGACGCGGTGATCGCCACCAACACCACGCTGGGCCGCGAAGGTGTCGAAGGGTTGGAGCATGGCGACGAGGCGGGCGGCTTGTCTGGCGCGCCGGTGCGCGACAAGAGTACCCATACCGTGAAAGTCCTCGCGGGTGAGCTGGCGGGACGCTTGCCGATCATCGCGGCGGGCGGGATTACCGAAGGTCGGCACGCCGCCGAGAAGATCACCGCCGGGGCGAGCCTGGTGCAGGTTTATTCGGGGTTCATCTACAAGGGGCCAGCGTTGATTCGCGAGTCGGTGGATGCGATTGCGGCGTTGGGGTGATTCCTAAGGTTGGTGAGGTCCATTTGTGGCGAGGGGATTTATCCCCGCTGGGCGTGAAGCGGCCCCTGTAAGCTGCTCTCGGTGTGTCAGGTTTATTGTGTGATCTTTTTGGGGTTGCTGCGCAGCCCAGCGGGGATAAATCCCCTCGCCACAGCAGTGTTTGCAGCTCAAGTCCAAGAAACCCGGGCATTAAAAAGGGCTCCTCGAAGGAGCCCCCTGGGCCGCAGCCCGCCGTCCGGATGGGACGTGCGTGGTTAAATCGGTTTGGATGTCAGATTGTCGAGTTCTTGAGTAATAGGCCCTGTGTCAGCCGACGGCGTGAAGTTCGTTGAGTCTGTGGATACCCGCAGTGCCGGTCATACCGTCCCAGTTGTCGCCGCGTCCTTCCCGCCAGCCATTGATCCAGGCTTGACGTACCGACGGTAGAGTAAAGGGGCAAAGCTCACGGGATTTACCACCAACGCCATATTGGTAACCGCGTAAAAAAGCTCTTTCCAACGGATCACGCTTAAGTCTTCTCATAGGGTGTTGCCCTCACTTGTTGACTGTTGCTTAGCGTCGACCTCTATCGAGGCCGGGGCAGAATCATTCTGCCGTTGGTGGCTCGTTGCCGGCGTGACGAGCCAAGGTGTTGACGCCGTTGCGACGTCAACCTGTGGTGAGTTCTAACCAAAGCGTCACACGGATGGAATGATCGTTTTGTCATAAGCACGTAACAATAAAGATGTTAGTGCGATAAGTAACATGATGTTCGACGCCCGCTTTCGAGCAAGACCCCTGTATGATCAGCCCTGCGCTGAAAGGCGGTCGCCGGAATCGAATGAGAATGTCCCCCTGTTGCACTCGGGTACTAATCGACGAAAGGGACAACTTTTCACAATTTGTTGCACAGAATTTTTTATCTGTCCTCGCATCTAAGCTCTTTGAACCTGAGCGGCGAGGACGGAGCGGCACACTTTCGTGCCACGCGGGTGCTCTTGAGAAAAGCACCTGATTGAACCCGGCCCGGCAATGCGTTGCCCGGCCCACTTAGCCAAAGGCTCTGGAAATCCCATGTCCGACCGTTTTGAACTCTTCCTCACTTGCCCCAAGGGCCTCGAAGGCCTGCTTCTTGAGGAAGCCGTCGGGCTTGGCCTTGAAGAGGCGCGAGAGCATACCTCGGCCGTTCGCGGCAGCGCTGACATGGAGACGGCCTATCGGCTCTGCCTCTGGTCCCGCCTGGCCAACCGCGTGTTGCTGGTGCTCAAGCGCTTCCCGATGAAGGATGCCGAAGACCTTTACCACGGTGTGCTGGATGTCGACTGGCAAGACCACATGCTCGCCGACGGCACCCTGGCGGTGGAGTTCAGCGGCCACGGCTCGGGCATCGACAACACCCATTTCGGCGCCTTGAAGGTCAAGGACGCCATTGTCGACAAACTGCGTACGCCGTCGGGCGAGCGCCCGTCCATCGACAAGCTCAACCCGGACCTGCGCATCCACCTGCGCCTGGACCGCGGCGAAGCGATCCTCTCCCTGGACCTTTCCGGCCACAGCCTGCACCAGCGCGGTTATCGCCTGCAGCAAGGCGCCGCGCCGCTGAAGGAAAACCTCGCCGCCGCGATCCTGATCCGCGCCGGTTGGCCGCGTATTGCCGCCGAAGGCGGGGCGCTGGCCGACCCGATGTGCGGCGTCGGCACGTTCCTGGTGGAAGCCGGCATGATCGCCGCCGACATGGCGCCGAACCTGCGTCGCCAGCAATGGGGCTTTACCGCCTGGCTCGGCCATGTGCCGGCGTTGTGGAAGAAGCTTCATGAAGAAGCCTCTGAACGCGCCGCTGCCGGGCTGGCCAAGCCGCCGTTGTGGATCCGCGGCTACGAGGCCGATCCACGGCTGATCCAGCCGGGTCGCAACAACGTCGAGCGCGCGGGCCTGAGCGAGTGGATCAAGATCTACCAGGGCGAAGTCGCCACCTTCGAGCCGCGCCCGGACCAGAACCAGAAAGGCCTGGTGATCTGCAACCCTCCGTATGGCGAACGCCTGGGCGATGAAGCCAGCCTGCTTTATCTCTACCAGAACCTCGGCGAACGCCTGCGCCAGGCCTGCCTGAACTGGGAGGCCGCGGTGTTCACCGGCGCGCCGGACCTGGGCAAGCGCATGGGCATTCGCAGCCACAAGCAGTATTCGTTCTGGAACGGCGCCTTGCCCTGCAAGCTGCTGTTGATCAAGGTGTTGCCGGATCAGTTCGTCACGGGCGAGCGTCGGACCCCGGAGCAACGCCAGGCCGAGCGTGAGCAATCCGCCTACGACCAGACCCCGGATGTCCCGCAGGAGCGTCAGTACAACAAGAACGGCAACCCGATCAAGCCAGCGCCGGCACCGGCCCCCGTGGTCGAGCAGGCGCGCCTGAGCGAAGGCGGGCAGATGTTCGCCAATCGCCTGCAGAAAAACCTCAAGCTGCTGAGCAAGTGGGCCAAGCGTGAAGGCGTGGACTGCTATCGCGTCTACGATGCCGACATGCCGGAATACTCGATGGCCATCGACCTGTACCACGATTGGGTTCACGTGCAGGAGTACGTCGCGCCGAAGTCCATCGATCCGGAAAAGGCCTCGGCCCGCTTGTTCGATGCGCTGGCGGCGATCCCCCAGGCCTTGAACGTCGACAAGAGCCGCGTCATCATCAAGCGCCGCGAGCGCCAGAGCGGCACCAAGCAGTACGAGCGCCAGAGTGCCCAAGGCAAGTTCACCGAAGTCAACGAAGGCGGCGTGAAGCTGCTCGTCAACCTCACGGATTACCTCGACACCGGGCTGTTTCTCGATCACCGGCCCATGCGTCTGCGAATCCAGAAAGAAGCGGCCGGCAAGCGCTTCCTCAACCTGTTCTGCTACACCGCGACCGCCAGCGTCCACGCTGCCAAGGGCGGTGCCCGCAGCACTACCAGCGTCGATTTGTCGAAAACCTACCTGGATTGGGCGCGGCGCAACCTGTCGCTCAATGGCTTTTCCGACAAGAACCGCCTGGAGCAGGGTGACGTGATGGCGTGGCTGGAAGCCAGCCGTGACGAATACGAGCTGATCTTCATCGATCCGCCGACCTTCTCCAACTCCAAGCGCATGGAAGGCGTGTTCGACGTGCAGCGCGATCACGTCCAGTTGTTGGACCTGGCCATGGCGCGCCTGGCGCCGGGCGGCGTGTTGTATTTCTCCAACAACTTCCGCAAGTTCCAACTCGAAGAGAACTTGGCCGAGCGTTACGCGGTGGAGGAAATCACCGCGAAGACCATCGATCCGGATTTCGCCCGAAACAGCAAGATTCACCGCGCATGGAAAATCACGGCACGCTGATCTCGTTGATTGGATCCACCCAAGCCTTGAAATTCAAGGCTTCCGGGTGTTTTTGGGGCTGGCTAAAATAGTGGCAAATAGCTATAACTTAGCTGTGATCGGGGCGGTTCAAAATGCCTGGTCCTTTTCTGAGTTATGGGTATGGCATTACATCCGGTGCGTCCCAGGATCCTGGGTTTTATCAGCGAAGATGTTTCAGCGTGGCTGGTGGCTTCTTTGGTCCTGGCGGCGGGGGCTTTGCTGACCGGCTTGTTGGCCTGGGGCACGCTGAATCTGTTCAATCAGCAACTGCGCCAACGTTTCGCGCTGCAAGTCGACGAGCGCTACAGCCGCATCGAAGAGCGCTTTCAGGACCAGGTCCAACGCCTCGACAGCCTGAGGCGTTTCTTCGCCAACTCCGATGGGGTTTCCAACACCGAATTCCATGGCTACACCGAAGCCATGCTGCGCCATACCCGGGCCTTCGCCTGGGCGCCCCGGGTGCTTCGGGACGAGCGGCAGGCATTCGAGCACCAGGCGCGCGCCGAAGTCTCCGGTACGTTTACCATTCGTGAGCCGGACGAGGCGGGCCTGCTGCGCGAGGCCCCCGAGCGGGACGAATACGTACCGGTGCTGTACGTCCAGGGCCAGCCCTCCTATGGCGCACCGCTGGGCCTGGATCTGCTTTACCAACCCACCCGCCGCGCCACGCTGGAACGGGCCCGCGAACGTAACGCCATGACAGTGTCCAAGCCCCTGGACCTGGTCGGCGTCGATCCGATCTTTTCCAGGGGAATCATGCTGGCCGCGCCAGTGGTGCGGCATTCCGGAAGTGAACTGTTGGGTTTCGTCGTGGCTGCGGTCAGCATGCGCCAACTGATGTCTGATGGCCTGCCGGATTCCGGTCATGACAACTTGTCGATGCGGGTGCTGGACCTGTCCAGCGACGATCATCAAGAAGTGCTGTACGAGAGCCCTGACCGCCCGGGCAAAAGCGAGTTATCGGCGACCCGGCTGTTGCGCCTGGCCGATCGTGACTTCCGGGTTGAGCTGCGACCCAGCCACTTGTTCCTGTCGAGCAATCATTCCAGCGTGATGAGCCTGACGGTGCTGGGCGGGTTACTCAGCCTGATGCTCAGTGTCTTGTTCTACACGCTGGTCAGCCAGCGGCAACGGGCCCTGGCGCTGGTGGAGCAACGGACCCAGGAACTGCGGGCCCGGGAAACGGAATTGCGCGGGACCCATGGCCAGTTGAGGGGCGTGCTCGACGCCGCGACACAGGTTGCGATCATTGCCACTGATTTGCGCGGTGTCATCACCACTTTCAATGCCGGTGCCGAGCAGATGCTCGGTTATCGGAGCTGCGATGTCTTGCAGAGCATGACCCTGGAAAGCCTCCATGTCCCGCGCGAGCTGCAGGAGCGGGCAGCCCAGCTCGCCGCTCGCTTTGGCAAACCGATCCCCACCTGCCACGCCATGTTGCTGGAAGGCGGCGAGCAGGGTGGCCAGCAGGCGCGGGAGTGGACGCTCGTACGCCGCGACGGCAGCTATCTGACGGTGAACATGCTGGCGACTCCGGTGCTGGACGACCAGGGGCTTTGGGTCGGGCACCTGGCGATCTGCATCGACGTCACCGAGCGCAAGCGCGTCCACGAAGCATTGGCCGCCAGGGATCTGTTGTTGAAGAAACTCAGCGCCCATGTGCCCGGCGGTATCTATCAGTTCAAGATGGATTTCAACGGCAGCTTCAGCGTGATCTACGCCAGCGATGGCATCCGGGATATCTACGAACTGGAGCCGGACGTCCTGGTGCGGCACGCCGAAGCGATTTTTTCCCGCATTCATCCATTGGACAGCGCGCGGGTTCGGGCATCGATCCGCACCTCGGCCGACACGCTGAGCCCCTGGCGCGAAGAGTATCGGGTGCAACTGCCACTGCGCGGCCTGCGCTGGGTCCGCGGCGAGGCGACGCCTGAGCAACTGCCGGGTGGCGGGGTGTTGTGGCACGGTTATATCTCGGACATTTCCGACCTTAAGCGCGTGGAAGAAGAGCTGCGGGCGTTGTCGGTGACCGACGCCCTGACCGGCATTCGCAACCGGCGTTATTTTCAGGAGCGGCTGACCTCGGAGTTGGCCCGGGTCGAGCGCGGCTCCGGGGAAATGGCGGTCATCATGCTCGACATTGATCATTTCAAACGCATCAACGATCAATATGGGCACGCGACGGGCGACCGAGTCTTGCAAGCGGTCTGCGAGCGCATCACCCAGCGACTGCGACGCACCGATGTGTTCTGCCGGCTCGGCGGGGAAGAGTTCGTGGTGCTGTGCCCTGACACCGACGGCGAAAGCGCCTACGCGCTGGCCGTGGGATTGTGGGACGGCCTGCGCGGGGCGCCGATCGAGGAGGTGGGGGTCATCACTGCGAGTTTTGGCGTCGCCAGCCTCCGTCCCGGCGAAGGCGCCGATGCGCTGCTGCTACGAGCTGACTCGGGGGTCTATGCGGCCAAGCAGGCCGGGCGCGATCGGGTCGAGGCGCCGTTGGAATAGTGCCTTTTACGCTAACCACTGTGGGAGCGAGCTTGCTCGCGAAAGCGGTATCTCATTCAGCATCGATGTGTGCTGACCTACCGAATCGCGAGCAAGCTCGCTCCCACACTTGATCTCTGTCGTCCCGGCTCAGAGCACCGAAGCCGCCTGCGGGAGCTTCGGCTGGCGATACAGGTCAAGCAATACCTGGTCCAGCACCGAAGAAGCGCCCCATGGCTTCGGATCGTTGAGGATCGCCACGACCGCCCAGGTGTTGCCGTTGATGTCGCGGCTGAAGCCGGCAATGGCCCGGACGGTGTTCAGCGTGCCGGTCTTGATGTGGGCTTCGCCAGCCATGGCGGTGGTCTTGAGGCGCTTGCGCATGGTGCCGTCGGTTCCGGCGATGGGCATCGAGCTGATGTATTCCGCCGCATACGGACTGTGCCATGCCGCCTGCAGCATCGCCGCCATTTCCCGGGCGCTGACCCGTTCGGCGCGGGACAGGCCAGAACCGTTCTCCATCACCAGGTGCGGCGCGGTAATGCCTTTCTTGGCCAGCCACTGGCGTACGACCCGCTGCGCAGCCTTGGCGTCGTCGCCGTCGGCCTCGTTGCGAAACTGCGCACCGAGGCTGAGGAACAGTTGCTGGGCCATGGTGTTGTTACTGTATTTATTGATGTCGCGGATGATCTCCGCCAGGTCTGGCGAGAAGGCCCGGGCGAGCAACTTGGCGTTGCCCGGGGTCGCGGCCAGGCGATCGTTGCCCTGGATGCTGCCGCCCAGTTCTTTCCAGATCGCCCGCACGGCGCCAGCGGTATAGGTGGCGTGATCGAGCAATGACAGGTAGGTCTGGGAGCTGCATCCATCGCCGAGTTGGCCACTGACGGTGACGGTCATGCTGCCATCGGCGTTCGCCACCGGGTTGTAGCGAACGCCGCCGGCGCACTGCTTGCCATTGGCGGCCTTGACCACGTTTTCGATGCGGATGCTGGCAATCGGCGGCTCGACCGATACCAGCACCCGGCCGCCGTCGTTGCGGGCGACGAAGCGCAGGGCCTTGAGGTTGACCAACAGCGAGTCGGGCTTGACCAGGAAGGGTTTGTTCTCGTCGTTGCCGTCGTCGTTGAACTCGGGCAATTGTGGCTGGATGAAAAAACTCCGATCCAGCACCAGGTCGCCGGTCACCTGCTGCACGCCGTTGGCCCGCAGGTCGCGCATCAACAGCCAGAGTTTTTCCATGTTCAGCTTGGGATCGCCGCCACCCTTGAGGTACAGATTGCCGTTGAGGATGCCACCGCTGAGGGTCCCGTCGGTGTAGAACTCGGTTTTCCACTGGTGGTTTGGCCCGAGCATCTCCAGCGCAGCGTAGGTCGTGACCAATTTCATGGTGGACGCCGGGTTCACGGAAACATCGGCGTTGTACAGCGTCGGGGTGCCAGGGCCATCGAGCGGCACCATGACCAGGGACAGGGCGTTGTCTTGCAGCTTGCTGTTCTTGAGGGCCTTTTGCACATTCGGCGACAGGGCGGTGTTGATGGTCGCGGCGTGGGTGGTGACAGGAACAGCCAGGGGAAGAAGAAGGCTGGCCAGGAGCAATGGACGCAAAGATTTGATCATGTGAAGTAAAACCCTGCAGGCGAGGGGGAAAAAGACGAGGACATGAAAATGAACGCCCTCAACGGTCATGAAAGTTCGGCATTATGCCCCAAGGCGCAACGGCTTGTGCCGTGCCCAAGCCCGTCGAAGCGGTATTTTTTTACCGGCGGTAACGCGATATGCCTGATGAGTCGGGCAAACGATGCACCAAACTGGTAAAGTGCCGGCCGTTATTACTTATGAGGATTGTTCCAATGGCGACTAACCGTTCCCAGCGTCTGCGCAAAAAGCTGTGCGTGGATGAATTTCAAGAGCTGGGTTTCGAACTGAACCTGGATTTCAAAGAAGATCTGGCCGATGAGGCTATTGACGCTTTCCTCGACGCTTTCCTGAAAGAAGCCATGGAAGCCAACGGCCTGGGTTATGTCGGCGGTGACGACTACGGCCTGGTTTGCCTGCAGAAGCGTGGCTCGGTGACCGAAGAGCAGCGCGCTGCCGTTGAAGCCTGGCTCAAGGCCCGTCCTGAGCTGACCAGCGTTGAAGTCAGCCCGTTGCTGGACGTGTGGTACCCGGAAAAGCCGATCAACCCGAAGGCTTGATGGTGTAAAAAAAACCGGCGACCTTTACAGGTGCCGGTTTTTTTGTGCCTGCCATTTGTGCGGCGCTTGCCAGGCCGCCTTCGCGAGCAAGCCCGCTCCCACAGAGGTGATATGAACGACACATATCCACTGTGGGAGCGGGCTTGCCCGCGAAGCTTTTAAGTTTCAGGCGTTGCGCCAATTCAGGATCAGCAACGTCAACACCCCCGCCACAATCCCCCAGAACGCCGAACCGATGGAAAACAGCGTCAGCCCCGACGCCGTGACCATGAAAGTGACCAGCGCCGCCTCCCGTTCCTTCACTTCGCTCATGGCGATGCTCAGCCCATTGATGATCGACCCGAACAGCGCCAGGGCCGCGATGGACAGCACCAGTTCCTTGGGCAATGCCGCGAACAGTGCCGCCAGCGTTGCGCCGAACACTCCGGCAATCCCATAGAAAATCCCGCACCACACGGCGGCCGTGTAGCGCTTGTTGCGATCTTCATGGGCGTGCGGCCCGGTGCAGATCGCTGCGCTGATCGCCGCCAGGTTGATCCCGTGGGAGCCGAACGGCGCCAGCAGCAGCGAGGCGACGCCGGTGCTGGTGATCAACGGCGACGCCGGTACGTTGTAGCCATCGGCGCGCAGCACGGCAATGCCAGGCATGTTCTGCGAGGTCATCGCCACCACGAACAGCGGGATGCCGATGCTGATGGTGGCCGCCAGGGAAAAGTGCGGCGTGGTCCAGACCGGTGTCGCGACTTCCAGGGCGAAACCGCTGAAATCCAAAAGTCCCAACAGGCCCGACAGCGCGGTGCCGACCAGCAGCGCCGCCAGCACCGCGTAACGCGGCGAGAGGCGCTTGACGATCAGGTAGGTGAAGAACATGCCCAGCACCAGGCCGGTGCGGTGCTGGGTGGCGACAAAGATTTCGCTGCCGATCTTGAACAGGATGCCCGCCAGCAACGCCGCCGCCAGCGAGGCCGGAATGCGCTTGACCAGGCGCTCGAAACTGCCGGTCAGGCCGCAGATTGTCACCAACGCCGCGCACGTTATATAGGCACCGATGGCCTCGCCATAACTCACGCCGCCCAGGCTGGTGATCAGCAACGCCGCGCCGGGAGTCGACCAGGCAATGGTAATCGGGGTGCGATAGCGCAGCGAAAGGCCGATGGAGCACACGGCCATGCCGATGGAAATCGCCCAGATCCACGAGGAAATCTGCCCGCTGGTCAGGCCCGCCGCTTGCCCAGCCTGGAACATCAGCACCAGGGAACTGGTGTAGCCCGTCATCATGGCGATGAAGCCGGCGACGATGGCCGAGGGCGATGTATCGGCCAAGGGACGAAGTGGCGCGGTCGTGACTTCGGTCATGGTGGGCGGTGTTCCTTGTTGTAGATTGGCTGGCCTTGATGGGCCACGGGTTTCGTGGTTTAAGCCTAAACTCAACACCGTGGTCGATTGCAATACAGCCATGTCCGCAAAGAGCCGTACAGTCGTGTTGCCATCAGAGGTTGTGTACAATCGCCGTGTTTTTTACGCGATACTTGCCAGCGACCCGCTGTGCCGTATTACAGTCACGGTTAAATCGCCGCAGTTCTCCCGACTCGAGTGCCCATGAACGAACAGTTGCAGCCCCTCAAGAAACAACCGCGAGCAGGCAAAGCCGGCCGCAGCGGAACCCAGGACGATATTGTCTATGCGCACATTTTCGAGGCCATCCTCGAGCAGCGCCTGGCGCCCGGTACCAAATTGAGCGAAGAGGCACTTGGGGAGATTTTCGGGGTGAGCCGCACCATCATTCGCCGTGCGCTGTCACGCCTGGCCCATGAAGGCGTGGTGCTGTTGCGGCCCAATCGCGGCGCGGTCGTCGCCAGCCCGAGTGTCGAAGAGGCACGCCAGGTGTTCTTCGCCCGGCGCATGGTGGAGAAGGCGATCACGGAACTGGCGGTCCAGCACGCCACCGCCGAGCAGCTTGCCGAGCTGCGGCAGATGGTCAGCGACGAGCGCGACAGTTTCTCCCGCGGCGATCGTGGCGCCGGCATCCGCTTGTCGGGCGAGTTCCACTTGAAGCTGGCCGAGGCGGCGAAGAATGCCCCGCTGATCAGCTTCCAGCGCAGCCTGGTATCCCAGACTTCGTTGATCATCGCCCAGTATGAAAGCGGCAATCGATCCCACTGTTCCTATGACGAACACACCCAACTGATCGACGCCATCGAGGCCCGCGACGCCAAGCTGGCGGTGGACCTGATGATGCACCACATGGACCACATCGACAGCAAGCTCAACCTCGACGAGGAAAGCGCGTCGGATGACTTGCACGCGGTGTTCTCGCATCTGTTGCAGAGCAAGAAGCCGGGGCGTGCGCCTGCCAAGCTCTGAGGGTTGAATCAGTCATACCGCCAATCGCGAGCAAGCTCGCTCCCACAGGGTTAGTGTGAACAACACATATCCCCTGTGGGAGCGAGCTTGCTCGCGATGGCGATCCAACATGCGCTGAAGTTTTATCGCTGGTGAACCAACCTCCCAGCCGCATAAGTCTGCGCGACCGTCCGGTCATCCCCCAGCGTCATCAACACGAACAACCGCTCGGCAATGTCCTTGGCCTGCTTGAGGCGATAGCTCAACAGCGGCGTCGCGTTGTAGTCCAGCACCAGGAAGTCCGCATCGGTTCCTGGCTGCAACGTCCCGATCTTTTCCTCCAGGCGCAAGGCCCGGGCGCCGCCGAGGGTGGCCAGGTACAACGATTTGAACGGACTCAGCCGCGCGCCTTGCAACTGCATGACCTTGTAGGCTTCGTTCAAGGTGTGCAGCAGCGAAAAACTGGTGCCGCCGCCCACGTCCGTGCCCAACCCTACGTTCACCTTGTGCTTCTCCGCCATCGGCAGGTTGAACAGCCCGCTGCCCAGGAACAGGTTCGAGGTCGGGCAGAAGGCAATGGCCGAACCAGTCTGCGCCAGGCGCGCGCACTCGTCGTCGCACAGGTGCACGCCATGGGCGAACACCGAGCGTTCGCCGAGCAGTTGGTAGTGGTCGTAGACGTCCAGGTAACCCTTGCGCTCCGGGAACAGCTCCTTGACCCATTGCACTTCCTGCAGGTTTTCACTGATGTGGGTCTGCATGTACAGGTCCGGGTATTCGCTGAGCAATTGGCCGGCCAGGCTCAGTTGTTCCGGGGTGCTGGTCGGTGCGAAGCGCGGGGTCACGGCGTAGTGCAGGCGGCCCTTGCCGTGCCAGCGCTCGATCAGCGCCTTGCTCTCGGTGTAGCTGGATTCGGCGGTGTCGACCAGATAGTCGGGGGCGTTGCGATCCATCATCACTTTGCCGGCGATCATCCGCAGGTCGAGTTTCTCGGCCACTTCAAAAAACGCGTTCACCGATTGCGGGTGCACGCTGCCGAACACCAGGGCGGTGGTGGTGCCGTTGCGCAGCAGTTCCTTGATGAAAATATCCGCCACTGTCTCGGCATGGGCCTTGTCGGCGAATTGGCTTTCGCAGGGGAAGGTGTAGGTGTTGAGCCAATCCAGCAGTTGCTCTCCATACGCGCCGACCATGCCGGTTTGCGGCAGATGGATGTGGGTGTCGATGAAGCCCGGGGTGATCAGCGCGTCCTGGTAATGCGTGATCTCGATGTCCGCCGCCAGGGTCGGCAGCAGGTCGCTGGCGTGGCCGATGGCACTGATCTGGCCGTTTTCCACCACCAGCAGGCCGTCTTCGAAATACTCATGGGACGCCTCGATGCCCACCTCGGCCGGGTCGGCGAGACTGTGGAGCAGGGCGGCGCGGTAGGCTTTGCGTGTCAGGGGCATGGTTTGTCTCGTTAAAAAAGATTAACGCTGGCTGCGGCGCGAAACCGGCAGCAACTTGGCAATCGGTTCGGCGCGTGAGGTGTGCTGGCCGAAATCCGCGTTATAGGTGGCGATGATTTCGCCAGCGATGGAGATGGCGATTTCCACAGGCAACTTGCCTTTGACTTCGCCGATGCCCATCGGGCAACGCATGCGTTGCAGGGTGCCGCTGTCGAAGCCGCGATCCCGCAGGCGGTGTTCGAACTTGACCCGCTTGGTCTTCGAGCCGATCAGGCCGAAGTAGGCAAAGTCGTTGCGCTTGAGGATCGCGGCGCTCAGTTCCAGGTCGAGTTGGTGATTGTGGGTCATGACGATGCAGTAGCTGCCGGGGGGCAACTCGTCGACTTCATCCAGCGGGTCTTCGGTGACGATTTTGCGCACGCCATGGGGCAGGTGCTCGGGAAACTCGGCTTCCCGCGAGTCGATCCAGCGCACCCGGCACGGCAGGCTCGCCAGCAACGGCACCAGGGCGCGGCCGACGTGGCCGGCGCCGAACACGGCGATCTGCGCCTGGACCTGGCCCATGGGTTCGAACAGCAGCACGGTCACGCCGCCGCAGCACTGGCCAAGGCTGGCGCCGAGGCTGAAGCGCTCCAGATGGGTGTTCTGCTGGCCGCTGGCGAGCATCCGCCGAGCGATCTCCATAGCCTTGTATTCCAAGTGTCCGCCACCAATGGTGTCGAACGCCTGGCTGGCGCTAACGACCATCTTCGAGCCGGCGTTGCGCGGCGTGGAGCCGAGCTCCTCGATGATTGTCACCAGCACGCAGGATTCACCGCGGGTCTGCAGGTCGGCGAGGGCGCTGATCCAGTTGTACATATTCACCTCGACATCTCTCTTGTCTGTCCGGCCGCTTTCGCGAGCAAGCTCGCTCCCACATTGGATTGCGGTCCCCTGTGGGAGCGAGCTTGCTCGCGATAGCAGCGCCGCGGTCTAAAGCGAAGCCAACTCGGTTTCAGCTTCCCCTACCTGCACCACCCTCAACCCGCGCATCTGCTCACACCCCCACAACACCCGCTCCGGCGTCGCCGGCGCGTCGATCTTCGGTTGATGCTGGTAATCCCCGAGGCTCGCCACGGCGTCCTTGATGGCGCACCACGCGGCGATGCCGAGCATGAACGGCGGCTCGCCGACGGCCTTGGAGTGGAATACCGTGTCTTCGGGGTTCTTGCGGTTTTCCACCAACTTGACCCGCAAATCCAAAGGCATGTCAGCGACGGCGGGGATCTTGTAGCTGGCCGGGCCGTTGGTCATCAGCTTGCCCTTGTCGTTCCACACCAGCTCTTCCATGGTCAGCCAGCCCATGCCCTGGATGAAGCCGCCCTCGACCTGGCCGATGTCGATGGCCGGGTTCAGCGAGGCGCCGACGTCGTGGAGAATGTCGGTGCGCAGCATCTTGTACTCGCCGGTGAGGGTGTCGACGATCACTTCGGCACACGCCGCGCCAAAAGCGTAGTAATAGAACGGCCGACCACGGGCCTGGCTGCGGTCGTAGTAGATTTTCGGGGTCTTGTAGAAGCCGGTGCTCGACAGCGAGACCTGGGCGAAATACGCCTGTTGCACCAGCGCCTCGAAGGTCAGGATGTGATCGCGCACCCGCACGTGGCCGTTGTGGAATTCCACGTCTTCTTCACTGACCTTGTACTGCCGCGCGGCGAATTCCACCAGGCGCCGCTTGATGGTTTCGGCGGCATTCTGCGCAGCCTTGCCGTTCAGGTCGGCACCGCTCGAGGCCGCGGTCGGCGAGGTGTTCGGCACCTTGTCGGTGTTGGTCGCGGTGATCTGCACACGGTCCATTTCCACCTGGAACACCTCGGCCACTACCTGGGCGACCTTGGTGTTCAAGCCCTGGCCCATTTCCGTGCCGCCATGGTTGAGGTGGATGCTGCCGTCGGTGTAGATGTGGATCAATGCGCCGGCCTGGTTGAGGAAGCTGGCGGTGAACGAAATGCCGAACTTCACCGGCGTCAGCGCCAGGCCTTTCTTCAGGATCGGGCTGTTGGCGTTGTAGCGGCGGATCGCTTCGCGGCGCTCGGCGTATTGGCTGCTTTGTTCAAGCTCGGCGGTCATCTCTTCGAGCATGTTGTGCTCGACGGTCTGGTAGTAATGCGTGACGTTGCGCTCGGTCTTGCCGTAATAGTTGGCCTTGCGCACCGCCAGCGGATCGAGCCCCAGATGCCGGGCGATAGCGTCCATCACTTCTTCGATGGCGACCATGCCTTGGGGGCCGCCGAAACCCCGGTAGGCGGTGTTTGACGCGGTGTTGGTCTTGCAGCGATGGCCGTTGATGGTCGCGTCGCCCAGGTAGTAGGCATTGTCGGCGTGGAACATCGCCCGGTCGACAATCGAGGCCGACAGGTCTGGCGAGCAACCGCAGTTGCCAGCCAGTTCCAGGGCGATGCCATGCAGGCGCCCGGTGCTGTCGAAGCCGACATCGTATTCGATGTAGAAGGGGTGGCGCTTGCCGGTCATCAGCATGTCTTCGACACGGGGCAGGCGCATCTTGGTGGGCTGGCCGGTGAGGTGCGCGATCACGGCGCACAGGCACGCCGGGCTGGCGGCCTGGGTTTCCTTGCCGCCAAAGCCGCCGCCCATGCGGCGCATGTCGACCACGACCTTATTCATCGACACACCGAGCACTTCGGCCACCAGCTTCTGCACTTCGGTGGGGTTCTGGGTCGAGCAGTAGACGATCATGCCGCCGTCTTCAGTCGGCATCACCGAAGAAATCTGGGTTTCCAGGTAAAAGTGCTCCTGGCCGCCGATGTGCAGCGAGCCCTGGATGCGATGCTCGGCACTCGCCAATGCGGTGGTTGAATCACCGCGCTGGTGGGTGTGGCTGTCGAGCACGAAGTGCCGCTTGCGCAGCGCCTCGACCACGTCCAGCACCGGTTCGAGGTCTTCGTATTCGATGATCGCGGCCATGGCCGCCTTGCGTGCGGTCTCAAGGTCCTTGGCCGCGACGGCCAGCACCGGTTGGCCGACGAACTGCACGTCATCGATCGCCAGCAGCGGGTCGCCGGGCAGCAACGGGCCGATGTCCTTCAGGCCGGGAATGTCCTGGTGGGTAATGGCGATGCGCACGCCTTCGAAGGCGTAGCAGGGCGCGGTGTCGATGCGCAGGATTCGCGCGTGGGCGCGGTCCGACAGCCGCGCATAGACGTGCAACTGGTTCGGGAATTCCAGGCGGTCATCGATGTACTGCGCCTCGCCAGACACGTGCTTGGCAGCGCTGTCGTGCTTGACGCTGCGGCCCACGCCGGTCGTCAGGTCGCGGGCGAACAGCTCCGCGAGTTCAGCTTGGCTCTTCTCTACGGCGTGATGATTAGACATAAGCGGTCACCCGAGTCTCGATGTGCGGGGTTTGCAGTTCGATGAAGTATTTGCGCAGCAGGTTGCGGGCGCTGAGCAGGCGGTATTCCTTGCTGGCGCGGAAGTCCGAGAGCGGCGTGAAGTCCTCTGCCAGGGCGAGACAGGCGCGTTCGACGGTGCTGTTTTTCCATGGCGCACCGATCAAGACGGCTTCGCAATGCTTGGCGCGCTTGGGTGTGGCGGCCATGCCGCCGAAGGCGACGCGAGCGTCCTGGACTACACCGTTTTCGATGCGCAGATTGAATGCCCCACAGACGGCGGAAATGTCATCGTCCAGCCGTTTGGAAACCTTGTAGGCGCGGAACGCCTGCTCGGCGCTGGCCCGGGGCACGATGATTTTTTCGATGAATTCGCTTTCCTGCCGGGCGGTGACCCGGTAATCGAGAAAATAGTCTTCCAGGGCTAGGGAGCGACGGACCTGGCCTTTGCACAGGATAATCTGCGCGCCGAGGGCGATCAGCAGGGGCGGCGAGTCGCCAATCGGCGAGGCGTTGCCGATGTTACCGCCCAGGGTGCCCTGGTTGCGGATCTGCAACGAGGCGAAGCGCTGGAGCAATTCGCCGAAATCCGGGTATTCGGCTTGCAAGGCTTCGTAGCAATCGGAAAGCGGGGTGGCGGCGCCGATTTCCAGGCGATCGTCGAAACGCTCGATGCGCTTGAGTTCGGCGACGTTGCCGACGTAGATCATCACCGGCAGGGTGCGATGAAATTGCGTGACTTCCAGGGCCAGGTCGGTGCCGCCGGCCAGCAGCCGCGCTTGCGGATAGGCGTCGTAGAGATCGGCCAGGTCCGCCACGGTCAGCGGCACCAAGCAGCGCTTGTCGCCGCTGTTGAGTTCGCCGGTTTCGGTCGGCGCGATGGCTTTCAGGCGGGCAATGGTCTCGGCCTCACGGGCGTCGAACTGATCTGGCTGCTTGCCGCAACAGGCCTGCTCGGCGGCCGCCAGGATCGGCCGGTAGCCGGTGCAGCGGCACAGGTTGCCGGCCAGGGCTTCGTGGGCCTTGTGAGCGTCGGGTTGCTCGCTGTTCTTCTGCAGGGCGAACAGCGACATGACGAAGCCCGGCGTGCAGAAACCGCATTGCGAACCGTGGCAATCGACCATCGCCTGCTGGACGCTGTGCAGTTGGCCGTTGTGCTTGAGGTCTTCGACGCTGATCAGTTGCTTGCCGTGCAGGGACGAGACGAACGTCAGGCATGAATTGAGGCTGCGATAGCGAACGCATTCGCGGCCATTCGCATCCGTGTCCAATTCGGCCACCACCACCGTGCACGCACCGCAGTCGCCGCTGGCGCAGCCTTCCTTGGTGCCGGGTTTACCAACGTGTTCGCGCAGATAGTCGAGCACGGTCAGGTTCGGGTCCAGGGCATGCTCGCTACGGAGTTCCTGGTTGAGTAAAAACTGGATCACGGAAGGCCTCGCAGATTCATTATTGTTGTATCGACGTGGGCTGAATTTAGCAGTTCTGACTTTTCGGTCAATGATTTTCTGACTTAAAGGTCAAGAAAATCCATTCGGTCGATGAACAACGATCTATGGACACTGTAGAACCCTGTGGGAGCCGAGCTTGCTCGCGATGGCGGCGATACATTCAGTATGGATGCAAGCTGACAGACCGCTATCGCGAGCAAGCCCGCTCCCACAGGTTTCGCTTCAGGGCAAACTCCTTAACTTTTTTGCTTATATCGTGCCAAAAACCCGGTGCAGGCCCTGCGCCATGACGTATCGAGTGCGCTACACTGCGCCGCTTGTGCAGATCTAAGAGTTTGAAGGACAACCATGACGTTCAAGGCCCCGGACAGCCTCGCCGAGCAAATCGCCCACCATCTCGCCGAGCGCATCATTCGCGGCGAAATGAAGCCGGGAGAGCGCATCCAGGAGCAGAAGGTCACGCTGGCGCTCAATGTCAGCCGTGGTTCGGTCCGTGAGGCCTTGCTGATCCTGGAGCGACGCCATTTGATCGCGATCCTGCCGCGCCGTGGGGCGCATGTCACCGAGTTGACCGAACACAACGTGCGCAGCCTCTGTGCGCTGATGAGCGAGCTGTACATCCTGCTGGGCAACGCCGTGGCCCATGGTTGGAAAGAACAGGCCGACATGGCACCGTTCGTCGCGATCCAGCAGCGCCTCAACGACGCCTACGCGCGTCAGGACATCCGCACCTTCGTCGATGAAAGCTTCAGCGTGATGCGCGCCGCGTATCCCTTTGCCAACAATCCATACCTGCAGGAAACCGTCGAGAACCTGCAGCCGGCCATGAGCCGCGCCTACTTCCTGGCCCTGGAGCAGCGCAAGGCTGAAATGAGCGAATTCCTCGACCTGTTCCAGCGCCTGCTCGGCGCGGTGCTGGCCCGTGATTTGCCACAGATCCGCATCGTGCTGACGGCCTACGCCCAGCGCAGTTGCGATCTGGTGGTTTCAGCCCTGACGAAGGCCTGAACATGCGCCTCAAGTGCATCAAGCTGGCGGGGTTCAAATCTTTCGTCGACCCGACCACGGTGAACTTCCCCAGCAACATGGCGGCAGTGGTCGGGCCCAATGGCTGCGGCAAGTCGAACATCATCGATGCCGTGCGCTGGGTGATGGGCGAAAGCTCGGCGAAGAACCTGCGCGGCGAGTCGATGACCGACGTCATCTTCAATGGCTCCACCAGTCGCAAGCCGGTAAGCCAGGCGAGCATCGAGCTGGTGTTCGATAACTCTGACGGCACGCTGATTGGCGAGTACGCGGCCTACGCGGAAATTTCCATTCGGCGCAAAGTGACCCGCGACAGCCAGAACAGTTATTTCCTCAACGGCGCCAAGTGCCGACGTCGGGACATTACCGACATCTTCCTGGGTACCGGCCTGGGCCCGCGCAGCTATTCGATCATCGAACAGGGCATGATCTCCAAGCTGATCGAGGCCAAGCCCGAGGACCTGCGCAATTTCATCGAGGAAGCCGCCGGAATCTCCAAGTACAAGGAGCGGCGCCGCGAGACCGAAAACCGCATCCGTCGAACCCACGAAAACCTCGCCCGCCTGACCGACCTTCGCGAAGAACTCGAGCGCCAACTCGAACGCCTGCACCGCCAGGCCGAAGCCGCGAAGAAATACCAGGAATACAAAGGCGAGGAGCGCCAGCTCAAGGCCCAGCTATCGGCCCTGCGCTGGCAGGCGTTGGACGAGCAGGTTGGCCAGCGCGAGGCGATCATTGGCAACCAGGAAGTCAGTTTCGAAGCGCTGGTGGCCGAACAACGCAACGCCGATGCCGCCATCGAGCGCCTTCGCGATGGACACCACGAACTGTCCGAACGCTTCAATCTGGTGCAAGGGCGTTTCTATTCGGTGGGCGGTGACATTGCCCGGGTCGAACAAAGCATCCAGCACGGTCAGCAACGCTTGCGCCAGTTGCAGGATGATTTGAAGGAAGCCGAGCGCGCGCGCCTGGAAACCGAATCGCACCTGGGCCACGACCGCACCTTGTTGCTGACCCTTGGTGAAGAACTGGAACGGCTCACCCCGGAGCAGGAACTCACCAGCGCCGCCGCCGAAGAGGCGGCCGCTGCGTTGGAGGAAGCCGAGCTGACCATGCACGGCTGGCAGGAGCAGTGGGACAGCTTCAACCTGACCTCCGCCGAGCCACGGCGCCAGGCTGAAGTCCAGCAGTCGCGCATCCAGCAATTGGAAACCAGCATGGAGCGCCTGGCCGAGCGTCAACGGCGTCAGTCCGAAGAGCGTGCATTGCTCGCGGCAGACCCGGAGGACGCCGCAATCCTGGAGCTGACCGAGCAACTCGCCACCAGCGAAGCCACGCTCGAAGACTTGCAGGCCAGCGAAGACGCCCAGGTCGAACGCCTCGAACAACTGCGCCAGGCCTTGCAACTGGCCCTGCAGAACCAGCAACAGGCCCAGGGCGAATTGCAGCGCCTCAACGGCCGCCTGGCCTCGTTGGAAGCCTTGCAACAGGCAGCGTTGGACCCGGGCACCGGCACTGCCGAATGGCTGCGCGATCAGCATCTGGCCGAGCGTCCGCGCCTGGCCGAAGGGTTGAAGGTCGATGCCGGTTGGGAGTTGGCGGTGGAAACCGTACTGGGTGCCGACCTTCAAGCGGTGCTGGTCGATGATTTCGCCGGCTTCGACCTTTCCGGGTTCAGCCAAGGCGATCTGCGCCTGCTCAGCCCGGCCGGCGACGGCGTGCGGGTGCCGGGCAGCCTGTTGGACAAAGTCGAGGCCCAAGTCGATCTGTCGCCCTGGCTGGGGCAGGTCAAGCCAGTGGACAGCCTGGAACAGGCCTTGGCCTTGCGTGGGCAATTGGCGACCGGCGAAAGCCTGATCAGTCGTGACGGGTATTGGGTCGGTCGGCATTTCCTGCGTGTGCGCCGGGCCAGCGAAGCGGAGAGTGGCATGCTCGCCCGCGGCCAGGAAATCCAGCGCCTGGGCGCCGAGCGCGAAGAGCGCGAGGCCAGCGTCGAAGCGCTGGAAACCGAATTGCAGAACCTGCGGGCGCAACAGCGTCAACAGGAAAACGGTCGCGAACATTTGCGTCGGCTGTTACAGGACGAAGCGCGCCAGCAGGGCGAACTCAAGGCGCAGCTGTCCGCCGGCAAGGCCAAGGTTGAACAATTGGCCCTGCGCCGCACCCGTCTGGACGAAGAAATCGCCGAGTTGGGCGAGCAGCGGGCGCTGGAACACGAGCAGATCGGCGAGGCGCGCCTGCAATTGCAGGAAGCCCTTGATGCGATGGCGCTGGATGCCGAGCAGCGTGAATTACTGCTGGCCCAGCGCGACAGCCTGCGCGAACGCCTCGACCGCGTGCGCCAGGAAGCGCGCCAGCACAAGGATCATGCTCATCAACTGGCGGTACGCCTGGGCTCGCTCAAGGCGCAATACGATTCCACCCGCCAGGCCTTGGAGCGCCTGGAAATGCAGTCCGAGCGCCTGACTGAAAAGCGCGAACAGTTGAGCCTCAACCTGGAGGAGGGCGAGGCGCCGCTGGAAGAGCTGCGCCTCAAGCTTGAAGAATTGCTCGACAAACGCATGAGCGTCGACGAAGAACTCAAGACCGCGCAGATCGCCCTGGAAGATGCCGACCGCGAGCTGCGCGACGCCGAGAAGCGCCGCAGCCAGGCCGAGCAGCAATCGCAACTGATCCGTGGCCAGATGGAACAGCAGCGCATGGAGTGGCAAGCCCTGACCGTGCGCCGCAAGGCCTTGCAGGACCAGCTGCTGGAGGACGGCTACGACCTCAACGGCGTACTCGCGACCCTGGTGGCGGGGGCGAACGAGAAGGACGCCGAGGAAGAGCTTGAGCGCATTGCCCAGCGCATCCAGCGCCTGGGCGCGATCAACCTGGCCGCTATCGACGAATACCAGCAGCAGTCCGAGCGCAAGCGCTACCTGGATGCCCAGAACGACGATCTGGTGGAGGCGCTGGAGACCCTGGAAAACGTCATCCGCAAGATCGACAAGGAAACCCGCAACCGCTTCAAGGATACCTTTGATCAGATCAATGGCGGTTTGCAGGCACTTTTCCCAAAAGTTTTCGGTGGCGGCAGCGCCTATTTGGAACTGACGGGCGAAGATCTACTCGATACTGGGGTGACAATCATGGCGCGTCCTCCAGGCAAGAAGAACAGCACCATTCATTTGCTCTCCGGCGGTGAAAAAGCGTTGACGGCACTGGCCCTGGTCTTTGCCATTTTCAAACTGAACCCGGCGCCGTTCTGCATGCTCGACGAAGTCGACGCGCCGTTGGACGACGCCAACGTAGGCCGTTACGCACGGCTGGTGAAGGAGATGTCTGAAACAGTGCAGTTCATCTACATCACCCACAACAAGATCGCCATGGAGATGGCTGATCAACTGATGGGGGTGACCATGCATGAGCCAGGTTGTTCGCGACTGGTGGCGGTGGATGTGGAGGAGGCCATGGCCATGGTGGACGCCTGAACAAGGTTGTAGGGCTTCTACTTCGAACGCCGTAGGTGTTTTTACCCTTGGGGCTGATGTTCAATTCACAGATTGGGCACAAGCCTATGCGACAGACGGTGTAAAGTTGTCTTTGGTCGTGCTAGTTTAATGTCAATTTTTCGTATGCGTGGGCAAAACGCCATTCAGAACATAGAGTTGGCGCCACGTTTTAAAGCGGTTTGCAAATAGCTAAGCCCCTTATTTTTCAGCATTTTTATAGAGGCACGGGATTACATGGAAATCGGTCTGCGCGAGTGGCTGATCGTCATCGGCATCATTGTCATTGCCGGTATTCTTTTCGACGGCTGGCGTCGCATGCGCGGCGGCAAGGGGAAACTCAAGTTTCGCCTGGATCGCAGCCTGTCGAACCTGCCGGATGAAGATGACAGCGCCGAACTGCTTGGCCCGCCCAGGGTGCTCGACACCCACAAGGAGCCCCAGCTGGACGAGCATGACCTGCCGTCGATGAGCGCGCCTGCACGTGAGCCACGAGAGTCGGGTTCCAAGCGCGGCAAGCGCAACAGCGAGCCTTCCCAGGGCGACTTGAACCTGAACCTGGACTTGGATGGCGGCCCGGGCTTCAGCAGCCGTGATGGCGATTTCCCGGACGAGAGCAAGCCTTCCAGTGCCGACAAGGAACAGGCCCAGGCCGAAGAAGTGCTGGTGATCAGCGTGATCTGCCGCGACCCGGCCGGCTTCAAGGGCCCGGCGCTGCTGCAGAACATCCTCGAGAGCGGCCTGCGCTTTGGCGAAATGGACATTTTCCATCGCCACGAAAGCATGGCCGGCAATGGCGAGGTGTTGTTCTCTATGGCCAACGCGGTCAAGCCTGGGGTGTTCGACCTCGACGACATCGACCACTTCAGCACCCCGGCGGTGAGCTTCTTCCTCGGCTTGCCAGGCCCTCGCCATCCCAAGCAGGCCTTTGACGTGATGGTCGCTGCGGCGCGCAAGCTGTCCCAGGAGCTCAACGGTGAATTGAAGGATGACCAGCGCAGCGTGCTGACCGCCCAGACGATCGAGCATTACCGCCAGCGCATCGTCGAATTCGAGCGCCGGGCGCTGACCCAGAAGCGCTGAGGTCGCCAGAGTCTTTATGGCTGGGGCTTTTTGTGGCGAGGGAGCTTGCTGTGGCGAGGGAGCTTGCTCCCGCTGGGGGGGCGAAGCCCCCCAAAAAAAGTCTTGAAAAAATGAGCAGCCCAGGCTGCTCTTTTGCTTTATGAGAGAACACCATGAACGCCGTTGAAACCCGCATCCTAGAGCTGCGCGCCGAGCTGGATCAGCATAACTATCGTTACCACGTTCTCGATGCACCGAGCATCCCGGACGCCGAATACGACCGCCTGTTCCACGAACTCAAGGCCCTGGAAGAGCAGTACCCGGAACTGGTGACCAGCGACTCCCCGACCCAGCGAGTCGGCAGCATGGCGCTGTCGGCGTTCAGCCAGGTGCGGCATGAGATCCCGATGCTCAGCCTGGGCAACGCGTTCGACGAAACCACCCTGCGTGAATTCGATCGGCGCGTGACAGAAGGCCTCGACCTCCCCCTGGGCGATTTGCTCGGCGGCGGTGCGGCGGTGGAATACAGTTGTGAACCGAAGCTCGATGGCCTGGCGGTCAGCCTGTTGTATCAGGACGGCATGCTGGTGCGCGGTGCCACGCGCGGTGACGGCACCACGGGCGAGGACATCAGCGTCAACGTGCGCACGGTGCGCAACATTCCCCTCAAGCTGCAGGGCAGCGGTTGGCCGCCGGTGCTGGAAGTGCGCGGCGAGGTATACATGTCCAAGGCCGGTTTCGAGCGCCTCAACGCCACGCAACTGGAGGTGGGCGGCAAGACGTTCGCCAACCCGCGCAACGCAGCAGCCGGCAGTCTGCGCCAGCTCGACTCGAGAATCACGGCCAATCGTCCCCTTGAGTTCTGTTGCTATGGCATCGGCCAGGTGACCTCGGACATCGCCGACACCCACATCGGCAACCTCAAGCAACTCAAGGCCTGGGGCATGCCCATCAGCCGTGAGCTGAAGCTGGCCCACGGCATCGACGAATGCCTGGATTACTACCGCGACATCGGCGAGCGACGCAATTCGCTGCCCTACGAAATCGACGGCGTGGTGTTCAAGGTCAACAGCATCGCCTCCCAGCGCGAGTTGGGTTTTCGTGCCCGCGAGCCGCGCTGGGCCATCGCCCATAAATTCCCCGCCAGCGAAGAACTCACCGAATTGCTCGACGTCGAGTTCCAGGTCGGCCGTACCGGTGCTGTCACACCCGTGGCGCGGCTCAAACCCGTCAAGGTGGCTGGCGTGACGGTGGCCAATGCCACGTTGCACAACATGGACGAAGTGGCGCGCCTGGGCCTGATGATCGGCGACACGGTGATCATTCGCCGCGCCGGCGACGTGATCCCGCAGGTGGTGCAAGTCGTCACCGAGCGCCGTCCGGACGATGCCCGCCCGGTGGAGGTGCCGCAGCAGTGTCCGGTTTGCGGTTCCCATGTCGAACGTACGCAGCTGATCAAGCGCAGCAAGGGGCGTGAGACCGTCAGCGAAGGCGCGGTGTACCGCTGCGTCGGTCGCCTGGCCTGTGGCGCGCAACTCAAGCAGGCGATCATCCATTTCGTCTCGCGGCGGGCGATGGACATCGAAGGCCTGGGGGAAAAAAGTGTCGAGCAGTTGGTGGATGAAGGGCTGGTGGGGTCGCCTGCCGACCTGTATGCGCTGACGTTCGAGCAAGTCGTCGACCTGGAAGGCTTCGCCGAGCTATCGAGCAAGAATTTGCTGGCGGCCATCGTCGACAGCAAGCAGCCGAGCCTGGCGCGCTTCATCTACGCCCTCGGCATCCCGGACGTGGGCGAGGAGACCGCCAAGGTCCTGGCCCGCTCCCTCGGTTCGCTGGAGCGCGTGCAGGCGGCGTTGCCCCAAGTGCTGACGTACCTGCCGGATGTGGGGCTGGAGGTCGCCCATGAGATCCACAGCTTCTTTGAGGACCCGCACAATCGCCAGGTCATCAAGGATCTGCTGCGCCATGGCTTGGAAATTCAGGATCAGGGCGAGTTGGGCGCGGAGTTCTCTGCCAGCACGACCCTGGGCGGCTTCCTCGACAAGCTGCACATTCCTTCAGTTGGCCCGGGCGGCGCGCAGAAACTGGCGGACAAGTTCGGTTCCCTCGAAGCAGTCATGAACGCCGACTGGCTGGACATGCGCCAGGCGCTTCCGGAAAAACAGGCCAACGCCGTGCGCGAGTTCTTCGCTGTCGCTGCCAATCGAGAGCAGGCCTTGGCCGCAGAGAAGCAACTGCAGGATTTCGGCATGCACTGGCTGAGCGAGAAAAAGGTTGTCGAAGGCTTGCCCGAAGCAGGGCACACCTGGGTATTGACCGGTTCGTTGGAGCTGATGAGTCGCGACATAGCCAAGGACAAGTTGGAGAGCCTGGGGGCCAAGGTGGCTGGTTCCGTGTCGGCAAAGACCCACTGCGTGGTGGCCGGGCCGGGGGCGGGGTCGAAGTTGACCAAGGCTAATGAGCTGGGGCTCAAGGTGCTCGACGAACAAGCGTTTGTCGACTTTCTGAAGGGCCATGACATCCCGGTCTGAGGGCGCTCGGCTTTTGTGGTGAGGGAGCAAGCTCCCTCGCCACGGTTTATCGGCGCTATGACCCAGTGTTTTGGAACGATCATGAACCTAAGGTGATCTAGTCTTGCAGGCTCCAGGGAGAGATCGCCATGTACCGCTTCTTCGAACAATTGAGCTCGCGCATCGCCGCGCCGTTCCTCGGTGATCGGTCACGCAACAGCAAGGTCTGGCCGTGCCGTTGCGGCCAGTCATTGTTCTTTCGCAACAGCCAGTGCCTGGCTTGCCTGGCGGCGCTGGGCTATCAGCCGGAGCAGAGTCGCCTGTCGTCCCTCCAGCCCGGCGAGCAGGCTGATACCTGGACATTGGATGCCGACCCGCAGGCCGGGCTGTTCCGCCGCTGCGCCAATCTCGATACCCCTGCGGCCTGCAACTGGCTGCTTCCCGCCAACGGACAAGACACGTTGTGCATCGCCTGCAGCTTGAACCGCACGATTCCTGACCTGTCGCTCCCGGAAAACCCCGAGCGCTGGGGCAAGGTTGAAACGGCCAAGCGCCGTCTGGTGGCGCAGTTGATCACCCTCGGCTTGCCGGTCATTCCCAAGACTGTCGACGACAACATCGGCCTGGCCTTCGATTTCATCGGCGTCGATCCCGACGGAAAACCGCCGACGACCGGGCACGCCAGTGGGCTTATCACGCTCGATATCAAAGAAGCCGACGATGCTCATCGCGAGCACGTGCGCCAGCAGATGCACGAGCCGTATCGCACCTTGCTCGGGCACTTTCGCCACGAGGTCGGCCATTACTATTGGGATCGGTTGATTGCCAACAGTCATTGGCTGGAACCGTTTCGCGCGTTGTTCGGCGATGAACGCGCCAGTTATTCCGAAGCTTTGGAGCGGCACTACCAACAAGGTGCGCCGCTGGATTGGCAAACCCACTACGTCAGTGCCTACGCCACCATGCATCCTTGGGAGGATTGGGCCGAGACCTGGGCTCATTACCTGCACATGATGGACGCGGTGGACACGGCGCTGGGCTTCGGCATGAGTGCGCGGGAAATGGATTTCGACTATCAGCCGTTCCCGCCCGACACCCTGTTTGACCCGGGGCATGCGGGTGGCACGGCGTTCCTGTCATTCGTCAACGCCTGGATCGAACTGGCGGGCATGCTCAACGAGCTGTCGCGCAGCATGGGCCAGCCGGATTTCTACCCGTTCGTCGTGCCGGCTGCGGTGATCACCAAACTGCATTTCATCCATCTGGTGATCCAGGAGGAGGGCGGTCGGGCGGATGAGGTGTTGTTGTAAGTGTCTGTGGAGGCCGGCTGCATCCTCGTTGAATGTGCCGACGCTTTCGCGAGCAGGCTCGCTCCCACACTGGCTGGCGGTTGTCCGCAGCTCTGACGTCCGGGCACAGAACCCCTGTGGGAGCGAGCTTGCTCGCGATAGCGGCCGGTCAGCCAACGTCATGCTGAACGTGCCGACACCCTCGCAGGCAAACCGGGATCCCATAGCAAGTGCTTGAACATCTTCAGTTTTTAATCCGCCACGAACGGTTGTAACTTCTTGTCAGATAGGTACAATGGCGCGGCTCGCCGTCAGGCGGGCGTCGTTATGGTGACCCCATCGGTCCCCCCGCAACGATTACCCGTGAACCTGGTCAGATCCGGAAGGAAGCAGCCACAGCGGGAACATTGTGTGCCGGGGTGTGGCTGGTGGGGTTGCCTCCATAACGCTCCAGGCCTTCGTTCGCAAGGTTTGCCAAACTCAAAATTTCTTGTTGTTTTGCTGATCGACACTGATCGGTGCTTTCTGCTGCCCTGGTTTTCGCGGACAAGGCAGCCGAGCGCCAACAAGGAGGCCGAGCCGTGCCGTTGGCACCCCCTGCTTCTATTTCACTGCATCAAGGCTTGGACAGCGCCTGGTCAACCGCCACGATCAGCTTCCCAAGGTCCTTCGGGGTGGCTTTGTGAATGATGTTGAACAGGTACGCCCGCTGCTCGTCTTCGTCGCCCATGTCAGCGAAGAATGCCTTGAGCTGGACGTCCAGTGCGTCGGCAAACAGGAACAGGGCTTCGACGCTCGGAGTGTAGGCGCCGGTTTCGAAGCGGCTGATGGTTTTCGGGTCGAAACCGGTTTTTTCGCCAAGTTCAGCCTGAGTGAGCCCCGCTACTTTGCGGTAGCGTCTGATGGCCGGACCCAGACTTGAAATTCGCATCGCTTAATTCCCATTCAGAATCAAGAACTTAACGATAGATCTTCGCATTAGGCAACCGCTCGTTCCATCACCTTGCTTTGCAAAATGTGATGCGTTTCGTAGAATCGGCCTTTGGCATGGGTATTTTAGTGACCTGCTTCAGGAGCCGGTGTGCAGGAAAGACCGGGGCTCGCGCTTCTTTTGCAGCGACACAGGGCGGGGCCTGGAGCTTTTCAGGTCGCACCGCCAGCGTCCATGCTCCAGCTTTCTCAAGGTATTTGAGCCTAGTTGATTTTCGCCTCTGCGGGGGCGGTGCAACCGTGCGCGACAAACGAGCCTGACTCATGGATGACTGCTTCGATGGATAAGAAGTACCGCAGGGCTGTTGACGCCGCCGCGATCTTTTCCGAAACCGATTTGAGCGGGCGCATCACTTACGTCAATGATCAATTCTGCAGCCTGTTTGGCTACGGTCGGGATGAGTTGCTGGGGGCAGACCACCGCGTGCTCAACTCGGGCCAACATCCCAGTGAGTTCTTCAGCGCCATGTGGCGCACCATCGTCTTGGGCAAGATCTGGAAGGGCGAGATCTGTAATCGGGCCAAGGATGGGGCGTTGCATTGGGTCGATACCACCCTGGTGCCGGTGATCGACGAAGCGACAGGGAAGATCAAGCGTTATCTGGCGATTCGTTTTGACGTCAGCGAGAAGCGTCGGTTGCTGCATTCCTTGCAATGGCGTGTCGGTCACGACGTGCTCACCGGCTTGCCCAATCGCACCTATTTATCCGAACTGCTGGACCAGGCCCTGGCGTTTTCACGGGTGGAAAACCTGCCCTTGGCCGTGTGCATGCTCGACCTCGATGGCTTCAAGGCCGTCAACGACGGGTATGGCCATGCCAGTGGCGATCGGCTGCTGGTGGAAGTCGCCAGGCGCCTGCGCAGCATCGTGCGTGGCGAAGACGTCGTGGCGCGGCTGGCCGGGGATGAGTTCGTCCTGGTGTTGCGCCATGTGCGAGGGATGGACGAATTGCATGCGGCCTTGAACCGGGTCCTGATCGCGGTTTCCATGCCTTATGTCATCGACGGCAAGGCCATCAACGTCTTTGCCAGCATCGGCGTCACGCTGTCTCCGTGGGACAACGAGGACGCCGACACGCTGCTGCGCCACGCCGACCAGGCGATGTACGTGGCCAAGCAGAGCGGTCGCAATCGCTTCCATCTGTTCGACGTTTCCAGGGACAAGGAAGTGCGGGCCACGTACCAGACCGTAGAGCGGGTGCGGCAGGCGCTGGCCGACAATGAGTTGCGGTTGCATTTTCAGCCAAAGGTCAATATGCGCGATGGTGTGGTGGTCGGGCTCGAGGCCTTGTTGCGCTGGAAGCATCCGCAGCGAGGCCTGGTGCCACCACGGGAATTCCTGCCGTTGGTGGAAGAGACCGATCTGATCGTCGACATCGGCGAATGGGTCATGGAACAGGTATTGACCCAGCTACAGCAATGGCAACGGACGGGACCGGGCTGGCCGGTCAGCATCAATATTTCGGCGCGGCATTTTCAGCGGGCGGACTTTGTCGAGCGGCTGCGGCAGGTACTGGAACGGCATCCGGCGGTGTCGCCGCGCATGCTCGACCTGCAAATCGTCGAGTCGGTGGCCGTGGAAAACCTGGCGCATGTCAGCGCTTGCCTCCAGGCGTGCCAGGCCTTGGGCGTGGGCTTTTCCCTGGGCGGCTTCGGTACGGGGAATTGTTCGCTCAACGACCTCAAGCACCTGCGCACGCAAACCATCAAGATCGACAAGACGTTCGTGCGCGATATTCTCAATGACCGGGACGACCTGGCCTTGACCGAAGCGGTGATCGGCCTTGCCCGGGCATTTGGTCGACAGGTGGTCGCGGAGGGATTGGACAGCCTGGAGCATGGGCAGCTCCTGTTGGACCTGGGTTGTGAAGTGGCCCAGGGTTATTTCATCGCCCGACCGATGCCCGCCAGGCAGATACCGGGCTGGGTCAAGACGTTTATTCCACCGTTCCAATGGCAGGCCCGGCCAGCCGATCAGAGCGAAGCGGCGCTGGCCTGCGACCCGTCACCGCGGCCGGTATAAAGCTGGATGATTGCGTCGATTTCCCCGGATGCCTTCATCTCCTGCAAGGTTTGCAGAATGCGTTGCACCGGGATGTTCGGGTCATTGCGCAGGTAACAGCTCAGTTGCTGTTCCTGGAGGACCGCGACTTCGTGCAATTGCCGGTCAGCGGTGTGGCGTTGGTTGAACCAGTCCAACGCCCATTGATTGCTGACCGCATAGTGATAACGTCCCGCCAGCAGCTTTGCCAGCACCTGGTCCTGGCTGCGTGCGTCGTCCCGCCGGAGATGGCCGTTGTCGAACAAAGGCTGAAGGGTAGGATACCTATAGCTGAGCACGGTGCCGATCGATTGCTGTGCCAGCGCCGCGGGGTTGATTTTCACCGGAGCGCTGGACGAGCCGACCAGTACATCGCGCTGAAAAAACAGCGGGACACTCCAAAGGTAGTCGGGCGCTTCGTGGTCCACCCAATCAGGCGAGACGTAACACCGCATGTCTATTTCACCGTGCTCCATGGCGCCATCGAGTCTCGCGCGGGAAAGCACGTGGAATTGCGCCGGCATGCCCACTCGGGTCGCCAGGCTGGTCATGATATCCGGCAGGATGCCCTGGGTTGGACGGCCCCTCTCTATCTGCACCATGGGCATGGCCCAGCCATCGGTAATGGCGAAGCGCAAGGGGACCTCTTCTGCGAAACATCCCGTTCCCAACAACAGCAAAGCCCCCATGGCCGAACGCATAAACTCTCCTGACTATACAAAAACGTGCCGACAATCGAGCTGCTCAACCTAGCTTAGCCAGATTAGACGAGCACACCGGATGCAATTTCGCCCCTGCTCCGCTAGCATTAGCCGCTTATGTTCCTTCGTTGCGACGGTTTTCGATGAGTTATCAGGTTCTTGCACGTAAATGGCGTCCGCGCTCGTTCCGCGAAATGGTCGGCCAGACCCATGTGCTCAAGGCTCTGATCAATGCCTTGGACAGCCAGCGGCTGCACCACGCCTATCTGTTCACGGGCACCCGTGGCGTGGGCAAGACCACCATCGCGCGGATCATCGCCAAGTGCCTGAACTGTGAAACCGGCATCACCTCGTCGCCCTGCGGCGAATGTTCGGTCTGCCGGGAAATCGACGAAGGCCGTTTTGTCGACCTGATCGAAATCGACGCCGCCAGCCGCACCAAGGTCGAGGACACCCGCGAACTGCTCGACAACGTGCAGTACGCGCCGAGCCGTGGGCGCTTCAAGGTCTACCTGATCGACGAAGTGCACATGCTCTCCAGCCATTCCTTCAATGCGCTGCTCAAGACGCTCGAAGAACCACCGCCCTACGTCAAGTTCATCCTGGCGACCACCGATCCGCAGAAACTCCCTGCAACGATTCTGTCGCGGTGCTTGCAGTTCTCCCTCAAGAACATGACGCCGGAACGCGTCGTCGAGCATTTGACCCACGTGCTGGGCGTCGAGAACGTGCCCTTCGAAGACGACGCGCTGTGGCTGTTGGGCCGCGCCGCCGATGGTTCGATGCGCGACGCCATGAGCCTGACCGACCAGGCCATCGCGTTCGGCGAAGGCAAGGTCATGGCCGCCGATGTGCGGGCGATGCTTGGCACGCTTGATCACGGCCAGGTCTATGACGTCTTGCACGCATTGATCGAAGGCGATGCCAAGGCGCTGCTGGAAGCGGTGCGTCACCTGGCCGAGCAGGGACCGGACTGGAATGGCGTGCTCTCGGAAATTCTCAACGTGCTGCACCGTGTCGCCATCGCCCAGGCCCTGCCTGATGGCGTCGACAACGGTCATGGCGACCGTGATCGCGTACTGGCCCTGGCCCAGGCGCTGCCGGCCGAGGACGTGCAGTTCTATTACCAGATGGGCCTGATCGGCCGTCGCGACCTGCCCCTGGCGCCGGACCCGCGAGGCGGTTTCGAAATGGTCTTGCTGCGGATGCTTGCGTTCCGGCCCGCCGATACGTCGGATGCGCCGAGACAAGCGCTAAAGCCAGTGGGGATCAGCCAGGCCACAGCTGATTCCGCCAAGCCAGTGGCTGCCGCGCCCGTGGTTGCGCCGGCAGCGGCTCCTGTTCCGGCAGAGGTGGCGCCTGTAGCCCAGCCGGTGCCGGCGCCTGCCGTCGCGACACCCGAGCCGGAACCTGAGCCGCGCGCCGAGGCGCTTCCCGAGCCGGTTGCCGAAGCCGTCATCGACCTGCCTTGGAACGATCCGGTCGAGCCGGAAGTTGTCCAGCAACCGGCCGTCGAGCCCGTTTTGGAGACCGTTGCCGAGCAGCCTGAATTGCCGCCGATGCCCATGCCGACGCCGGACAGCGCAGTGCCTGACGCGCCGGAGTGGGTGGCTGCACCGATGCCGGAGCCAACGGTGGCCGACGTCGATGTCGCCACGCCGGGCATCGACCTGGACGACGAGCCGCCGCTGGACGAGGACTACATCGAACCGGACATGGATTCGGCCTACAGCTACCTGGATGACCTGGCCAGCGAGCATGCCGCCGAGCCGGCCCCGGAGCCCGAGCCGGAACCGGCGGCGATGCCGGCCACCGGATTGGCCCTGCAATGGCTGGAGCTGTTCCCGAAGCTGCAGATCAGCGGCATGACCGGCAGCATCGCCGCCAACTGTACGCTGATCTCGGTGGAGGGCGACCATTGGTTGCTGCACCTGGATCCGGCCCACAGCGCGCTGTTCAACGCGACCCAGCAGCGTCGCCTCAACGATGCGCTGAACCAGTACCATCAGCGCACCCTGACGTTGACCATCGAGCTGATCAAGCCCGAGCAGGAGACGCCGGCCCAGGCCGCGTCCCGGCGCCGTGCCGACCGGCAGCGTGAAGCCGAGGATTCGATCCACAACGATCCGTTCATCCAGCAGATGATGCAACAGTTCGGCGCCGTGGTCCGTCACGATACTATCGAACCTGTCGAGGCCCCGGTCCCCCAGGGCTCATAACTGAAGGCGCCGGGCCGTGCAGGCCGGGCGCGTTGTTTATCCAAGTACTTTCGAGGTGATTCCCATGATGAAAGGTGGCATGGCCGGCCTGATGAAACAGGCGCAGCAGATGCAGGAAAAAATGGCCAAGATGCAGGAAGAGTTGGCCAACGCCGAAGTCACCGGCAAGTCCGGTGGCGACATGGTGACCGTGGTCATGACCGGTCGCCATGACATCAAGCGCGTCAGCATCGACCCAAGCGTGGTCGAAGGCCTGAGCGAAGACGACAAGGAAATGCTCGAAGCCCTGTTCGCCGCTGCCGTCAACGACGCGGTGCGCAAGATCGAAGCCAACAGCCAGGACAAGATGTCCGGCATGACCGCGGGCATGCAATTGCCGCCGGGCATGAAACTGCCGTTCTGATTCGCCATCCCGGTCGGGATGGGCTACACACAATGCCAGGCATCGCGCCTGGCATTTTTGTTTCTGCTTCAGAGATAGCAGTGGATGCCAGATCGCTATCGTCGGAACGCCGCCCCCTCGGCAATGGTCTGCTCCCTATACGTGTCCGCTCAACGAACAAGGAGACGCCCCATGTCATCGATTTCCAACCAGCGCATCGTCCTGGCCTCGCGCCCCACCGGCGCGCCAACCGCTGAAAATTTTCGCCTTGAACACATGACGCTGCCGGATCTGGCCGAAGGGCAGATCCTGCTCAAGACGCTGTTCCTTTCCCTGGACCCCTATATGCGCGGGCGCATGAGTGACGCACCGTCCTACGCGGCCCCGGTACAAATCGACGAAGTGATGACCGGCGGCGCTGTCAGTCGCGTGGAGCGTTCGATGCACCCGAAATTCCAGGAGGGCGATCTGGTGGTGGGCGCCACGGGTTGGCAAAGCCACTGCATCAGCGATGGGCGCAATGTCATTCCCATCCCTTCAGGATTGCCCAGCCCTTCGATGGCGCTGGGTGTTTTGGGCATGCCCGGCATGACCGCCTACATGGGGTTGATGGACATTGGCCAACCCAAGGCGGGAGAAACCCTGGTCGTGGCGGCGGCCTCCGGCGCGGTGGGCTCAGTGGTCGGCCAAGTGGCAAAGATCAAGGGCCTGCGGGTGGTGGGCGTGGCCGGTGGCGGTGAAAAATGCAAATACGTGGTCGATGAGCTGGGGTTCGACGCCTGCATCGACCACAAGAGCGCGAATTTTGCCGAAGAGCTGGCTCGGGCCTGCGACAAGGGCATTGATATCTATTACGAAAACGTCGGCGGAAAGGTTTTTGAGGCAGTGCTGCCGTTGCTCAACGCCAAGGCGCGTATCCCACTTTGCGGCTTGATCGCGTCCTACAATGATCATCAGCCGCCAAGTGGCCCGGATCGCCTGCCGCAGTTACAGCGCACCCTGTTGACCAAACGCGTGCGCATCCAGGGTTTCATCGTGTTCGATGACTACGGTGACCGCCAGCCGGAATTCATCAGCGCCATGGCGCCCTGGGTGCGTGACGGCCGGGTCAAGTTCCGCGAAGACGTCGTCGACGGACTGGAGAATGCGCCACAGGCGTTCATCGGCCTGCTGGAAGGGCGCAATTTCGGCAAGTTGGTCGTGCGGGTGGCGCGCGATTGAGTATTTGACGCTAATCGGAGGCGCGGGTATAAACCGCGTCTCGTTGTTATGTCGGACGTTTCCTCGATGAGCTTCAGCCCTTTGATCCGCCAACTGATTGATGCCCTGCGAACCTTGCCGGGCGTGGGTCAGAAAACCGCCCAGCGCATGGCGTTGCAATTGCTCGAGCGTGATCGCAGCGGCGGCTCGCGCCTGGCCCAGGCCTTGAGCCAGGCCATGGAAGGTGTGGGGCACTGCCGCCAGTGTCGCACCCTGACGGAGGACGACCTGTGCCCGCAATGTGCCGATCCGCGCCGGGACGACAGCCTGCTTTGCGTGGTCGAGGGGCCGATGGATGTCTATGCGGTGGAGCAAACCGGTTTTCGCGGCCGTTATTTTGTGCTCAAGGGGCACTTGTCACCCCTCGACGGCCTGGGGCCTGAGGCCATCGGCATCCCGCAGTTGATGGCGCGGATCGAGGAGGCGGGCACGTTTACCGAAGTCATCCTCGCCACCAACCCGACGGTCGAAGGCGAAGCTACCGCCCATTACATCGCCCAGTTGCTGAGCAATAAAGGCCTGGTGGCCTCTCGCATCGCCCACGGCGTGCCGCTGGGTGGGGAGCTTGAGCTGGTGGACGGCGGGACGCTGGCGCATTCGTTTGCGGGGCGTAAGCCGATCGCCTTATAACCCCCACACAACCCCCTGTGGGAGCGAGCTTGCTCGCGATAGCGGTGTGTCAGCCAGTATAAGTATCAACTGATCCACCGCCATCGCGAGCAAGCTCGCTCCCACAGGGTTATTCGTTGTTTGGAGGTTATTTTTCGCTGAGCGAAAACTGCGTCAGGCAGAACGTCGGGATGCCCATGTCTTCCAGGCGCTGGGACCCGAGCAGCTCCGGCAGATCAATGATCGCGGCCGCTTCGTGGACCTTCGCACCCATGCGGCGGATCAGGTTGGCGGCGGCGATCAACGTGCCGCCCGTGGCGATCAGGTCATCGAACATCACCACCGAATCCCCTTCGCACAGGCTGTCCGCGTGGACTTCCAGGAAGGCTTCGCCGTACTCGGTCTGGTAACCCTCGGCCAATACGTCGGCCGGCAGTTTGCCTTGCTTGCGAAACAGCACCAGAGGCTTGTTCAACTGATAGGCGAGGATCGAGCCAATCAGGAAGCCGCGTGCATCCATCGCGCCGATGTGCGTGAACTCGGCCTCGACATAACGGTGGGCGAAACTGTCCATGACCAGCCGCAGGGCCGTGGGTGACTGGAACAACGGTGTGATATCGCGAAAGATCACGCCTGGCTTGGGGAAATCGATCACGGGGCGGATCAGGGATTTGATGTCGAAGGAGTCGAAGACCATCGTCGAGGTGTCCTGGCTGGCTGCAAACGCGGCAGTATAGCGCGGCGAGGCGAAAGCCTCAGCCGCGCAAGCGCATCAGCCGTCGACCGAGCCGCCAGCCAAAGCGCAGAGCTGGATCGGATCAAGGATATGGATCTCCTTGCCCTCGGCGGCAATCAATTCATTCTGCTGGAACCGGGTAAACACCCGGGACACGGTTTCCACCGCCAGGCCCAGGTAGTTGCCGATTTCGTTGCGCGACATGCTCAAGCGAAACTGATTGGCCGAAAACCCACCGGCACGGAAGCGCGCCGAGAGGTTGACCAGGAACGTCGCAATGCGCTCATCGGCGGTCTTCTTCGAGAGCAACAGCATCATTTGCTGGTCGTCGCGGATCTCCCGGCTCATCACCCGCATCAACTGGCGGCGCAGCTGCGGCAGCTGTATGGCCAGTTCATCCAGGCGATCGAAGGGGATTTCGCACACGGAAGTGGTTTCCAGCGCCTGGGCCGAGACCGGATGGCTTTCGGTGTCCATGCCGGACAGGCCCACCAGTTCACTGGGCAGGTGGAACCCGGTGAGCTGTTCTTCGCCACCGTCGCTCAGGTTGAACGTCTTCAGGGCGCCCGAGCGCACGGCGTAGACCGAGTCGAAGGCATCGCCCTGGCGGAACAGGAACTCGCCTTTTTTCAAGGGACGTCCCCGCTTGACGATGTCGTCCAGCGCGTCCATGTCCTCCAGATTCAGCGAAAGTGGCAGACAGAGAGGGGCCAGGCTGCAATCCTTGCAATGAGCCTGGTTATGAGCGCGCGATTTGACTGGCTCGGACATTTCTTAAATCCTTGTGGGAAAAACACACATTAGACGTAAGGGTAACCCAGCGCACACACTCCGGCCAGTGCAGCGTTACCGTCAAATTGTCGCGCTCAGATGACTCGGGAAAAACGCTGCCGGTTTTGCTGCTCCAGATAGGCATCGAACACCATGCAGATCGAGCGCACCAGCAGGCGCCCGGCAGGCAAGACCTGGAGATGCGTGTCCGTCAATTCGATCAGGCCATCGTCGGCCATGACCTGCAACTGCGGCCATGACGATGCAAAATAGTCACGGAAATCGATGTTGAAGCGTTGCTCGATTTCGGCGAACGCCAGGATGAAGTGGCAGATCAGTTGCTGGATCACCGCTCGACGCGCTCGGTCGTCGGCGTTGCACACCAGCCCGCGACTGGTTGCCAGTTGCCCATCGGCCAATGTGTTCTGGTAATGGTTCAGGTCGCTGCTGTTTTGGCAGTACAGGTCGCCGACCTGGCTGATGGCCGACACCCCTAGGCCGATCAGATCGCAGTGGCCATGGGTGGTGTAGCCCTGGAAGTTACGCTGCAATGTCGCCTCTTCCTGAGCGATCGCCAGTTCGTCGTCGGGCAGGGCAAAGTGGTCCATGCCGATGTAGCGGTATCCGGCGGTGGTCAGTTGTTCAACGGTGCCTTGCAGCATGGCGAGTTTCTGCTCGGGGTTTGGCAGGTCCAGGCTGTTGATGCGCCGCTGGGGCATGAAGCGTTCCGGCAGGTGGGCGTAATTGAACACCGAGAGGCGGTCCGGTTGCAGGTTGATGACTTCCTCGACGGTGCGCGCGAAATTGTCCGGGGTCTGCTTGGGCAGGCCGTAGATGAGGTCGATGTTGATCGAGCGAAACTGCAAGGTCCGCGCCGCTTCGATCACGGCACGGGTTTCTTCCAGGCTTTGCAGGCGATTGACGGCGCGCTGGACGGCCGGGTCGAGGTCTTGCAGGCCGACGCTGACCCGGTTGAAACCCAATTCCCGCAACAGGCCCATGGTCGACCAGTCGGCTTCGCGAGGGTCGATCTCGATGCTGTAGTCGCCGGAATCGTCGTCCATCAGGTTCAAGTGCTGGCGCAGCTTGGCCATCAACTGGCGCAGCTCGTCGTGACTGAGGAACGTCGGGGTGCCACCGCCCAAATGCAGTTGTTCGACGCGCTGGGCGGGGTCGAGATGGCAGCCGATCAGCTGGATTTCCTGCTCCAGGCGTTGCAGGTAGGCGTGGGCGCGACCGCGGTCCTTGGTGATGACCTTGTTGCAGGCGCAGTAGTAGCAGATGTTCGCGCAAAACGGCACGTGCACATACAGCGATAGCGGCTTGAGCGCCTTGCGGCTGTCGCGCAGGGCGTGAAGCAGGTCGAACGAGCTCACCTGGCTGCCGAACTGTGCCGCGGTCGGGTACGAGGTGTAGCGTGGTCCCGCCAGGTCGTAGCGGCGGATCAGGTCTGAGTCCCAACGAATGGCGTCGAGCATGCGGGCGTTCCCCGGATAGGCTGGCATGGTCGGGAGTCTATGGGGGCGTGGGAAGGGGGGTGTTGATTTACGTCAACGGCGCATCAGCAGTCGTCGAGGGGCGACGTCTGTCCAGACCACTCAAGACCCGTGGCGAGGGAGCTTGCTCCCGCTCGGCTGCACAGCAGACGCAATATCAGCTAGATGCGTTCTGCCTGAAGATCGTAGGGGCCTGCTTTGCAGGCCAGCGGGAGCAAGCTCCCTCGCCACGGGGGCTGTTGCGGTGGTTGAGTTCATTCTCTCTGAATGGCTGGCGAAGATGGCGATTCGCTCAGTGCCCCATGAGCCAATGCTGATGCGGCCCTGGCAGCGTCCAGATACCGAAGACAATCACCAACAATCCCCCGGCCATGCGTACGCTGCGTTTGCGCAGCAGCGCGGTGACGCGCTCGGCCGCCAGGCCGGTGGCGAGCAGCACCGGCCAGGTGCCGAGGCCGAAGGCGAGCATCAACAGCGCACTGTCCAGCGCATTGCCCTGGCTGGCGGACCACAGCAGGGTGCTGTAGACCAATCCGCACGGCAACCAGCCCCATAATGCGCCGAGCAGCAAGGCCCGAGGCACGCTCGACACTGGCAGCAAGCGGTTGGCGACAGGCTGGATATGTCGCCACAAACCACGACCGATACTTTCGATGCGGGTCAGGCCGCTCCACCATCCGGCGAGGTACAGGCCCATGGCGATCAGCAGCAAACCGGCCAGCACGCGCATGATCATCGCCGCCGGGCTGTTGGCGACGGCCCAGCCGGCCAGGCCGATCAGCAAGCCAGCGGTGGCGTAGCTCAGGATCCGTCCGAGGTTGTACGCCAGCAACAGCCGAAAGCGGCGGCTGCGTTGGTCCTTGGGAATCGCCAGGGTGAGGGCGCCCATCAGGCCGCCACACATGCCCAGGCAATGGCCGCCGCCCAATAGACCCAGGATGACGGCTGAAACCAGCAGCGGTGCCAGGTCAAGCATGGGGCGGCGCCTTGTCGTCCGGTTTCTGGACCTCGCCGCTGGCTTCGTCCACTGCCGCCTTGTGGTTCGGGTCCTGGTCGTCGAACAGGATGCTGTGGGCCGGACCATCAAGGTCGTCGTACTGTCCGCTGTCCACGGCCCAGAAAAAAATGTACACGGCGATGGCCACGATCAGCAGCGCGGCCGGGATCATTACGTAGAGAGCTGGCATGTCGGAACTCCATGCCCGCGCGGCTCAGGCCGGCAGCGGGCGGGTATCGGGCGTGGCGTCGAGCGCCTGCGGTTGACGGGTCAGCCTCAGCGCATTCAGCACCACGGTCAGCGAACTGATGGACATGCCGACCGCGGCCCACACCGGCGTGATCCAGCCGAGGGCGGCGAACGGCAACATGAGCCCATTGTACAGCCCTGCCCAGACCAGGTTCTCGATGATCACCCTACGGGTGCGCCGGGCCAGGCTGAAGGCATGGATCAAGGCATCGAGGCGATTGGACAGCAGCACCGCGTCGGCGCTGGTCTTGGCCAGGTCGGTGGCCGAACCCATGGCGACGCTGATGTCCGCCGCCGCCAATACCGGCACGTCGTTCACACCATCGCCGAGCATCAGCACCTTGCGGCCTTGCTGATGCAATTGTTGGAGCACTGCCAGCTTGTCGTCCGGACGCAAGCCGCCGCGGGCTTCATCGATGCCCAGTTCGGCGGCGACGCTGGCAACCATCGGCGAGCTGTCGCCGGACAGCAGCAGTGTCCGCCAGCCCCGCGCCTTGCAGGCGGCCAGCAGCGCCGGGGCATCCGTGCGCAAACGATCGTCGAGGACAAACCAGGCCAGGGGGCCGACATCATCCCCCAACAGCAGCCATTGCCCGGGTTCGTCCGGCATCAACGGTACCGCGGCGCCACTCGGTTCGCAGACGAACACTGGATGGCCGATGCGCAGTCTCTGCTCGCCCACTGAACCCTCCAGGCCCAGGCCCGGGAAGCTTTGGACGTGCTCGGCGGCCAGCGGGGCGCGACCGAAGGCACGGGCAATAGGATGTTCCGAGCGATTTTCCAACGCCGCGGCCAAGGCCAGGCACTGGTCGCTGTCGAGTGCGGCGAGCGGTCGAATGGCGCGCAACGCCAGGCGGCCTTCGGTCAGGGTCCCGGTCTTGTCGAAAATCACCGTGTCGATCTGGTTCAGGCCCTCCAGCACATGACCTCGGGTCAACAGCAGTCCGAGTTTGTGCAAGGTCCCAGTGGCGGCGGTCAGGGCAGTCGGCGTCGCCAGCGAGAGCGCGCAAGGGCAGGTGGCGACCAGCATTGCCAAGACGATCCAGAAGGCGCGGGATGCGTCCAGGTACCACCACAGCAGGCCGATGGCGACTGCGGCAATCAAGGAAAACAGCAGGAACCATTGGGCTGCGCGGTCGGCGATTTCCGCCAGTCGTGGCTTTTCGGCCTGGGCCCGTTCCAGCAGCCGCACGATGGCTGACAGCCGGGTGTCATGGCCCAGCGCTTGCACTTCGACGGTCAGGGCGCCGTCGACATTCAGCGTACCCGCAGTGACCGCGTCGCCGACCTGGCGGGGTTGTGGCAAGTATTCGCCGGTCAGCAGCGATTCATCGACGCTGGACTGGCCGTCGAGAATTCGGCCGTCGGCCGGCAGGATCGCGCCGGGCTGGACCAATACCCGGTCGCCCGTGCGCAGTTCGCTGAGCAGGATGCGCTCGCTCTGGCCGTGATCATCCAGGCGCAGGCACGAGGCGGGCAGCAGGTTGACCAATTGCGCGGTGGCGGCAGCGGTGCGTTCCCGGGCCCGCCGTTCAAGGTAGCGGCCGGCCAGCAGGAACAGGGCGAACATGCCGACGGCATCGAAGTACAACTCGCCGGCGCCGGTGATGGACGTCCAGATTCCGGCGATGTAGGCACTGCCAATGGCCAGGGACACCGAAACGTCCATGGTCAGGTGGCGGGTGCGCAGGTCGCGCATGGCGCCTTTGAAAAACGGTGCGCAGCTGTAGAACACGATCGGCGTCGTCAGGAACAGCGCGACCCAGCGCAGGATGGTGTGCATCTCAGGGCTCAGGTCGATGTTGAATTCCGGCCAGGTGGCCATGGTCGCCATCATCGCCTGGAACCACAACAACCCCGCCACCCCTAATTGGCGCAGGGCCAGGCGGTTCTGCGCAGCGAGCTGTTCGCTGGCCTGATCGGCCTGGTAGGGGTGCGCGGCGTAGCCGATCTGGCGCAGTTCGGCGAGCAATGTGCTCAGCGGCAATTGAGCATCGGCCCAGCGGACGTGCAGGCGATGGTTGGACAGGTTCAGCCGCGCCTCGGCCACGGCCGGCAAGGTGCGCAGGTGTTTTTCGATCAGCCAGCCGCAGGCCGCGCAACTGATGCCTTCCATGAGCAGGGTGGTCTCGGACAGGTCGCCTTCATGGCGGACGAACGATTGCTGCACGTCCGGGCGATCGTACAGTGCCAGCTCATCGGTCAACTGGACGGGCAAGGTCTCGGGGTTGGCCGACGCTTCACTGCGATGTAGGTAGTAACTTTCCAACCCGCCGGCGACGATCGCCTCGGCTACCGCCTGGCAGCCCGGGCAGCACAGCTCGCGGGTCTCGCCGAGGACAACGGCGGTGAAGCGGCTGCCGGGAGGGACGGGCAGGGCGCAGTGGTAGCAGGGTTGTGGGGTGGTCATGGTTGTCGGGTGAAGGCCTTTTGTGGCGAGGGAGCTTGCTCCCGCTCGGCTGCGCAGCAGTCGTGTTTCAATACGTAATATGCCCGAGGAATGTCGGATCAAAAACAGGGCCGCTTCGCGACCCAGCGGGAGCAAGCTCCCTCGCCACAAAAGCATCTTATTTCTTCAGGTCTTCAGCGCCTTGCAGCGGCTCATCGCCCAGCAGGATGTCCTGGTTGTGATTGACCTGCTCTTCTTCGAACAGCCGCCAGGTCTTGTCGTTCTCCACACCGAGCAATTCGACAAAGCGCCGACCTTCGATCTTGTCCGCCAACTGGCCAACATAGCGCCCCGGTTCGCTGTCGTTGCGGGTCAGGACAATCTTGCGGTCCTTCTCCGGCTGCGTCGGCGAGATCAGGCTCAGTTCCACGGTTTGGGGCCGGCTGTTGCCGTTCAGGCGCAGGTTGACTTCACCGGTAAGGTCGTCCAATTGCACATTGGCATGCAATTGCAGGGTCTGGGCCAGCAGTTCGCGCTCCAGCGAGCGATTGATGCCTTTGCCAGCCTCGTAATAGTTGTCGTTGACCAAGTTGTCCGGATTCTTCACCGCAATGGTCACCATGGTCAGGCTCAGCGTTACCGAGCAGGCGAGGATCCCGATGATGATCCACGGCCAGAGGTGCTTGTACCAAGGGCTGGTGGCGGTTGCTGCAGGCATGGGCATTTCTCTCAACGAGTCTGTGGGCCGATGAACCGGCTCTTGGCTTCAACATGGACGCTGTCGTCATCGGCATCCTTGAGGATGAACGTCACCTCGTTGGTGCTCGACGGCAGTTGTTCCGGTGCGCTGGACAGTTCAACCGGCTGGCTGTAGATCTCGCCTGCGGCAACCTTGATTTCGCGACGGCCTTGCAGCTTGAGATCAGGCAAGCCGGCGGCTTCCAACACGTACGTATGGTCGCGTTGGTCCTTGTTCATGATCTTCAGGCTGTAGACGTTCTCGATCCGGCCTTCGGCGTTTTCTCGATACAGCACGCGGTCCTTGCTGACGTCGAAACCCACCAGCGAACGCATGAAGAACGCCGTGACCAGCAGGCTGATCATCGCCAGCAGCACCAAGGCATAACCGATCAGGCGCGGGCGCAGTTTATGGGTTTTCTGCCCCGAAAGGTTGTGTTCGGTGGTGTAGCTGATCAGGCCACGCGGATAGTCCATCTTGTCCATGATGTTGTCGCAGGCATCGATACAGGCTGCACAACCGATGCATTCGATCTGCAAGCCGTCGCGGATGTCGATGCCGGTGGGGCAGACCTGGACGCACATCGTGCAGTCGATACAGTCGCCGAGGCCCAGGGCCTTGTAGTCGATACCTTTCTTGCGCGGGCCACGGCTTTCACCGCGACGTGGGTCATAGGAAACGATCAGGGTGTCCTTGTCGAACATCACGCTCTGGAAGCGGGCGTAAGGGCACATGTAGATGCACACTTGTTCACGCAGCCAGCCGGCATTGCCGTAGGTGGCGAGGGTGAAGAAACCGACCCAGAAATACGACCAGCCATCGGCCTGGCCGGTAAAGAACTCGAAGACCAGCTCGCGGATCGGCGTGAAATAGCCGACGAAGGTCATGCCGGTGACGAAACCGATCAGCAGCCAGAGGCTGTGCTTGGCGAATTTGCGCAAAAATTTGTTGGCGCTCATGGGCGCCTTGTCGAGCTTGATGCGCTGGTTGCGGTCGCCCTCGGTGACCTTTTCGCACCACATGTAGATCCAGGTCCAGACGCTTTGCGGGCAGGTGTAGCCGCACCAGACCCGACCGGCATACACCGTGATGAAAAACAGGCCGAAGGCGGCGATGATCAACATCCCCGACAGCAGGATGAAATCCTGGGGCCAGAAGGTGGCGCCGAAAATAAAGAATTTGCGTTCCGGCAGGTTCCACCAGACAGCCTGGTGACCGCCCCAATTCAACCAGACCGTGCCGAAATACAGCAGGAACAGGAAGGCTCCGCCAACCATTCGCAGGTTGCGGAACAGGCCCGTGAAGGCGCGGGTGTAGATTTTTTCCCGAGAGGCATACAGGTCGACGCTTTTGTTGGCGTCCTTGGCAGGCGGGGTAACGTCATGTACCGGAATCTGGTTGCTCATCAAATGCATCCCACGGCAGTGGAAAAACGCCGAGGCCAGTACGTGCCGGCTACGGTCAGAAAGGGTGTTGCAGTGGCGCAATGATACGCCTGTCGCTCTAGGTCAAGGGTGCGACCTTTGGTCGCGTTGGGTGTCTGGGCCGAATGGTGTAGCGGATGTAACAAGTCATGACCTGGATCAATTGACTATAGACAGGGTATGGCGTTGGCAGAGATTGGATGGGGGTGGCTTCGCCGCCCAGCGAGAGCAAGCCCCCTCGCCACGGGACTTTCCGTTTTGGATCAAACGTTGTGGTATTGGCTCATTCTTCCTCGTCCAGGTCATCTTCATGGATCAGGCCTTGGACGAAACGGAGGAAATTGGAACAAACAGGTCTCTCGGAGTGAGTCTGGTTCTCTTCAGGGCTCCGGCCGCTATCAAAGCTATCAGTTGTGAAATAGCTAACGGCTTCGGTATCAAGGTTCAGGCAAAAGAAGTTGCCACCCCAGTCATTTGCGAAAGGTAATAAATTCGCAGGAAGTAGCTGTTTCTTCAGCATTAGCTGGTAGGTGGATAACACCGTGGAATCACTACCAGCAATTGGCTTGAAGGCAGCCACTTCCAATGGCTCGTCGAAATCGTCGCCGAGCCAGTAGGTGCGCTCCGGTACGCCACCGTTGTACTTGAGGTAATGGCTCCGAAAGGGAGCCGGTAGACGCTTGCCAATGATAGATTCCAAACGATCCAGGTCCATAGAGGTAACGGCCGTTTCAGGGTCTGGAAATTTATTTTCAAGCATCACTGCCCTCCGGAGATTCATCCTCTACGCGTTAACTTTGTAGCGGAGAAGTCAACGCGATACTTTTCCAGCTCGCCTTTCGTTTTTTTTCCAAGAGCGAGGCTAAAGCGTCACCCTCAGGCAGCCCTTTCTTCGGCAGCTTGAAGGGAACCAGAACGTAGAGCTTTACCGAGTCCTCATGGTGTTCATCCACGGGTTCTTCGGTGGTGTTCCAAATTTTGTCCACGACCAACAGCGCGTCGGTATCGCTCGGCCAGCTGAGCTGGGCGAAGTCTTTATCTATTCTTGAAATGATCTGGCCTTCCGACAAGGGGCCGTTATCGAACGTGTGGCGAGCGAGCAGGGACAGCAACTCAACCGGGAAAACCCAAGGACTGTGCGGGGGAAAACCTTGCTGCGTGAGAGGCCAGTCACCGGGCAAACATACGAATAATTCGGTATGAGGGCTTTTGGCAAAAAGTCCGATGGTGAAGAGTAACTTGAACTTGTTCTTACCCTCGATGCAGCTGATACGCAGCTCCAGCCCCGCTTCATTACTGAAGGGACTTAGCTGCGCGGGTAAAACCCAACCTGCTGTGTTGTGCACGAAAGTGGCTATAGGTCCGCCGAATTCTTCGGCCGGGTTCTCAATAACGTCCATGATACTGACCGCCCCGGCTTTTCTTAAGACGGCCGCAATGTCTGTAAATCCCCACGTATTGGCGATGTCCAACGGCGCGTTATTCAGCCGGGTGTGCAGTCGATTGATGTCGGCATGGTGTTCTATAAGAAGATTGACGATGTGCTGGTGCCCGGAGGTGATCGCGTCAATCAGCGGGGTGGTTATGCTGTCAGGCCAACCGTCCACCAAGGCACCTGCCTCCAGAAACCATTGGCATGTTTGTAGATGTCCGTTGCCGGCGGCGGCGGCAAGGGGGGTGCTGTTACCAGAACTCGGGGCAGGCTGGTCCAGTGCAATACCTAAAGCCACCAATAAGCGGCAAACTTCGGTTTGACCCTGTTCGGCAGCCATGTGCAGCAACGTCTCCTGCCCCTCAAGGCCATACAGGGGTAGGTGCAATAGAGCGGGATTTTCCTCCAGGCGCTTTTTTAGCGAGGCTTCATTTCCCGAGGCGATGTCGGCATGAATGGCGGATAAAGCCTTGATGTTCTTTTCATAAATTTCTTCTGGGTTGGTCATTTAAAAAATTCCTTTTGCCATTTGATCACCCATTTTTTTCAATGCGTTTTCGACACTGGCCGTCCCACCGATGTCCGCTTTCTGAAGAATTTCATAAACTTTTTTCGCGCTGGCTACCGAGTGATTTCCCCCACCATTTTGGGCCCAAGTGAAGTTGCGCGGATCGTCGTTCAGGCCGATTTTGTGTTTGGTCAGAATTTTTTGCGAGTCGGTAATGTATTTTCGATTTTGCGCTCTCCAGCTTTTCGGAGCTTTTTCGCGGACGATATGATGGTAATGCGGCTTCACCATACCCTTAGGCGCAGGCCCCATCGCTCTCTTCTGTGAGGCGCTGAGTCGACAAACTTCCCAACCCCACGGATCCACCCACCCAATAGGATTCGGTGCGTATTGATAGAGGTTGAACCCACCTGCCAAGCCAATCGGATCCGGCGTAGTAAACCGCCCCACATCCGGATCATAAAACCTGAACGTATTAAAATGCAGCCCCGTTTCCCGATCCAGGTATTGCCCCTGGAACCGCAAATTCTGCTCTTCGATGTAGTACGGCTCGCGCACCTCTTCCAGCGTGTTGCCCCATACCCGATACGCAGCCTGCCAAACGTTGTGCCCGTCGGCTTCGGTGAGTTGCTCCGGCAGGCCGTTGAGGTCGTTGTGGTAGTAGCGGATCTTTTGCAGCGGGCCGCTCCCGTCGATGCGGGCCAGGGGTTCGTAGTCGTCGTCTTCGTAGAGGTACAGGCTGGTTTGCTGGTGGCGATGTTCCTGCAACAGGCGCAGGCCGTCCCAGGTGAAGCGGGTTTCACCCAGCGGGTAACCTTTGTTGTCCTGCTCGGTCTTGGCGATGCGCCGGCCGAGCGGGTCGTAGGCCATGTTTACCACGCTGCCGTCGTCGTTGCGCACTTCGATCAAGCGGCTTTCGGCGTCGTAGGCGAAGCGCTGCACGCCGCGTTTGGCGCTGCGCTTTTCGATCATCCGGCCAAAGGCGTCGTAGCGGTAGCGCTTGTCCTGGTAGGTCAGCAGTTTGTTGTGCACCACCAGTCCGGCGCCTGGGGTGGGGCCGTCCAGCAGGTTGGCGGCGGCGTCGTAGCTGAAGGTTTCGCGCTGGCCGTGCAGGCTGTCCTGGCTGGCGATGATGCGGCCGGTGGCGTCGTAGTGCAGCAATTGGCGCTGTTGCGCGGCGGGTTGCTGGTCGAGCTTGCCGATGAGGTTGTCGGCGGGGTCGTACTCGAAGTGTTTTTGTACCGCCGCCGGCAGCAGCGAGGGTTGGCCGCTGTGGCGGCGTTGTCGCGTGCGCAGGCGGCCGCTGCGGTCGTATTCGCTGCGGGTGCTGATCTGGCCTTGGGTGCGTAGCACTTCGCGGTGCAGGCGGTCGCGTTCGAAGTCGCTGATGACCTGGCCGTCGAGGTTGATCTGGTGCAGGTGGCCGCTGCCGTAGTACAGGCGGTTGACCCAGCGGCCATCGGGCAGTTGGGTCTGGATCAGGTTGCCGAGTTCGTCGTAGTGGTGTTGCAGGCTGCCGGCGGCGCCGTTTTCGGCGAGCAGCTGGCCGAGGGCGTCGTAGGTAAAGCTCAGGGTTTGCGCGTTGCCTTGCAGGTCGGTGAAGGTGACGGCGGTGAGTTGGTCCAGCGGGTCGTAGCGGTATTCGGTGCGGCCGTCGTCGGTGACTTTGGCGATCAGGCGGCCCACGGCATCGCGTTCCAGGCAATGGACGATGGGCGCCGGCGGTATTTCGGGAATGAGCGCCAGGCCCGTGCCGTACGGTGCAGGCATCGCCGTCACTGCCGCGACGTTGTCGAGGCGGTCGTAGTCGTAGCGTTTGGCGCTGCCATCCAGGTCTTGTTGCTCGCTCAACCGATCCCCAGCGTCCCAGGCAAATCGGTAGCTCTCGCCATTCTCGTTGACCAGCGCTTGCAGCCGGCCGAAGCTGTCGTAGGCGAACTGCACTTGCCGGCCCTGGGCGTCGGTGCGTAGGCGGACCTGGCCGCGGCGGTTGTGCTGGTAGTGCGTGGTGTGCCCGGCCGGGTCGGTGTAGCCGGTGAGCTGGCCGGCGCTGTCGCGCTGATAATGCTCGGTGCGGCCGTCCGGCAATTGGCTGCCCAGCAGCCGGCCTTGGGCGTCGTAGCTGAATTGGGTGCGCTCGCCGAGGGCGTCAGTGATGGTTTGCAGGTAACCGCGCGCGTCATAACTAAAGCGTGTCGGGTAACCCGAGCAATCAACGTGTTCGACCAGTTGGCCGAACGGGCTCCAGCGCAGCTTCTTGCTTTTGCCGGTCGCATCGATGATTTCTACCACCTGGCCGTGGGCGTCGTAGCGGTAGCGGGTGCGATGGCCCAGCGGGTCGGTTTGCGCCGTGCAGTTGCCGCGTTGATCGTAGCTGTACGTCCAGCTATTGCCGGCGGCATCAGTGTCCACCAGCGGCAGGGCCCAATGTTCGAGCCAGAGGGTGGACTCGCTGCGGCCCAACGGGTCGGTTTCGCTGATCAGGTTGCCGGCGTCGTCGTAGCTGAATGAGTACTGGCCGCCTTGTGGATCGGTAGCACTGAGCAACTGGCGCTCATCGTTCCATTCGAACAGCCACGTCTGGCCGAGGTTGTCGCTGAACCGGACGATCTGGTGCTGGCTGTTCCAGTGCCGGATGCTGACGCGTTGCAGGCTATCGCTGATGCGGGTGATACCCGCCTTGAGGTCATAGTCGAATTGGTAGGCGTCGCCCTCATCGGTCCAGTGCCGGACTACGCGCCATTCCTGGTCCTCGATCAAGGCCCATTCGTAGAAGCAGCGCAGGCCGGTGGGCAGTTGGTGCTCGACCATCCGCCGTCCAGCGTCATAGCTGAAGCGCCGTTGCATCTGGTTGCCAGCGTCGCGTACTTCGGCGAGATTGCCCGATGCGTCGTAGGCGTAGCTGACCAGCACTTCCCGCGATTGATCAGGGTAGAGCCGTTGAATCTGGCTGACGCGTTCGCCTTCTCGAATCAGCTCGACCTGCACCAGATCGAAGGTGTCGCGCAGCCGCACCAGGCGTCCGCCCTCGTCATAGTCGAGGTGGATACGGTTGTCGTTGCGGTCGCCCAGTTGGCTCAAGCGCAAGTGGGATGGGTTGGCCGGCGTGGGTTCGAACAAACGGTACAGGCCGTCATCGCTCTCGATCAGCAATTGCCCACTTGTATGGCGGCGCACCGCCAGGCCTTCGCCGGCACTGAATACGGTGCCGCCCAACGGGATGGAGCCCATGTCGATGGGGCGCGCCTGTTCGTCGGTGTAGACCAGGGTTTCGCCGCCGTCGGGGTGGGGCAGGATGTCGACCCGTACCTCATAGGTCACGCTCCAGCCGGCACCGAACAGGCTGTCGCGACGCTCGTCACGGCTGTTGTAGAAGCGTTGCCAGTCGATCGGCAGGATGCCGGGCAAGACGAAGTCCAGCTCTTCACCACCGCCAAGCACCTTGGCACCCGTGGCCGCGTGCACCGGGTTCGACGAACCCATGGCCGCATTGGCCGCTGCGTTCGCCGCCCTGCTGGCGGCCATGGATGCCGCGCCGCCCACCAGCATGCACGGCAGCTTGCTGAAGAATTTGCCCTTGCCGCCCTTGAGCATCAACAGGGCCGTGACCGCCAAGCCAACACCCGGGGTCTTGCCGCTGCGGATCTCGCGCACCACCACCGAACCGCCGCCAATGGTCACGTTGGGTGAAATCAGCCCGGCCGACACCACCGTTGCATCGCAGGTGCTGCGGTCGCCGCTGCGCACGGCGGGCTGGCCGTTGATGGTGACCTTGTCCGAACCTTCGGCCATGAACTGCGGTGGCATCGGCGGATGCTTCATGCAGATGACCAGGTCCTCCGGCTTGGGCACGGCGCCGGGGGCGGGCGTGGCGACGGTGGGGCGCCACATTTGCGAGAAGAACTCCCCGGCCATGTCCAGGTAGCTGGGTTCTTCTTCAGGCTCGGGCGCTTCAAGCTCGGTGCCGGCCGGGGCGACGTGGGACGGAATCGCCCCGGCGGCGCGGGCTGCGGGGATGTTATTGGTGAGGGTGTCAGTGGAGCCGGTGAGGATGTTGGCCTGGACCGTGGGCGGAAAGAGGGCGTTGCCGATGCCCTCGCATATATTGCTCAACCCTTTGTCGGCCCCGGTCTTGCTCATGGCAAGCCCGACCACCGTTCCCACCACCAGTCCGAGCACGAAGCAGCCCAGGCCGCCGGTGACCACGGTAATGCCCGTGGCCGCGACCACCGCGGCGGTCGCCACGGCAGTAATCGCAATGTTCGCCGCCACCTCCAGCACGCCGCCAAGGACGTCGGCCATCATCGAGGTGTGGTTGAGTGCATCGCCCAGGCGGGCAGCCCAGAGCGCGTCAGACATGCGCGAATCCCGGGCTCATGCTTGTGTGCTGGAGTGGTTCGATGCGTTTCATTGCGCCTGTCTCCCTGGCGGTAAGTTACGGGTCCGTCGTGATATCAGCTTGACCAAGGGTTGAGCAATGCCACGCCGCTGCTCTGGAAATCCGTCACGTTGCGCGTCACCACGGTCAGCCCGTGGACCAGCGCGGTGGCGGCAATCAACGCATCGCATTCGTTGCTGCGGTCGGGAACATGAAGACGCGCGCAGCGAAGCGCCACGGCGCGGTCGACGGCGAGAATCCTGCCGGCAAACGTAGGCATGACATGGTTGTCCAGCCACGCACGCAGGCGACTGCCTTGCACCGAATCCTTGCGCTCGAAGCGCAAGACGCCGGTTTCCAGTTCCAGTACGGTAATCGCCGAGACGTAGAGGCTGGGGGCGGGCACGCTGCGCGCCCAGGCCTGCACGTTTTTATCGGCTTGGGGTTTGCGCAGCTCCGAGATGACATTGGTATCGAGTAGAAACATTCAGGACAGGTCCACCGAGCGGGGCGTAATGACGGCACGCTCGGTATCGAAGTCGATATCCGGCGCATCGGGCATGACCAGCAACTCGACAATGCTGGCGCCAACGCCGGTCAGTTTCTGGTACTCCTCAATGCTTAGCAGCACATGGGCTGGCTTGCCACGGTCGGTGATGATGACCGGCCCTTCACGGGTGGCTTTTTTGGCACCACTTGTGTCGTGGTTGAATTCGCGGCTGGAAATAGTGGTGACGGACATGCTGGCGTCCCCCAAGAAAATCGAATGTAGGCACGTTACTACTGGCGCCAGGGTGCAGGCAAGGGGAAACAGGCTCGTGATGTTTCGACGGTCGAAAAAAAAGGCCCCGCCAATCAGATTGGCGGGGCCTTCCGTGTACCAGTGACTCGCCTTACTGAGCGTCAGCGGCCGGAGCCTTTTCGCCGTGCGACAGGCTGTAGACATAGGCTGCCAGCAGGTGGACCTTGTCGTTGCCTTGCAGGTCAGCCTGGGCCGGCATCTGGCCCTGGCGACCGTAGCGGATGGTCTGCTGCAGCTGGGCGAAGCTCGAACCATAGATGAAGCCGGCCGGGTGCGTCAGGTCAGGTGCGCCCATGGCGGGCGTGCCTTTGCCAGCAGGGCCGTGGCAGGCCACGCAGTTGGCCGCGAACAGCTTCTGGCCGTTGGCCGGATCGGCCTTGGCGCCTTCCGGCAGCTTGCGACCGTGCAGGCTGGTCACCAGGTAGGAAGCCACGTCAGCCACGCCTTGCTCGCCAACAACGGCGGCCCAGCCCGGCATCACGGCGTGACGACCGCCCATGATGGTGGTCTTGATGGTCTCCGGCTCGCCGCCCCAGCGCCAGTCGGCGTCGGTCAGGTTGGGGAAACCGTAGGCACCCTTGGCGTCCGAACCGTGGCAGACCGAGCAGTTGGAAGCAAACAGGCGACCGCCCATCTTCAACGCTTGCGGGTCCTTGGCGACTTCTTCGATCGGCATGGAAGCGAACTTGGCGAAGATCGGACCGAACTTGGCGTCCGAGCGAGCCATTTCCTTTTCCCACTCGTGCACGCCGGTCCAGCCGGTCTGGCCGTTGGCGAAGGCGGTCTGCTTTTCGGTGTCCAGGTAGTTGTAGCCTGGCAGCAGGCCTTTCCAGTTGCCCAGGCCAGGGTAGAGGACCAGGTAGCCAAGGGCGAAAATGATGGTGCCGACGAACAGCATGAACCACCATTTCGGCAGCGGATTATCGTACTCCTCGATCCCGTCGAAGGAGTGGCCGACCGTCTCTTCGGTGGCTTCGCTGCGTTGGCCCTTGCGGGTCGACAGCAGCAGCCAGGTCAGGGAGAAGATCGTTCCCAGGCTGAGGACTGTGACGTACAGACTCCAGAATGTAGTCATTCTTTGTTACTCCTAGAAGCTTGCTCGACGTGCTTGATGGCTTCGGGATCATCCGCGAACGGCAGCAAGGTCGCGTCGTCGAACTCCGACTTGCGCTTGGGGCTGAATACCCACAGTGCCAGGCCGATGAAGGCCACCATCACGACGACGGTACCCAGGCCACGAATCATCCCGATATCCATCCAAATCACCGTTTGCTTTTGATGATGGTGCCCAGGCCTTGCAGATAGGCCACCAGCGCGTCCATTTCGGTCTTGCCCTTGACGGCATCCTTGGCACCGGCGATGTCTTCATCGGTGTAAGGCACGCCCAGGGTACGCAAGACTTCCATTTTCTTGGCGGTGTCTTTGCCGTCGAGCTTGTTTTCTACGAGGAACGGGTAGGCCGGCATCTTCGACTCAGGCACGACGTTGCGCGGGTTGTACAAGTGCGCACGGTGCCAGTCGTCGGAGTAGCGGCCGCCAACGCGGGCCAGGTCCGGGCCGGTACGTTTGGAACCCCACAGGAACGGGTGGTCCCAGACGCTTTCGCCGGCAACGGAGTAGTGGCCGTAGCGTTCGGTTTCGGCACGGAACGGACGGATCATCTGCGAGTGGCAGCCGACACAGCCGTTGGCGATGTAGATGTCGCGGCCTTCCAGTTCAAGGGCGGTGCGCGGCTTCATGCCCTCGACCGGCTTGTTGGTCACGTCCTGGAAGAACAGCGGAACGATCTGGGTCAGGCCGCCGATACTGACAGCGATGACCATGAAGAAGGCCAGCAGGCCGATATTCTTCTCTACTGCTTCGTGCTTCATCAGTGAGCTCCAACTACGGCGATCTTGGCGGCGGCTTCAGCTTCAGCCGGGTCAGAGGCACGAACGGTGCGATACACGTTGTAGGCCATCAACAGCATGCCGCTGGCGAAGAACGCGCCGCCCAGGGCACGCACGATGAAACCAGGATGGCTGGCTTGCAGCGCTTCGACGAACGAGTAGGTCAGGGTGCCGTCGTCGTTGATCGCACGCCACATCAGGCCCTGGGTAATACCGTTGACCCACATCGAGGCGATGTAGAGCACGGTGCCGATGGTCGCGAGCCAGAAGTGCGCGTTGATCAGGCCGGTGCTGTGCATCTGCGCACGGCCGAACAGTTTCGGGATCATGTGGTAGATGGCGCCGATGGAGATCATCGCTACCCAGCCGAGTGCACCGGCGTGTACGTGGCCGATGGTCCAGTCGGTGTAGTGGCTCAGGGAGTTGACGGTCTTGATGGCCATCATCGGGCCTTCGAAGGTCGACATGCCGTAGAACGCCAGCGATACCACCAGGAAGCGCAGAATCGGGTCGGTGCGTAGCTTATGCCAGGCGCCCGAGAGGGTCATCATGCCGTTGATCATGCCGCCCCAGCTTGGCGCCAGCAGGATGATCGACATCGCCATGCCCAGGGACTGCGCCCAGTCCGGCAGCGCGGTGTAGTGCAGGTGGTGCGGACCGGCCCAGATGTAGAGGGTGATCAGCGCCCAGAAGTGGACGATGGACAGGCGATAGGAATAGATCGGACGCTCGGCCTGCTTCGGCACGAAGTAGTACATCATCCCCAAAAAGCCGGTGGTCAGGAAGAAGCCCACGGCGTTGTGGCCGTACCACCACTGGATCATCGCGTCGGTCGCGCCCGAGTAGGCCGAATACGACTTGAAGAAGCTGACTGGCAGCGACGCGTGGTTGACGATGTGCAGCATGGCGGTCACGACGATGAAGGCACCGTAGAACCAGTTGCCGACATAGATGTGCTTGGTCTTGCGCTTGACGATGGTGCCGAAGAACACCAGACCGTAGGTCACCCAGACGATGGCCAGCAGGATAGCCAGGGGCCATTCCAGCTCGGCGTATTCCTTGGTGGTGGTGAAACCCATGGGCAAGGTCACGATCGCGCCGACGATCACCGCTTGCCAACCCCAGAAGGTGAAGGCCGCGAGGCTGTCGGAAATCAGTCGCGTCTGGCAGGTTCGCTGCACGACATAGTAAGAAGTGGCAAACAACGCACAACCACCGAAGGCGAAGATCACCAGGTTGGTGTGCAGCGGGCGCAGGCGTCCAAATGTCGTCCATGGCAGATCGAAGTTCAACTCCGGCCAGACCAGTTGCGAGGCGATGAAGACACCGAGCCCCATGCCAAGGATCCCCCAGACCACCGTCATGATGGCGAACTGGCGGACTACCTTATAGTTATAAGCAGTCGGACTGATTGCTGTGCTCATTCTAAGGTTCCACGGTTTGGGTGTTTTATTAGGATAAAAATCGGTCGCAAGTATGGAGAAAGCGGGGGGTCATTGCAACGCGCCATGACCTGGGTCAATGCTTTCCAAAGCTGATTCTGCGGCCTTTCCATGTTCTCTGTAGGGACAAAATTGGCCCACGGCAAAATGTCTCGACGAAGGAAGGAGGCGAGGGGGTCAGGTCGGTTGTAACGGGGTGTGTTCAAACACGGCGTTCGGGGGATGCCAGGCAACTGTCGCAACAGCCGGTATTCACCTGCGTTTGCGGCCTCTTGAACGAACGATTGTCGAACGCATCGGGTCGGATTGACCTGAAACCGGCAGTCGCCAGTGCACGCAAAGGCAAGCTTAGACCCGATTCCAGAGAATCGAAAGGAAGACGATGGGAGGGTGCGACAATGCGTCGCGCAGGGGAACGGAACAGCCGCATCCAGATGAATGCGGCTGTTCGTGTGGTCAGGATTTATTCGCTTTTGTGTTCAGCTTGCAGGCGTTCGGTGCTGGCGTTGTGGGACAGGCTGTAGACGTAGGCCGCGAGCAGCTGCACCTTGTCATTGCCCAGCAGCTCATTTTGCGCCGGCATGTGGCCTTGGCGTCCATGGCGAATGGTCTGCTGCAACTGGGCCAGGCTGGTGCCGTAGATGAAACCGGCCGGTTGCGTCAGGTTCGGCGCGCCCATGGCTTCGGTGCCCTGGCCATTGGCGCCATGGCAAGCGACGCAGGTGGTGTTGAACGCTTGCTGGCCGGCTTGCAGGTCGGCACCGCTGTCCGCCGGCAAGGGCAGGCCCGCCAAGTCGTGGCGCACATACGCGGCCACGTTCTTGACCCCGGCGTCCCCCAGCACTTCGCCCCAGGCCGGCATCGCCGCCATGCGGCCACCCATGATGGTCGTCTTGATGGTGTCGGCCGCGCCGCCCCAGCGCCAGTTGCTGTCGGCCAGGTTCGGGAAGCCGAAGGCACCCTTGGCGTCCGAGCCGTGGCAGACCGAGCAGTTGGAGGCGAACAGGCGACCTCCCATCTTCAAGGCTTGTGGGTCCTTGGCGACTTCCTCTACAGGCATCGCCGAGAACTTGGCGAAGATCGGCCCGAACTTGGCGTCGGCCTTGGCCATTTCCTTTTCCCATTCATGGGCGCCGGTCCAGCCGTTGTCGTAGCCGGGCAGGATGCCTTTCCAATTGCCCAGGCCCGGGTAAAGGACCAGGTAGCCAACGGAAAACACCAACGTGCCGGCGAACAACAGGAACCACCATTGCGGCAGCGGGTTGTCGTATTCCTCGATGCCGTCGAAGCTGTGGCCCATGGTCTGGTCGACGCTGCCCTTGGTCTCGCCCTTGCGGGTGCCGATCAGCAGCCACGTCAGGCCGATCAGGCTGCCAATGGTCAGTACGCAGATCCACGTACTCCAGAAAGTGGTCATGACCGGGTACTCCTTGGTGCGGGGTCTTGGGGGGTAATGTCGGCGGGCGGTTCGTCGGCGAACGGCAGCAGGCGCGCCTGGGCGAATTCCGGCCCGCGCTTGCTGCTGTACACCCACAGGATCAGGCCGATGAAGGCGATGAACACCACGACGGTGCCCAGGCCGCGGATCATGCCAGTACTCATGTCAAGAACCATGGCTCACCTCTTGCTCTTGATGGCAGTGCCGAGCACTTGCAGGTAGGCGACCAGCGCGTCCATTTCGGTCTTGCCTTTGAGCGAGGCGACACTGCCCGCGATATCGTCATCGGTGTACGGCACGCCGAGGGTGCGCATGGCGCGCAGCTTGCCTTCGGTGTGGCTGCTGTCGACTGCCTGTGTCACCAGCCATGGGTAGGCCGGCATTTTCGACTCGGGCACGACGTTACGTGGGTTGTACAAGTGCGCGCGGTGCCAGTCATCGGAGTAACGCGCGCCGACGCGGGCCAGGTCCGGTCCGGTGCGCTTGGAGCCCCACAGGAACGGGTGGTCCCAGACGCTTTCGCCAGCCACGGAGTAGTGGCCGTAGCGCTCGGTTTCGGCGCGGAACGGACGAATCATCTGCGAATGGCAGCCGACGCAGCCTTCGCGGATGTAGATATCGCGGCCTTCCAATTGCAGGGCGGTGTAGGGCTTCATGCCGTCCACCGGTTTGTTGGTCACGTCCTGGAAGAACAGCGGCACGATCTGGGTCAGGCCGCCGATGCTCACGGCCAGCACCATCAACAGCATCAGCAGGCCGACGTTTTTTTCGATTGTTTCGTGTTTCATGGCGGACTCCTCAAGCCATCTGCGCGGCAGCGGCGGCTTCGGCAGGCTGGTAGGCCCGCACGGTGCGCCAGGTGTTGTAGGCCATCAGCAGCATGCCGCTGAGGAAGATCGCCCCGCCTACCAGTCGCACGATGAAGCCAGGGTGGCTGGCCACCAGGGTTTCGACGAAGGAGTAGGTGAGCGTGCCGTCCTCGTTCACCGCACGCCACATCAGGCCTTGGGCGATGCCGTTGACCCACATCGAGGCGATGTAGAGCACGGTGCCGATGGTCGCGAGCCAGAAATGCGCGTTGATCAGGCCAATGCTGTGCATCTGCGCCCGACCGAAGACCTTCGGAATCATGTGATACAGCGCACCAATGGAAATCATCGCCACCCAGCCGAGCGCGCCGGCATGTACGTGGCCGATGGTCCAGTCGGTGTAGTGGGAGAGGGCGTTGACGGTCTTGATCGCCATCATCGGACCTTCGAAGGTCGACATGCCGTAGAACGCCAGGGACACCACCAGGAACCGCAGGATCGGGTCGCTGCGCAACTTATGCCAGGCGCCCGAGAGGGTCATCATGCCGTTGATCATGCCGCCCCAGCTTGGCGCCAGCAGGATCAGCGACATCACCATGCCCAGCGACTGTGCCCAGTCCGGCAGCGCGGTGTAGTGCAGGTGGTGTGGGCCGGCCCAGATGTACAGGGTGATCAGCGCCCAGAAGTGGACGATGGACAGGCGATAGGAGTACACCGGGCGTTCGGCCTGTTTCGGCACGAAGTAGTACATCATCCCCAGGAAGCCGGCGGTGAGGAAAAAGCCCACGGCGTTGTGGCCGTACCACCATTGCACCATTGCATCCGTGGCCCCGGCGTACACCGAGTAGGACTTGGTGAAGCTCACCGGCAGTTCCAGGTTGTTCACAATGTGCAGAATCGCCACGGTCAGGATGAACCCGCCGAAGAACCAGTTGCCGACGTAGATGTGCTTGGTGTTGCGCTTGGCCACGGTGCCGAAGAACACGATGGCGTAGGCGACCCAGACGATGGTGATCAGGATGTCGATCGGCCATTCGAGCTCGGCGTATTCCTTGGAACTGGTGTAGCCCAGCGGCAGGCTGATGGCCGCCAGCAGGATCACCAGTTGCCAGCCCCAGAAGCAGAACGCAGCGAGTTTCGGCGCGAACAGCTGGGTCTGGCAGGTGCGTTGCACTGAGTAGAACGAACTGGCGAACAGGGCGCAGCCACCGAAGGCGAAGATCACCGCGTTGGTGTGCAGCGGGCGCAGGCGGCCGAAGCTGGTCCAGGGCAAATCGAAGTTGAGCTGTGGCCAGACCAATTGGGCCGCGAGAAAAACCCCGAGCCCCATGCCGACGATGCCCCACACCACCGTCATAATGGCGAATTGGCGGACCACCTTGTAGTTGTAGGCGGTACTGATAGAAGTGTTCATGGTTCCCCATCCACGGTTCAGCCGAAGTGAGCGCCTGCGCAAGGCAAGGCGGCGTTCTTCGCCTGGAGTTATAGGCAGACTAAAAGCGAGGCAAGCATGGACAAACAGCACAAGGCCAGTATTGACGGGGATCAATGGGCGCGATGCGTGGCGGAACGTGGCTGGTTGTGGACGGCGGCGAAACCGGGCGCTGACGCCGAGTCGCCGATCCTGATCCTGGCCCATGGTGCCGGAGCACCGATGGACAGCGGTTTCATGGAGGAAATGGCCGCGCGCCTTGCCGTGCATGGCGTCAATGTGTTGCGCTTCGAGTTTCCCTACATGGCCCAGCGGCGCCTGGACGGTGGCAAGCGCCCACCCAACCCGGCCCCCAAACTGCTCGAATGCTGGCGAGAGGTGTACGCCACGGTGCGGCCTTATGTCGCGGGGCGGCTGGCCATTGGTGGCAAGTCCATGGGCGGGCGCATGGCGAGCCTGCTGGCCGATGAGTTGGGCGCCGAGGCGCTGGTCTGCCTGGGCTATCCCTTCTATGCGGTGGGCAAGCCGGAAAAACCACGGGTCGAGCATTTGGCGGCATTGAAGACCCGGACGTTGATCGTCCAGGGCGAGCGGGATGCGTTGGGGAATCGAGAGGCGGTGCAGGGCTATCCCTTGTCACCGAGCATCGAGGTGATGTGGCTCGTGGCGGGGGATCATGATCTGAAACCGCTGAAGGTTTCGGGGGTTAGCCATGAGCAGCATTTGGACGCGGCGGCGCAGGGAGTGGCTGGGTTCTTGTCTCAAGATTGATGGCGCTCGTGCGGGCCTCCTCGCGAGCAGGCTCGCTCCCCACAATTGGAATGCATTTCAATGAGCCGCCTAGAACCCCTGTGGGAGCGAGCTTGCTCGCGATAGCGGCCTGCCAGACGACAAAAAACCCGGAAGCTTTCGCTATCCGGGTTTTCAGTTGCCATTTGAAATCAGCGGTTGAACCGCTCCACCAACGAATACTGCGTGTTGGCCGTGCGGGTCAGCTCCTCGCTGAGCAGCGCCGAGCTGTGGGCCTGGCCCGAGGTCTGGTCGGCCAGTTCAGAGATGTTGCTGATGTTGCGGCTGATCTCCTCGGCTACCGAACTCTGCTCCTCGGTCGCGGCAGCGATCTGAGTGGTCATGTCGGTGATATGCGCCACCGCTTCGCTGATTCCCACCAGCGCCTGGTCGGCTTCCATGACCCGCGCCACGCCTTCTTCAGCCTGGCGGTGACCGGCGTCCATGGTCTGCACGGCATTGTTGGCGGTCTGTTGCAGCTTGGCGATCAAGGCATGGATCTGCCCGGTGGACTCGCTGGTGCGTTGGGCCAATTGACGCACTTCATCGGCGACTACGGCAAAACCGCGTCCCATCTCGCCGGCCCGGGCCGCTTCGATGGCGGCGTTGAGGGCCAGCAGGTTGGTCTGGTCGGCGATGCCCTTGATCACATCGACCACGCCACCGATTTCATCGCTGTCCCTGGCCAGCTGGGTCACGGTCTGCCCGGTTTCGCCCACCACGACCGACAGGCGCTCGATGGCCTCGCGGGTTTCCCCGGCGATGTCGCGACCGCGACCCGTGAGGCGATTGGCCTCCTGGGTGGCATCGGCGGTGCGTTGCACGTGGCTGGCGACTTCCTGGGTGGTGGCGGCCATCTGGTTGACGGCAGTGGCGACCTGTTCGGTTTCCACGCGCTGGCGTTCCAGGCCGCTGGAGCTGTTGTGCGCCAGGGTATTGGATTGCCGGGCTTGCGCATTGAGATGCTCGGCGGTGTCCTGCAAGCGGGTGAGGCAGGTTTTCAGGCGGGCCTCCTGGCTGAGGATCGACATTTCCAGGCGTGCCTGAACGCCACGGCTGTCGGTGTACATCCGCGCGATCAGCGGGTCGGAAGTGGTCTGTTCGGCCAGGCGCAACAGACGCTTGATCCCACGTTGTTGCCATTGCAAGCCCAACAGCCCCAACGGCACGGACAGCAGGGCGGCCAGGGCAAAGCCCCAGGAAGAGTCAAGGAAAGCACCGACGACGAAGCTCAACTGGCTGACGAGAATGAACGGCAGCCAGTCTTGCAGCATCGGTACCCATTTATCGCTGCTCGGAACCGCGGACTTGCCTTGGTTGATGCGTCGATAGAGTGCTTCGGCCCGGGTGATCTGCTCGGCGCTGGGCTTGACCCGTACCGACTCGTAGCCGACCACCTGGTTGCCCTCGAAAATCGGCGTGACGTAGGCGTTGACCCAGTAATGATCGCCATTCTTGCAGCGATTCTTGACGATGCCCATCCAGGGTAATCCCTGTTTCAGGGTGTTCCACATGTGTGCGAACACGGCTGACGGGACGTCGGGGTGGCGCACCAGATTGTGCGGTGCATGGATCAGCTCTTCCTTGGAAAACCCACTGATTTCAACGAACGCGTCGTTGCAGTAGGTAATCACACCCTTGGCATTGGTGGTGGAAATCAATCGCTGCTGGGCCGCGAAAGTCCTTTCGCGTTGTGTGACAGGCTGGTTGTTACGCATGGTATGTAGTCCGCAAGGCTTTGAGAGGTTGTCGGCACCGTCAGCTTTTAATTGAAATAATTCTGCCCGGCGGTATCACGCCAGCATCGGGTAGGTAAATAGGGCGAAATGAAGCAGGTTCAAGCCAAAGTGCGTGGCAATCGCGGCGCCCAGGCCGCCGAATCGGTAGGCCAGTCCATAACCGATCCCGGCCAGGCCCGACAACAACACCCAGTGCCATCCCGCGCCAGCATGCACCAGGCCGAACAACAACGAGGACAGGATCAGCGCCAGGGATTCGCCATGACGTAGAAGCTTGAAGCACCGGCTCAGGCCTCCTTGAATGTAGCCACGAAACAGCGCCTCCTCCACCAAGGTCACCAATAAAAGATTATTGAGTACCCAGAGCCAGGCCTGGTCCGGCCACTTCGGCGCCCATTCGATCATGCCCAGCAGCAGGGCCCCACCCAAGGCCAGCGTGGTGCTCAAGCATAGCCCGAGCACCGTGGCGTAGACGAACCCGCGAAACGGCCGCCGGCCGACGATCCACGGGCAGGCCAGCAGCAGCCAGAAGCCGATCAGCGGCTTGTCCTGGTTCAAATACATGGCAAACCGTGTGGCGTCATCGGTCAAACGTTGTGCTGCGATGGCCCGCCCGTTGAAAAAACCCGGCATCCAGTGCAGCGCCAGCGCGATCGCCAACACCAGGAACAAACAATGCCCGAGAAACTGCCCGACGGGCATCTTTTGTTGGCGAACCGCATACCCGGCGAACAGCAACAGCGCGATTGAGATGGCTGCAGTCCAGGTGAGATGACCATAGGCCAGGGCCATGGCATAGCCGGCCGAGAGAAGGGCCAGGTACGGCCAAGGTAGGGCGGGCATATCAAATCCTTTGAGGCGGAAAACTGTCGAGGCTTGTCGACGCCGGCGGGATTATAGGCAGACCCATACGAAAACACCGCCCAAATGAGACGGTGTTTTCGTAAGACGCTTCTTTTTATCCTGTAATTAATTGCCGTAGGACAAAGTGCAGGATCCCGCCGGCCTTGAAATATTCCACCTCGTTCAAAGTATCAATCCGGCACAGCACTTCGATCCGCTCCTGGCTGCCGTCTTCGCGGGTAATGACCACGGGCAGGTTCATGCGCGGCGTCAGCTCGGTGTCGCTCAGGCCGAGGATGTCCAGGGTTTCCTTGCCGGTGAGGTTCAGGCTCTTGCGATTCTGATCAAGCTTGAACTGCAGTGGCAATACGCCCATGCCCACCAGGTTGGAACGGTGGATGCGCTCGAAACTCTCGGCGATCACCGCCTTGACCCCGAGCAGGTTAGTGCCTTTGGCGGCCCAGTCCCGGCTCGAGCCGGTGCCGTATTCCTGTCCGGCGATCACCACCAATGGCGTGCCGGTCGCCTGGTACAACATTGCGGCATCATAGATCGACATGCGTTCGCCGTTGGGGATATAGACCGTGTTGCCGCCTTCTTCCCCGCCGAGCATCTCGTTGCGGATACGGATATTGGCAAAGGTACCTCGCATCATCACCTGGTGGTTGCCCCGTCGCGAGCCGTAGGAGTTGAAGTCCCGAGGCTCCACGCCCTGTTCGCGCAGGTAACGGCCGGCGGGGCTGTCGGCCTTGATGTTACCGGCCGGGGAGATATGGTCGGTGGTCACCGAGTCTCCCAGCAGCGCGAGCACCCGCGCGCCTTCGACATTCTTGACGGCGGGTGGTGGGCCGCCAATGTCATCAAAAAACGGTGGGTGTTGAATATAGGTCGAGTCGGCTTGCCAGACGTACGTGGCGGCTTGTGGCACTTCAATCGCTTGCCATTGTTCGTCGCCGGCGAACACGGCGGCATATTCCTTGTGGAACATGCCGGTGTCGACCTTGGCCACGGCGTCGGCGACTTCCTTGCTGCTCGGCCAGATGTCCCGAAGGTAGACAGGGTTGCCGTCGCGATCATTGCCCAGCGGTTCGCTGCTGATGTCGATGCGCACGGTGCCGGCCAGGGCGTAGGCGACGACCAGCGGCGGTGAAGCCAGCCAGTTGGTTTTCACCAGCGGATGCACACGGCCTTCGAAGTTGCGGTTGCCCGACAGCACCGACGCCACGGTCAGGTCTGCTTTCTGGATGGCTTTCTCAATCGGGTCGGGCAGGGGCCCTGAGTTGCCGATACAGGTCGTGCAACCGTAACCCACCAGGTCGAAACCGAGCTTGTCGAGGTATTCGGTCAGGCCCGCGGCGTTGTAGTAATCGGTGACCACCTTCGAGCCCGGCGCCAAGGAACTCTTGACCCAAGGCTTGCGGACCAGGCCTTTTTCCACGGCTTTTTTCGCCAGCAACCCGGCGGCCATCATCACGCTGGGGTTAGAGGTGTTGGTGCAGGACGTAATCGCCGCGATGACCACCGCGCCGTTTTTCAGCCGATGGGTCTGGCCTTCGAATTCATACTCCGCTTCACCCACCTGATCGGCGTTGCCCACCGCGACGCCTCCGCCGCCCTCGCTTTCCAGGCGACCTTCTTCCTTGCTGGTGGGTTTGACTTGCAACCCGAGGAAGTCGCTGAAGGCCTGGCCGACATTCGGCAGTGCCACTCGGTCCTGTGGACGCTTGGGGCCGGCGAGGCTGGCTTCGACGCTGCCCATGTCCAATTCCAGCGTGTCGGTGAACACCGGTTCCTGACCGGGCAGGCGCCACAGCCCCTGGGCCTTGCAATAGGCTTCCACCAGCTTGACGGTTTCCGTCGGACGGCCGGACAGGCGCAAGTAGTCCAATGTCACATCGTCCACCGGGAAGAAGCCGCAAGTGGCACCGTATTCCGGGGCCATGTTGGCAATGGTGGCGCGGTCGGCCAGGGGCAGGTCGGCCAGGCCATCGCCATAGAACTCGACGAATTTGCCCACCACGCCTTTCTTGCGCAGCATCTGCGTGACGGTCAGCACCAGGTCGGTGGCGGTGATGCCTTCACGTAGCTTGCCGACCAGTTTGAAGCCAATGACTTCGGGGATCAGCATCGACACCGGTTGGCCGAGCATTGCCGCTTCGGCCTCGATCCCGCCGACGCCCCAGCCGAGCACGCCGAGGCCGTTGATCATGGTGGTGTGGGAGTCGGTGCCCACCAGGGTGTCGGGGAAGGCGTAGGTGCGGCCGTCTTCCTCTTTGGTCCAGACGGTGCGACCCAGGTATTCGAGGTTGACCTGGTGGCAGATACCGGTGCCAGGTGGCACCACGCTGAAATTGTCGAAGGCGCTCTGGCCCCAGCGCAGGAACGCGTAGCGTTCACCGTTGCGCTGCATTTCGATGTCGACGTTCTGCTCGAATGCCTGTCGGCTGGCGAACTTGTCCACCATCACCGAGTGGTCGATCACCAGGTCAACCGGTGACAGCGGGTTGATCCGCTGGGGATCGCCGCCGGCCTTTTCCACGGCGGCGCGCATGGCGGCCAGGTCGACCACCGCGGGGACGCCGGTAAAGTCCTGCATCAGCACCCGCGCCGGGCGGTATTGGATCTCGCGGTCGGAACGACGCTCTTTCAGCCAGCCCGCCAGGGCCTTGAGGTCAGTGCCGGTGACGGTTTTTTCATCTTCCCAGCGCAGCAGGTTTTCCAGCAGCACCTTGAGGGACATGGGTAATTTGTCCAGCTCGCCCAGGCTTCGCGCTGCATCCGGCAGGCTGAAATAATGGTAGGTCCTGGCATCGACTTGCAGTGTCTTAAGGGTTTTCAGGCTATCGAGGGACGGCATTGAAATCACTCCTTTGAGTCCGCACGGCTACGGACTGACGGAACGGACAGAGCCTTTAACCTAGCCCTGTTTTGAGCGTATGACTAATCACTGGACTCTATAGGAAGGTTCGCGGTTCCGAACTCCGCTATCATGCGCCGGTTTTCGTGACAGGCTTTGCTACGGGGTTTCAATGAATACGCTTTTTATGCACTGCCGGTCGGGCTTCGAAGGCGAGGTCTGTTCCGAGATCGCCGAACATGCCGCGCGGCTCAACGTGGCCGGCTACGCCAAGGCCAAGCCGGCCAGTGCCTGCGCCGAATTTGTTTGCACGGAAGAGGATGGCGCCGAGCGGCTGATGCGCGGACAGCGTTTTGCCGAGCTGATTTTCCCGCGCCAGTGGGCCCGCGGCACGTTCATCGAGTTGCCGGAAACCGACCGCATCAGTGTCATCCTGGCCAACATGGCGGCGTTCCCGACGTGCGGCAGCCTGTGGCTGGAAGTGGTTGACACCAACGACGGCAAGGAGCTGTCGAACTTCTGCAAGAAATTCGAAGGCCCGCTGCGCAAGGCCTTGATCGGGGCCGGCAAGCTGGTGGACGACCCGCATAAGCCGCGTCTGCTGCTGACTTTCAAGAGCGGTCGCGAAGTGTTCCTCGGCCTGGCGCAAGCGGATAACTCGGCCATGTGGCCGATGGGCATCCCGCGTTTGAAGTTCCCCCGGGAAGCGCCAAGCCGCTCGACGCTCAAGCTCGAAGAGGCTTGGCATCATTTCATTCCTCGGGACCAGTGGGACGAGCGTTTGCACAGCGACATGACGGGCGTGGACCTTGGCGCCGCGCCGGGTGGCTGGACCTGGCAATTGGTCAATCGCGGCATGTTGGTCACGGCCATCGACAACGGCCCGATGGCAGAAAGCCTGATGGACACCGGCCTGGTGCAGCACTTGATGGCGGACGGTTTCACGTTCAAGCCCAAGCAGCCGGTGGACTGGATGGTCTGCGACATCGTCGAGAAGCCGGCGCGCAACGCGGCGATGCTGGAGGAGTGGATTGGCGAAGGGCATTGCCGCGAGGCCGTGGTCAACCTCAAGCTGCCGATGAAACAGCGTTACGCCGAGGTCAAGCGCCTGCTCGAACGCATCGCCGAGGGCTTCAAGGCCCGGGGCATCAAGGTCGAAATCGGCTGCAAGCAGCTGTACCACGACCGTGAAGAGGTGACGTGCCATCTGCGGCGGTTGGATACCAAGAAGCCGAAGTCCCGCTAATCCTTTGAAGCCAGTGAAATCCTCTGTGGGTGCGAGCTTGCTCGCGATAGCGGTGGGTCAGCTTGCATCAATGTTAAATGTGTCGACGCCATCGCGAGCAAGCTCGCTCCCACAGGGTGCAGTGTCGAACCAGGGGTGACCGAGCGCCGACATTGCGCGACAATGCCGGCCAGTTCCAGGAGTAGAGCATGAGTGAAATGAACGACACGCCGGTCGACGGTACGCTGGATGCCACGGGCCTCAATTGCCCGGAGCCGGTGATGATGCTGCACCAGCACATCCGCGACCTGGCCCCCGGTGGCTTGCTGAAAGTCATCGCCACCGATCCCTCGACGCGCCGCGACATCCCCAAGTTTTGCGTGTTCCTGGACCACGAACTGGTGGCCCAACAGGAGAGCGCCGGCACCTATCTCTACTGGATCCGCAAGAAGCTCGCTTAATCCGTCGAGCGGCTGAGGCGGATCTGCTTGCGCGCGCTGCGTGCCAGGCGGATCGACAGCATCAGCGCCGCGCAGCTCAAGCCTGCAATCAAGCCTTGCCATAATCCGCTCGGGCCGCTGGGGGCGCCGAGCCAGTCGGTCAGGCCCAGGGCGTAACCCACCGGCAGGCCGATGCCCCAATAGGCGAACAGGGTCAGGATCATCGTCACCCGGGTGTCCTGGTAGCCGCGCAATGCACCCGCCGCCGTGACCTGGATCGCATCGGAAAACTGGAACAGCGCCGCATACACGATCAGCATCGACGCCACTTCGATCACTCTCGGATCGGCGGTGTAGATCGCGGCGATAGGCTCGCGCAGGGCGAACATCAGGCTCGCTGACAGGCAGGCGTACGCCAGGGCCGTGCCCATGCCGACGCCTGCGGCGAAACGCGCTTCCCGGGGCTGGCTGCGCCCCAGCGCCTGGCCTACCCGTACTGTCACGGCCATGCCCAGGGAGTAGGGGATCATGAACACCAGCGAGCTGAAGTTCAGCGCGATCTGATGCCCGGCCACCACCGTGGCGCCGAGGCTGCCGATCAGCAGGGCGATCACAGCGAAAATGCTCGATTCGGCGAACACCGCGATGCCAATCGGCAGGCCGATGCCCAGCAGACGCTTGATCACCGACCATTGCGGCCAGTCGAAACGAGTGAACAAGCGGCTCGATTGATAGGCCGGGGCCCGGAATGTCCAGACCGCCATGCCCGCCGCCATGAACCACATCACGATGGCCGTGGCCCAGCCACAACCGACCCCGCCCATGGCCGGGACGCCCAGGTGTCCATAGATGAAGATGTAATTGAGCGGAATGTTCAGGCCCAATCCGCATAGCCCCAGCACCATTGCCGGTCGCGTACGACCCAAGCCGTCGCTGAAACAGCGCAGCACGTAATAGAGCGCCACCGCCGGCAGACCGGTGCCGATGCCCCGCAGGTATTCCATGCAAGGGCCGATCAGTTCCGGATCGACTTTCATGATGTGCAGGATCGGCTCGGCGCTAAACAGGGCCAGGGTCGCGATCAATCCCACCACCAGCGCCAGCCACAGCGCCTGGCGCACCAGCGGTCCGATCTCGTCGAACGTACCGGCGCCGAAGCGCTGGGCCACTTTCGGTGTGGTTGCCAGCAGCGTGCCGGTCATCAGCAGGAACACCGGCACCCAGATCGAATTACCCAGCGCCACTGCCGCCAGGTCCCGTGGGCCGACGCGGCCGGCCATCACCGCATCGACAAAACCCATGGCGGTGGTCGCCAATTGCGCCACCATGATCGGCAAGGCCAGGGCGAGCAGCGTCTTGAGCTCCAGGCGAACCCGGGCCGGGCGGGAGAGGGCGTTGGGGGTATCGATGACGGGATTCACAGGCGCAGCGTCCGAAAGATTGAACACAAGGCGGCGAATTCTACGCCTTGACGCAGTGGTCAGGAAAAAACCTGTGTTGGGGATTTGTAATCACTCTCTCTCTTGGGAGGATTTGGCGGGTGAATACCTTGTGGCGAGGGAGCTTGCTCCCGCTGGACTGCGAACCAGGCCCGATTACCTTGACGACTGCTGTGCAGCCGAACGGGAGCAAGCTCCCTCGCCACAATGAAGCAATGGGCTGGCCCATCGAGGCGAGGAACGCCTACACTGCCCATCCCGCCAAAGGAGCTCCGCCATGCTGATCGTTGCCGACGAAAATATTCCCTTGCTCGATGCGTTTTTCCAAGGCTTCGGTGAGATCCGCCGGGTGCCGGGCCGAGGGATCGATCGGTCGATGGTCGAGCACGCCGATGTGTTACTGGTGCGTTCGGTCAGCCAGGTCAATCGGGCGCTGCTGGAAGGCAGCCAGGTGCGTTTCGTTGGCACCTGCACGATCGGCACTGATCATCTGGACCTGGATTATCTGGCCGAGGCTGGTATTCGCTGGGCCAGTGCCCCGGGCTGCAACGCCCGTGGGGTGGTGGACTATGTGCTGGGCAGCCTCATGACCCTGGCGGAAATCGAAGGCGCGGATCTTGCGCAGCGAACTTTTGGCGTAATCGGCGCGGGGCAGGTGGGTGGGCGGTTGATCGAAGTGCTCAAGGGCCTGGGCTGGACTGTGAAAGTCTGCGATCCGCCTCGCCAGGCCGCGGAGGGCGGTGATTATGTGAGCCTGGAGCAGATCGTCGAGCAGTGTGATGTCATCAGCTTGCATACGCCCTTGACCCGCGATGGCGAGCAACCGACCTGGCACCTTTTTGACGAGCAACGATTGAACCGCCTCAAGCCGGGCACTTGGCTGATCAATGCCGCGCGCGGGCCGGTCATCGACAACAGCGCGTTGCGCGAGGTACTGCTGGAGCGTGAAGACCTGCAGGCCGTGTTGGATGTGTGGGAGCAGGAGCCGACGGTGGATGTCGACCTGGCCGACCTCTGCGTGATCGCCACCCCGCACATCGCCGGCTACAGCCTTGACGGTCGCCAGCGCGGCACGGCGCAGATCTACCAGGCCTTGTGCGATTTTCTTGGGCAGCCAGTCGAAGTCAGCCTGGCCGATCTGCTGCCCAGGCCCTGGCTTGGAGGCATCACCCTTGACGCCGACACCGACCCGGCCTGGGCGCTGGCGGCGCTGTGCCGGAGCGTGTACGACCCACGCCGTGACGATGCAGATTTTCGCCGCAGCCTGATCGGTACGGTGGCCGAACAGCGCAGTGCTTTTGATGCGTTGCGCAAGCATTACCCACCACGTCGGGAGATCGACAGCTTGAAGGTGCGTATCGAAGGGCAATCGGCGGCCTTGCAGCAGATCGCGACGGCGCTGGGCGCTACTGCCATTTAAGCGTGGAGTGCTCTTGTGGCGAGGGAGCTTGCTCCCGTTCGGCTGCGAAGCAGTCGTCGCTTTTCGGCGCTCGTCCAGGCAATGGGGTTGCTTCGCCCGAAGCGTCGGACCGTCCCAGCGGGAGCAAGCTCCCTCGCCACAAGAATATGCAACATCAGCAGGTATAAAAAACCCGACATCAAGGTCGGGTTCAATTGAAGACGGGCTGTATCACTTTTGTTCGGCAGGTTTGACCAGTCGTTTTTCCAGCTCGCTGCAGGCTTTCTGGATCATGTCTTCGGTGATCGGAACCTCGCGCCCTTGGGCATCGATGAACGAGCAGCCCAGGGACTGGTCCGGTTGCGTGCGGATCACTTGAATCTTGTCGTCGCTGCTGTGTTGCAAGGACATGGCCTGTCTCCTCATCAGGTTGCGTGCCTATCGTAGTGTCGCCAGGTGACCGAGCCATGACACTCCTTGAAGGTTCATGACGACAGCCCCACTCAACCAGAAACACGCATGCGTTTCCAGCCAGACGTTAGACCGATAACATCTAGGCATTAGTATCGGTGGTCATATTTAACCTGACTCATTTCGGTTCACGTTGGTTCCGCTGCGCTTCGGTGCTGTCGGCCGACCTCCTTTGTGCTCCATTATCGGACGATCTTGATGCTTTCTTCCCGACATCGCCGCGCCATACGCCTGGCCAGCGGCTTCATCGCTCCCTATCGCAAGCAGGTCGCCGGAGCGTTACTGGCCCTGATCGTCACGGCGGGTATTACATTGTCCATGGGTCAAGGGATCCGTCTGTTGGTGGACCAAGGCTTCATGACCCGTTCACCGCACCTGCTCAATCAGTCCATCGGCTTGTTCATGGTGCTGGTGCTTGGCCTGGCGATCGGTACGTTTGCACGTTTCTACCTGGTGTCATGGATTGGCGAGCGCGTGGTGGCCGATATCCGGCGGCAGGTGTTCAATCACTTGGTGTATTTGCACCCGGGCTTCTACGAGAACAACCGCAGTTCGGAAATCCAGTCACGGCTGACCGCCGACACGACCTTGCTGCAATCGGTGATCGGTTCTTCGCTGTCGTTGTTCTTGCGCAACGCCTTGATGGTGGTTGGCGGCATCGTGCTGCTGTTCATCACCAACCCCAAGCTGACCAGCATCGTGGTGATTGCCTTGCCACTGGTACTGGCGCCGATCCTGGTGTTCGGCCGCCGAGTGCGCAGTCTTTCGCGCCAGAGCCAGGATCGCATTGCTGACGTCGGCAGCTACGTTTCCGAAACCCTGGGCCAGATCAAGACCGTGCAGGCCTATAACCACCAAGTCCAGGATGAGCAGCGATTTTCCGTGACCGTGGAGCAGGCCTTCGAGACGGCCCGCAAGCGCATCGCCCAGCGTGCCTGGCTGATCACGCTGGTGATCGTGCTCGTGCTGGGGGCCGTGGGGGTGATGCTCTGGGTCGGCGGCATGGATGTGATCGCCGGGCGGATTTCCGGCGGTGAGCTGGCGGCGTTCGTGTTCTACAGCCTCATCGTCGGCAGCGCCTTCGGCACCCTGAGCGAGGTGATTGGCGAGCTGCAGCGGGCGGCCGGCGCGGCGGAGCGCATTGCCGAATTGCTGCGCTCGGAAAATATCATCCAGCCACCGGCTTTCGGTCTCGTGACCTTGCCCGAGCGGGTCCGGGGTGACCTGCGTCTCGAAGGCGTGCGTTTTTCCTATCCATCCCGGCCAGACAGCTATGCGGTCGATGGTCTCGACCTGAGTATCAAGGCGGGCGAGACCCTGGCCCTCGTCGGACCCTCCGGCGCGGGCAAGTCAACGGTGTATGACCTGCTGCTGCGCTTCTACGATCCGGCGCAAGGGCAAATCCTCATCGACGACGTGCCGTTGACCTTGGTCGATCCGCTGGACCTGCGCCGTCATTTCGCCCTGGTATCGCAAAATCCAGCGCTGTTTTTCGGCACGGTGGAAGAGAACATCCGCTACGGCAACCCGCAGGCGACGTCCGAGCAGGTGCGCGAGGCGGCGCAGATCGCCCATGCCCACGACTTCATCGAAAAGATGCCTGACGGCTACCAGACCCACCTGGGCGATGGCGGCCTCGGATTGTCCGGCGGTCAGCGCCAACGCCTGGCCATCGCCCGGGCATTGTTGGTGGATGCGCCGATCCTGCTCCTGGACGAAGCCACCAGCGCCCTCGATGCGCAAAGCGAACACCTCATCCAGCAAGCCCTGCCCAGCCTGATGAAAAACCGCACCACCCTGGTCATCGCCCACCGCCTGGCCACGGTGAAAAATGCCGACCGGATCGCCGTGATGGACCAGGGCAAAGTGGTCGCCGTGGGCACCCACCAGGAGTTGGTTGCCAGCAATGCGTTGTATGCGCGGTTGGCGGCGTTGCAGTTCAACGTTGGCTTGGATTCGGCAGCCGACTGAGCGCGCGTCCACACGAATCCCCTGTGGGAGCGAGCTTGCTCGCGATAGCGGTGGGTCAGCTTGCATCCATGTTTAAGGTGCCGACGCCATCGCGAGCAAGCTCGCTCCCACAAGGTCCAGCAACCGACCAAGTAACCGACCAAAAATGCCCGCATCTTTCGATGCGGGCATTTTTTCTTCTCAGGAACAGCGTCTCGCTAATACTCACTGATCATCAAAATACCGCTCATGCCAGTCCACCAGCGGCTGCGGCGAGTTGAGTTTCTGGCCGTAGATCACCGAATAGGACAGTACGTTCTGCACGTACTGGCGGGTTTCGTCGAAGGGAATGCTTTCGACCCAGACGTCGAAGCTCAGGTGGTCCGCGCCGCGCAGCCACTGGCGAACGCGGCCAGGCCCGGCGTTGTACGCGGCGGAGGCGAGGACGCGGTTGCCGTTGAATTGGCTGTGGACCTGGCTCAGGTAGGCCGCGCCAAGCTGGATGTTCTTGTCCGGGTTCAGGACTTGCTGGGGCGATGCCAGGGGGATGTTGAACTTGCGTGCGGTCTCCTTGGCGGTGCCAGGCATCAACTGCATGAGGCCGCTGGCACCGACACCGGAGCGGGCGTCGTCCATGAAGGCGCTTTCCTGCCGGGTGATGGCGAACGCCCAGCTCGGATGCAAGCCGCGGATCTTGGCTTCGCGCACCAGCGTGTCGCGGTGCGCCATCGGGAAGCGGATGTCCAAGTCATCCCAGTACTTGGCCTGGCTGATGGTGCGGATGGCCGGGAAATACCATTTCAAGTCGTAGGCCAGTTTTGCCTGGGCGACCATTTCGTCCCGGTTGAAATGCCGGCTGACGTGATACCACTCGCGACGCCCATCGACGATGTCGCCCCGGGCGTGAAACTCCAGCGCTCGGCGGACGCCGGGCGTATTGCGCACCTTGTTGATCAGCGCCTGGCTCATGACCAGTGGCTTGTTGGTCAGCGAGTAGGGTGATTGGGAGCGGTCGGCGGCCAGGAACCCATAGAAGTCCCGTTCGCGGGCCAGGTGTTTATAGAGTGTCAGCGCTTCGGGATTCTGCGGCTGCGCCAGTTCCAGGCTGCGGGCCTGCCAGTAGCGCCAGCGATTGGTGGAGGCCAGCGACTCGGGCAGGCGACGGGTCAGTTGATAGGCATCGTCCCAGCGGGCCAGGCGCAGCAACAGGCGCAAGCGCCATTCCGACACGGTGTCGTCCCGCAGTTCCGGATCGTATTTGGTCATGACGTCCAAGGCGCGACTGTCGAAGCGCTTGGCCAGGGTCAGGCCGATTTCCCGAGCAATGGCGACTTTCTCATCCCGGGAGAAACGCATGGTGCTGGCGTAGCCGTCCAGCAGCGTCATGGCTTTTTCCGGGTCCTGGCGCGCCAGGCGACGCAGGCCAAGGCTGACGATGTCGGACATCGGCTCATCGGCGGGCGTGAAGCGTGAAGGCTGGTTGAGCAACTCGGGCTTCTGCGCGACGTCGACCAGTAGTTTGCCCCGGGGAGCCAGGGTGGTCAGGCCGCTGACCAGACTGTTGGCCAAGGGGTAATTGCGCGCCTGGGCGGCCAGCTTGGTTCGCTCCCAGCGTTTCTGCTCGGTCAGTTGGCCTTGTGCAGCCCACACGCCAAACAGCGCATCGCAGGTGGCTGGCTGGGACTTGCCGCTGAGCCAGAGTTTTTCCGTGGCGGCGTAGCCTTCGGCCTTCTGCCCGTGTTCGAGCTGGTATTGGGCGTTGAGGCAGTCCAGTTCGGTGAAGTTGAGTTTGGGGTCGTAGTATTTGACGAAGGTCGCCCAGTCGCCCCGTTCCGCCAGCCAGCGCAACCAGCGCAGCTTCATCCAGTTGGCCTGGGGCAGGTCGCCGTGCTCGGCGAGAAATTTCTCGATTTCGGGATTGCTCGCGCTCTTGAGGCGAGCGGTCAGTTCGTCATAGGCCAGGTACGGCTCCAGCGGATAATCGCGCAGGGCCTGGCTGTAGCGAAAATACGGGCCTGAATCACCTTTGGCCAAGGCACGTTTGGCCTCATCGTAGTACTGGCGCTGGGTAGAGATATCCACCGCCTGGGCGGATTGAACGGCAGTGGCACACACAAATAAACAAGATAAGACACTGAAAAGGCGACTGCGCATGATACGTCCGGGCAGAAAAAAACATGACAAGCCCAAGGGGAAACCGAGGGTAACTGGCTGTAGCTTAGCCTTTTGCCAGCAACCGGCGAAAGCTTTGCGGGGCCGTTGGCAAAACTTCGCGACATTTGTTGTACAGAGTGCTTCGGCGACGAAATTGACGGACCTTTGAGGTCTCTTCTCAGGTAGAATGCGCGCCCGGTTTTTGGAGAAGCTCATGACCCTGCTCAAATTCAGCGATGTGTCCCTTGCTTTCGGCGCGATGCCGTTGTTGGACAAGGTGTCCTGGCAGATCGCCCGTGGAGAGCGGGTGTGCATCATCGGCCGCAACGGCACTGGCAAGTCCAGCATGATGAAGCTGGTCAAGGGCGACCAGAAGCCTGACGATGGCTCTGTCTGGCGCGCGCCCGGCCTGAAAATCGGCGAATTGCCCCAGGAACTGCCGGTGGCCGACGAGCGGACTGTATTCGACGTAGTCGCCGAGGGCCTGGATGGCGTCGGCGCGTTGTTGGCTGAATATCACCACCTGAGCCAGAACATCGTCACCGATGCCGACCTGGACAAGTTGATGCACGTCCAGCACGACCTCGAAGCCCGTGATGGCTGGCGCCTGCAGCAATTGGTCGACAGCACGCTGAGCCGTTTGCAACTGCCGGCCGACAAGACCCTGGCGGAGCTGTCCGGTGGCTGGCGTCGTCGCGTCCTGCTGGCCCAGGCCCTGGTGTCCGAGCCGGACCTGCTGCTGCTCGACGAACCGACCAACCACCTGGACATCGGCGCCATCGCCTGGCTTGAAGAAGCGTTGAAAGACTTCCAGGGGGCGGTGCTGTTCATCACCCACGACCGTTCTTTCCTGCAGAACCTGGCAACCCGCATTCTCGAACTGGATCGTGGCGGCCTGATCGACTGGAACGGCGACTACGCCAGTTTCCTGGTGCACAAGGAAGCGGCGCTGGCAGCGGAAGAAACCGCCAATGCGTTGTTCGACAAGCGCCTGGCCCAGGAAGAGGTCTGGATCCGCCAGGGCATCAAGGCCCGACGCACCCGTAACGAAGGGCGCGTGCGTGCCCTCAAGGCTCTGCGCGTCGAGCGCAGTGAACGCCGTGAGCGCACCGGCAAGGCCAATATCCAGCTGGAAACGGCAGATAAATCCGGCAAGCAGGTCATGGTGCTGGAGAACGTCAGCTTTGCTCACCCGGACGGCCCGTTCCTGATCAAGGATTTCTCCATGGTCCTGCAGCGCGGCGACCGGATCGGCCTGCTCGGTGCCAACGGTACCGGCAAGACCACGTTGCTCAAGCTGATGCTCGGTGGCCTGGTGCCGACCAGTGGCAAAGTGGAAGAGGGGACGAAGATCGATGTCGCCTACTTCGACCAGTTGCGCCATCAGTTGGACCTGGAAAAGACCGTGATCGACAACGTGGCCGAAGGTCGCGATTTCATCGACATCGATGGCCAGAGCCGCCACGTATTGAGTTATCTCGGCGATTTCCTGTTCAGCCCCCAGCGTGCCCGTACGCCGGTCAAGGCGCTGTCAGGTGGTGAGCGCGCCCGTCTGTTACTGGCCAAGCTGTTCAGCAAGCCAGCGAACCTGCTGGTACTCGACGAACCGACCAACGACCTCGACGTGGAAACCCTCGAGCTGCTGGAAGAGGTGCTGTTGACCTTCAACGGCACCGTGCTGATGGTCAGTCACGACCGGGCCTTCCTCGACAACGTGGTCACCAGCACCCTGGTGTTCGAAGGTGAAGGGTTGGTTCGCGAATATGTCGGCGGCTACCAGGATTGGCTGCGCCAGGGCGGCTCGCCGCGCCTGCTGGGCGTGACGGAGAGCAAGTCGGGCAAGGCCGACCTGAATTCGGCGGTCGTCAAGGCCGAGCCGGCGCCGGTTGCCACCGCTGCCGCGCCGGTCCCGGCGAAGAAAAAGCTCAGCTACAAGCTGCAGCGTGAGCTGGAAGCCCTGCCAGGCGATATCGACGCGAAGGAGCAGCAGATTGCCGCGGTGGAGGCCGAGATGGCCGACGCGGGATTCTACCAGCGGCCTGCTGCCGAAACCGCCAAGGTTATCGCGCAGTTGGAACAGCTGCAGACCGAGCTGGATGCATTGGTCGAGCGCTGGGCCGAGCTGGACGCTTGATCTCTTGAGATAGAAATCCCGGTCCCTGTGGGAGCGAGCTTGCTCGCGATAGCGGTAGATCAGCAGCATTGATGCTGACTGTCACACCGCTATCGCGAGCAAGCTCGCTCCCACAAGGTCAGGGTCTGGGGTTTATGTGCGCTTGATCAGGTGCACAGCCAGCACATCGCAAGGCGCGCCATGCAGCACATCGTTGGCGGTGGAGCCAAGCAACAATGCCAAACCGTGGCGGCCATGGCTGCCGACGACGATCAGGTCGCAGCCCTGTTCCTTGGCCAGGTGATGGATCTCCTGGCGCGGCTGGCCGTAGGTCAGGTGGCTGTTCTCCTTTTTCAACGCAGGATATTTCACGATCAGCCGGTCAAGACGTTCCTTGGCTTGATCGAACTGTTGCTGCTGCAACTGGGAAAGATCCATCGGAACGTCACCGCCGAAGGCCATGGCCATCGGTTCGACGATGTGCACCAGCGACAGTTTGTTTTCCCGGCCTTCGCACAGGGCGAGGGCTCGCTTGACGACTGGATCGCATTCTTCAGTAAGGTCGACGGCGACCAGGATGTGTTCGTAGTACATGGAAAGCACTCCAGAGAATGGCGATACGGTAAGTATGGCTGGTTTCAAGCGCATTGACGGCGACGCAGGTCAACGGGCTCATCAGAATTCGGGAGTACAGATATGACGGTCTGGATAGTGGTGTCAATCCTGTTGGTGGTATTAAGCCCTCTGGCATGGTTGCGGCCGTCCCGTGCACAGAACGGGCGCATGGCCCTTCGGATGGAGGCGCGACGTCTCGGGCTGGCCATGCAATTGACTCCGCAGGACTGGCCTCACTGGCTTGGCCAGCAGCCGCCAAACCCGTGTGCGCAATACCACCGAGCCCGGCGGGGCAATCAGCCGGCCAGTTGGAGTTATTGGCAAAAGGCGCCTGGTGTGTGGGTGAATCAATGGCAGGAAACCTGCCAGGATGAATCGTTGCTCAGTCATTTCAGGACATTGCCGGCCAATGTCTACAAGGTCGAGGCTGACCGGCAGATGATTGCGCTGTACTGGGGCGAAAAAGGCGACGCCAGTGTCTTGCAGGACATTTCAGCGGTGCTCAAGGCGTTGGCTTGACGCATAAAAAAGCCCGACAGATTCATCGGGCTGGGTGGCCAGGCAGGCCGGTAAACATGTCTTCAGGTCGTTCATTCGAAACGACCTTCGCATAAAGCGCTCAAATGCTTTGTCACCAGCGTAGTCGGTTGAATCCGTTGCGGTTGGAATTAGGGCGACTTTTCTAATTATTGATTCTATGAATGGTTGCTCATGCAGCGCCGTGTTGCGGATCCGTGCGGTACGGAAATGACCGGGGAGTCCCGTTCAAACGCTTGTTTAGGGCGATTGACAATTGTCGGAAATTCCGTGAAGGTGACGTACCCAAATCAAACGGGCGTATGAATTGAGCGTTTGTATCGGAACGCTCCTACAGACCCCGACTATCGCGTTGACGGGTGTGCCTGGCGGATTGGCGTAGCATCGACGGTAATGTCAATGCCGAACCAGTGGTCAGCGTCCAACGTGTACTGTTCAGCTTCCATATCGTGGAGATCAGTTGATGATTTACGAAGGTAAAGCCATCACGGTTAAGGCTCTTGAAAGTGGCATCGTCGAATTGAAATTCGACCTCAAGGGTGAGTCCGTCAACAAGTTCAACCGTCTAACCCTGAATGAATTGCGTCAGGCCGTGGACACTATCAAGGCAGATGCTTCGATCAAGGGTGTGATCGTCAGCAGTGGCAAGGACGTGTTCATCGTCGGCGCCGACATCACCGAATTCGTCGACAACTTCAAGCTGCCCGATGCCGAACTGATCGCTGGCAACCTCGAAGCGAACCGTATCTTCAGCGACTTCGAAGACCTCAACGTACCGACCGTCGTGGCCATCAATGGCATCGCCCTGGGTGGCGGCCTGGAAATGTGCCTGGCGGCGGATTACCGTGTCATGTCCACCACGGCCAAGATCGGCCTGCCGGAAGTCAAGCTGGGCATCTACCCAGGCTTTGGCGGTACCGTGCGCCTGCCGCGCCTGATTGGTGCCGACAACGCCATCGAATGGATTGCCGCTGGCAAGGAAAACCGTGCCGAAGACGCGCTGAAGGTCGGTGCCGTAGACGCCGTGGTTGAACCAGGCAAGCTCCAGGAAGCGGCGCTTGAGACTGTCAAACGCGCCATCAGCGGTGAGTTCGACTACAAGGCCAAGCGCCAGCCGAAGCTTGAAAAACTCAAGCTCAACGCCATTGAACAAATGATGGCCTTCGAAACCGCCAAGGGTTTCGTAGCCGGTCAGGCGGGCCCGAACTACCCGGCGCCGGTCGAAGCGATCAAGACCATCCAGAAAGCCGCGAATTTCGGTCGCGACAAGTCCTTGGAAGTCGAGGCCGCCGGCTTCGTGAAACTGGCCAAGACCTCCGCCGCGCAGAGCCTGATCGGTCTGTTCCTCAATGACCAGGAACTGAAGAAAAAGGCCAAGGCCTATGACGAAATCGCCCGCGACGTGAAGCAGGCCGCCGTGCTCGGCGCCGGCATCATGGGTGGCGGTATCGCCTACCAGTCGGCGTCCAAAGGCACGCCGATCCTGATGAAGGACATCAACGAACACGGCATCGAGCAGGGTCTGGCGGAAGCTGCCAAGCTGCTGGTCGGCCGCGTCGACAAAGGCCGCATGACCGCCGCGAAAATGGCTGAAGTGCTCAACGGCATACGTCCTACGCTGTCCTACGGCGATTTCGGCCATGTCGACCTGGTGGTCGAAGCCGTCGTCGAGAACCCGAAGGTCAAGCAAGCGGTACTGGCTGAAGTCGAAGACAAAGTCAAAGAGGACACCATCCTCGCCTCGAACACCTCGACCATTTCCATTTCGCTGTTGGCCAAGGCCCTCAAGCGTCCGGAAAACTTCGTCGGCATGCACTTCTTCAACCCGGTGCACATGATGCCGCTGGTGGAAGTCATCCGTGGCGAAAAATCGAGCGAACTGGCGATCGCCACCACCGTGGCCTACGCCAAGAAAATGGGCAAGAACCCGATCGTCGTCAACGACTGCCCGGGCTTCCTGGTCAACCGCGTGCTGTTCCCGTATTTCGGCGGTTTTGCCAAGTTGGTCAGTGCCGGCGTGGACTTCGTGCGCATCGACAAGATCATGGAAAAATTCGGCTGGCCGATGGGCCCGGCGTACCTGATGGACGTGGTCGGCATCGACACCGGCCACCACGGTCGCGATGTCATGGCCGAAGGCTTCCCGGACCGCATGAAGGACGACCGCCGTTCGGCCGTCGACGTGCTCTACGAAGTCAAGCGCCTCGGCCAGAAGAATGGCAAGGGCTTCTACGCCTATGAGACCGACAAGCGCGGCAAGCAAAAGAAAGTCGCCGACTCGTCGGTGCTGGAAGTGCTCAAGCCGATCGTCTACGAGCAGCGCGAAGTCACCGACGAGGACATCATCAACTGGATGATGATCCCGCTGTGCCTGGAAACCGTGCGTTGCCTGGAAGATGGCATTGTCGAAACCGCCGCCGAAGCCGACATGGGTCTGGTCTACGGCATCGGTTTCCCTCCATTCCGTGGCGGTGCGCTGCGCTACATCGATTCGATCGGTGTGGCCGAGTTCGTTGCCCTGGCTGACCAGTACGCTGATCTGGGCGCGCTCTACCACCCGACCGCGAAGCTGCGTGAAATGGCCAAGAACGGCCAGAGCTTCTTCGGTTAAGCGCCCAACGACTAGAGCGAGAGAACATTTATGAGCTTGAATCCTAGAGACGTCGTGATTGTCGACTTCGGTCGTACGCCGATGGGCCGCTCCAAGGGCGGCATGCACCGCAATACCCGCGCCGAAGACATGTCGGCGCACCTGATCAGCAAACTGCTGGAACGCAACGTCAAGGTCGACCCCAACGAGGTCGAGGACGTGATCTGGGGCTGTGTGAACCAGACCCTGGAGCAGGGCTGGAACATCGCCCGCATGGCTTCGCTGATGACCCAGATCCCTCACACCGCCGCTGGCCAGACCGTCAGCCGCCTGTGCGGTTCGTCCATGAGCGCGCTGCACACTGCCGCCCAGGCGATCATGACCGGCAACGGCGACGTATTCGTCGTCGGCGGTGTCGAGCACATGGGCCACGTGAGCATGATGCACGGTGTCGATCCGAACCCGCACATGTCGCTGTACGCGGCAAAAGCCTCGGGCATGATGGGCCTGACCGCGGAAATGCTCGGCAAGATGCATGGCATTACCCGCGAACAACAGGACGCCTTTGGCGTGCGCTCCCACCAACTCGCCCACAAGGCGACCGTGGAAGGCAAGTTCAAGGATGAAATCATCCCGATGCAGGGTTACGACGAGAACGGCTTCCTGAAGCTGTTCGACTACGACGAAACCATTCGTCCGGAGACCACCCTGGAAAGCCTGGCGACCTTGAAGCCGGCCTTCAACCCCAAGGGCGGCACCGTGACGGCGGGTACTTCGTCGCAGATCACCGACGGTGCCTCGTGCATGATCGTGATGTCGGCCCAGCGTGCCCAGGACCTGGGCATCCAGCCGATGGCAGTGATTCGTTCGATGGCTGTCGCGGGTGTGGATCCGGCGATCATGGGCTATGGTCCAGTACCGGCCACGCAGAAAGCCTTGAAGCGTGCGGGGCTGAGCATTACCGATATCGACTTCTTCGAGCTCAACGAAGCTTTCGCCGCACAGGCCTTGCCCGTGCTGAAAGATTTGAAAGTGCTCGACAAGATGAACGAGAAGGTTAACCTGCACGGCGGCGCGATCGCCCTGGGTCACCCGTTCGGTTGCTCCGGCGCGCGTATCTCCGGCACGCTGCTCAACGTCATGAAGCAGAACGGCGGCACGTTTGGGGTGTCCACCATGTGCATTGGCCTCGGCCAGGGCATCGCCACTGTCTTCGAACGCGTCTAAGCGTTGCGTTGATGGAAGCCGGGGCCAAGTGCCCCGGTTTTTGTTTTTCGGGTTTAGTAAAAAAGATTTTGTTTTTATTTTGAAAAAATTTGAGTGAGGGCCAACGCATGCCGATACAACCTGGGCTCTACCAACATTACAAAGGTCCGCAGTACCGCGTTTTCAGCATCGCGCGGCATTCCGAGACCGAGGAAGAAGTGGTCTTCTATCAAGCCCTGTATGGCGATTACGGCTTTTGGGTGCGTCCCTTGAGCATGTTCCAGGAGTCGGTCGAGGTTGACGGCGAACAGGTGCCACGCTTTGCTTTGGTGCAGGCCGAGGAGAGCATTTTTTCCAAGCCTTGAGGCCGACCTGGGGGAGCCCCCGCCCTTGACCTCACCTTGCAGCCACTATATATAGCGGTGCCGCGTCAGGCGCCAACCGCCTTTCACTTTTTAGAATTCAGGAATTTTCTGATCCATGGGCAAATCGCTGGTCATTGTGGAATCCCCGGCTAAGGCCAAGACCATCAACAAGTATCTGGGCAACCAATACGTGGTGAAGTCGAGTATCGGCCATATCCGAGACCTGCCCACCAGCGGTTCGGCTAGCGCCAGCAAGGAGCCTGCCGCCAAGCGTGGCAAGGCGGCCGCTGGTGAAGCGCCGGCGCTGTCGCCGAAAGACAAGGCGCGCAAGCAGCTGGTCTCACGCATGGGCGTCGATCCGGAACATGGCTGGAAAGCCAAGTACGAGATCCTCCCAGGCAAGGAAAAGGTCATCGAAGAACTGCGTCGGCTCGCCAAGGATGCCGACACCATCTATCTCGCGACGGACTTGGACCGCGAAGGGGAAGCCATTGCCTGGCACCTGCGCGAAGCCATCGGTGGGGATGACAGCCGCTACAAGCGCGTGGTGTTCAACGAAATCACCAAGAAGGCCATCCAGGAAGCCTTCTCCCAGCCCGGCGAGCTGGACATCGATCGGGTCAACGCCCAACAGGCGCGTCGCTTCCTTGACCGCGTCGTGGGCTACATGGTCTCGCCCTTGTTGTGGGCCAAGATCGCCCGCGGCCTGTCGGCCGGTCGCGTGCAGTCGGTTGCGGTGAAGCTGGTGGTGGAGCGCGAGCGGGAAATCCGCGCGTTCATTCCAGAGGAGTATTGGGAAGTCCACGCTGATCTCGGCACCGCCAAGGGCGCTACCGTGCGCTTCGAAGTGGCCCGCGAGAAAGGCGAAGCCTTCAAGCCGCTCAACGAAGCCCAGGCCATGGCGGCGCTGGAGAAACTCAAGGCTTCGAGCTACAGCATCGTCAAGCGCGAAGACAAGCCGACCAGCAGCAAGCCTTCCGCACCGTTCATTACTTCCACCTTGCAGCAGGCCGCGAGCAACCGCCTGGGCTTCGGTGTGAAGAAAACCATGATGATGGCCCAGCGTCTGTACGAAGCGGGCTACATCACGTACATGCGTACCGACTCGACCAACCTCTCGGCCGATGCCGTGGCGATGGCGCGCACTTATATAGAAAGCGAGTTCGGCAAGAAATACCTGCCGGACACGCCGAACGTCTACAGCAGCAAGGAAGGCGCGCAGGAGGCTCACGAAGCGATTCGTCCATCCGATGCCAATACCGAGCCAAGCAAGCTGTCGGGCATGGAGCGCGACGCCGAGCGTCTCTACGAGCTGATCTGGCGCCAGTTCCTGGCCTGCCAGATGCTGCCAGCGCAATACCTGTCGACCACCGTCAGCGTCGGTGCTGGCGACTTCGAGCTGCGCGCCAAAGGCCGCATCCTGAAGTTCGACGGTTACACCCGCGTCATGCCGCAAATCACCAAGCCAGGCGATGACGATGTCCTGCCGGACATGGCCCAGGGCGACGTGATGAAGCTGATCAAGGTGGATCCGACGCAGCACTTCACCAAGCCGCCAGCACGATACTCGGAAGCCAGCCTGGTCAAGGAAATGGAAAAACGTGGCATCGGTCGTCCTTCGACCTACGCTGCGATCATTTCCACCATCCAGGATCGCGGCTACGTGACGTTGCACAACCGTCGTTTCTATTCGGAAAAGATGGGGGACATCGTTACCGAGCGTCTCTCCGAAAGCTTCTCGAACCTGATGGACTACGGTTTCACCGCGGGCATGGAAGAGAACCTGGACGATGTGGCCCAGGGCGAGCGGGACTGGAAGAATGTGCTCGACGAGTTCTACGGCGACTTCAAGAAAAAACTCGAAGTGGCCGAAAGTCCGGACGATGGCATGCGTGCCAACCAGCCGGTCATGACCGATATTCCGTGCCTGACCTGCGGTCGCCCGATGCAGATCCGTACCGCCTCGACCGGCGTGTTCCTCGGTTGCTCGGGCTACAGCCTGCCGCCGAAGGAGCGCTGCAAGGCGACGGTCAACCTCGTGCCGGGTGACGAAATCGCTGCGGACGATGAGGGTGAGTCGGAATCCCTGGTCCTGCGCGGCAAGCACCGTTGCCCGATCTGCAGCACGGCGATGGATGCTTACCTGTTGGATGAAAAGCGCAAGCTGCACATCTGCGGTAACAATCCGGATTGCGCCGGCTACGAGATCGAGGAGGGCACTTATCGCATCAAGGGCTATGAAGGCCCGAGCCTGGAATGTGACAAGTGCGGCAGCGAGATGCAGCTCAAGACCGGCCGTTTCGGCAAGTTCTTCGGTTGCACCAACCCGACCTGCAAGAACACCCGCAAGCTGCTCAAGAGCGGTGACGCGGCGCCGCCGAAGATGGATCCGGTGAAGATGCCCGAACTCAAGTGCGAGAAGGTCAACGACACCTACATCCTGCGCGACGGTGCATCCGGTCTGTTCCTGGCCGCCAGCCAATTCCCGAAGAATCGTGAGACTCGGGCACCGTTGGTGATTGAAATCCTGCCGCACAAGGACGAGATCGATCCGAAGTATCATTTCCTCTGCGACGCACCGCAGAAGGATCCGGACGGCCGCCCCGCAGTGATTCGCTACAGCCGCAAGACCAAGGAGCAATATGTGCAGACCGAGGTCGACGGCAAGCCTACTGGCTGGAAGGCATATTACGACGGCGGTAAATGGACCATTGAAGACAAGCGCTGACTGAGCGATGTAAGGGGTTTTATGGCGAGGGAGCTTGCTCCCGTTGGACGCCGTAGCGGTCCCTTGCAATTGCAGGCAAGTAAAAGGCCGCATGACAACCCGTAGGTTTTCATGCGGCCTTTTTGTTTTTGGCTTGCAGTGGCTTTGGTTCATCCACGACACTGTCGCACCTGCGTGACGCTTTTATTTCGTTGGGGAGAATGCCGCCATGGCCCACGAACTCTATACCCGCACCAACCAGAAGATTTATTTCGCCGGCCTGTCGCTTGAAGCGCTCGCCAGGGCCGAGGAGGGGCGCACCATGAATTCCCCGGCGCTGATCCAGGCGGGGCGTGAGTCAGTGCTGTTTCACCTGTATGGCGCGCTGTTGGGTCTTTGCCATGAAATCGCCGGTTTCTATCGCTTGCCCCAGGCAAGTGCTTCGCGCGCCGAGCTGATGTTGACGCGTGAGGTGCTGGAAACCGTTGCGATCCCCGAACTGGCTGAGATGGTCGAGCTGGCCCAGAACCCGGAAACCTGGCTGGCCAAGCTGCTGGCGGCCCATGCGGCACTGTTCCAGCCACCACGGGCCCCTCGCCAGCCAAAGGGGGACGTGACCCAGCCGTTGATCATGGCGGTCAATCTTGATGAACAAGAGTCCGAACAGCCGTTGAGCCGGGAAGAGCTGGAAAGCTGGCGCCAGAACCTGAAAAGCCTGGCAATTCGCTTTCGAGAGGGGCTGAATGAATGCTGAGTTTTCACTCGGCTTGCAATGTTCGCTAACGACACTTGGTCAAGATCCCGAGCGAAGCCTGACCGATGACTATATAATTCCCGCCTTTCGTGGAGAACAGACTTTTATGCCAACGTCCTTTCTAGAAATCGTCGAACTTCCTGACGGCCGCATCGAGCTGCGCAGGGCTGAAGACGAGGGTTCTCTGGTTACCCTGAACTTTTCCGAAGATGCCAAGGTGTTCCTGCAAGGCCAGCACGTTGAAGTCGCCAAGGCGATGCTTAGCGTGGGCGTGCAAATGGCGGGCCGCTTGGTTGAAGGCGAATTCAGCAAGGAAGAGGGGCCACGGGTTCTTCATTGACCCCGTTTGTCGGCTTTTTGAAGTCGATTTACCAACCCGGCTTCTCTGTCCTGGAGAAGCCCTGCGTTTGTCTTAGCCCAATCGAATGTTCAGGCTCTGCGCGTCCCCGGTACGAGCGGCGCTGATCAATTGCTGACGAGCGGTCGCAGTCAGTGGATTGAGCCAGCTAACCACCGTATGGCTACGACCCAGGCGTAACGCTTCGCAGGTTAATTGCTGCGCGCTCTGGCTGCCGCGAGGTTGCAATAACAGGATTCGCTCGCGATTAAGCCCCGCGTCCCGTAGCCAGGCCTGGGTAACGCTGGCAGGCGGCGCAATCAACGTCAACCAGCGAGCATCCTGGTCCTGGCTCAGTTCCCTCAGGATCGGAGCCAGCAGGTTCAGGCAATTCCCCGCCGCCCCACGCAACGACAGTTCGCTGAACGCCTCGGGCTCGACGCCCCAAGGCGACTCGATGACCTCTTTCAGGACTGGAGCCAGCGGTTGGGCCATGAAAGCCTCGAACAGCGGAAGTTGTGTGTGTTGTGGTGTGTGAGGAAATTGCATAAAGCCTCCTTTAGCGGCGAATAACGCCAACGCTCAAGCCTTCGATGACAAGATCCTGATCTTTCAGGTCCACTTCGATGGGGGCGAACTCCGGGTTTTCGGCAATCAGCCAGACCTTGCTGCCATCGCGCTTGAAGCGCTTGACGGTGACTTCGTCGCCGATTCGAGCTACCACGACCTGGCCGTTGCGGGCTTCGCGGGTGGTATGGACAGCCAGCAGGTCACCGTCAAAAATGCCGATGTCCTTCATGCTCATGCCATGCACGCGCAGGAGGTAGTCGGCTCTCGGATGGAAGAAGGAAGGATTGATGTTGCAGGATTCCTCGACGTGTTGCTGGGCGAGGATTGGAGCGCCGGCCGCTACACGACCAATGATCGGCAGTGTGGTTTCGTCAGCCTTGGCTTCGAAGCCCGGGATGCGAATGCCGCGCGATGCTCCCGGCGTCATTTCGATCGCACCCTTGCGGGCCAACGCCTTGAGGTGCTCTTCGGCCGCGTTGGGCGACTTGAAGCCCAGTTCCTGGGCGATTTCCGCACGGGTCGGCGGATAGCCGTTGTCTTCGAGGCAGCGTTTGATGAAGGCCAGAATCTCTGCTTGGCGTGGCGTCAGCTTTAGCATATCGATCGCTCTGTCTTTTTATACAGTGACTGGGATTATATACAGTGAACGGCGCTTGGCAATCCTCCTTTTTCAGCGGGCCGCCAGACGGTTGGCTTGGCCGCTCGGACAGGCATGGCTACAGCCCGTGCAAGGTGTGGTTAAATAGCTGACCGGTCGTTCGCAAAACGTCCCGGCAGACTTGACAACGCGAAGACTGAAACGTATGTTTCAAACAAGTGTTTGTCAGGCGGAGTAGCCATGGCCCAGTCGGAAACCGTTGAACGCATTCTCGATGCTGCCGAGCAGTTGTTCGCGGAAAAAGGTTTCGCTGAAACCTCTTTGCGTCTGATTACCAGCAAGGCCGGGGTAAACCTGGCGGCGGTCAATTATCACTTCGGCTCGAAGAAAGCCCTGATCCAAGCCGTTTTCTCTCGGTTCCTCGGCCCGTTCTGCCTGAGTCTCGATCGCGAGCTGGAGCGACGCCAGGCCAAGCCTGACGTCAAGCCAACCCTGGAAGAACTGCTTGAAATCCTGGTCGAACAGGCGCTCGTGGTTCAGCCACGCAGCGGCAACGACCTGTCTATTTTCATGCGCCTGCTGGGCTTGGCGTTCAGCCAGAGCCAAGGCCACCTGCGACGTTACCTGGAAGACATGTACGGCAAGGTGTTCCGCCGCTACATGCTGCTGGTCAATGAGGCTGCGCCGCGCATACCACCGATCGAGTTGTTCTGGCGCGTGCATTTCATGCTCGGTGCGGCGGCGTTCAGCATGTCCGGCATCAAGGCTCTGCGAGCCATCGCGGAAACCGATTTCGGTGTGAACACGTCGATCGAGCAAGTGATGCGCCTGATGGTGCCTTTCCTGGCCGCCGGCATGCGCGCCGAAAGCGGTGTCACCGACGAGGCAATGGCGGCAGCGCAATTGCGTCCTCGCAGCAAGTCGGCTCCGGCGCTCGCCAAGGCATAGCAGACGGGTGGGCGTGGCTGGCTACATCCGCTAAGCTAGCCGCCCATGCCGATTCTCCTTTCAAGTTCGTTTCAATTTTCATCGCCGATGCGCGAATTGCCGGGCATGCAGCCTGGCGGTGTCGTCGTGCAGGCGTCGCCGTGGGCGCCCATCGTTATTAAGGAATTGCTATGACCGCTGGCCTGCAAGGCTCGTTGATGGTCGACGTCGCCGGTACCTGGCTGACGGCCGAGGATCGCCATCTGTTGCGCCAACCCGAAGTGGGTGGCTTGATCATTTTTGCTCGCAACATCGAACACCCGCGCCAGGTGCGCGAGCTGAGCGCGGCGATCCGCGCCATTCGCCCCGACCTGTTGCTGGCGGTTGACCAGGAAGGCGGGCGGGTCCAGCGGCTGCGCCAGGGTTTCGTGCGCCTGCCGGCAATGCGGGCCATCGCCGACAACCCGAACGCCGAATATCTCGCCGAACAGTGCGGCTGGATCATGGCGACCGAAGTGCTGGCGGTCGGTCTCGATTTGAGTTTCGCCCCGGTGCTGGACCTCGATTACCAGCGCAGTGCCGTGGTCGGCAGCCGCTCCTTTGAAGGTGATCCCGAGCGTGCCGCATTGTTGGCCGGAGCCTTCATTCGTGGCATGAACGCAGCGGGGATGGCGGCCACAGGCAAGCATTTTCCTGGGCACGGCTGGGCCGAGGCAGACTCCCACGTTGCCATTCCTACTGACGAGCGCAGTCTCGAACAGATCCGCGCCCATGACCTGGTGCCGTTTGCCAAGCTGGGCAAGCAACTGGCGGCCGTGATGCCGGCCCACGTCATTTATCCTCAGGTGGACGCCAGCCCGGCAGGCTTCTCCCGCCGTTGGCTGCAAGACATCCTGCGGGGCGAGTTGCGGTTCGATGGGGTGATCTTCAGTGATGATCTTTCCATGGCCGGCGCCCATGTGGTCGGCGATGCCGCCAACCGCATCGAGGCCGCGCTGACGGCCGGTTGTGACATGGGCCTGGTGTGCAACGACCGCGCGGCGGCCGAATTGGCCTTGGGCGCTGCCCAGCGCTTGAAGGTCAAGCCATCGGCGCGGATCGCCCGCATGCGTGGCCAGGCCTATGCGAGTACCGAGTACCGCCAGGATCCACGCTGGTTGACAGCCATCGGCGCGTTGAAAGCCGCCCAACTGATTGATTAAGGACGTTTGTATGACCGTTTACGCAATTATCGGCGGCACCGGCCTGACCCAGCTGGAAGGCTTGACCATCCGCCAGTCCCTCGCGGTAGAGACGCCCTACGGCGCGCCATCGGCCGACGTGCAGATTGGCGAGTACGCCGGGCGCGAGGTGCTGTTCCTGGCGCGACATGGTCATCCTCACCGTTTTCCACCGCACCAGGTGAACTATCGCGCCAACCTCTGGGCCCTGAAGCAGGCCGGTGCCGAAGCCATCCTGGCGGTCAACGCGGTGGGCGGGATCCACGCCGCGATGGGCACTGGGCATTTTTGCGTGCCCCACCAGTTGATCGATTACACCAGCGGTCGCCAGCATACGTATTTCGCCGATGACCTGGAGGCGGTGACCCACATCGACTTCAGCTATCCCTACAGCGAATCGCTGCGCCAGCAATTGATTGCGGCCCTGGCCGCCGAAGGCTGCGCTTATAGCAGCCACGGCGTCTACGCCTGCACCCAGGGGCCGCGCCTGGAAACCGTGGCCGAGATTGCCCGCCTGGAACGCGATGGCTGCGATATCGTCGGCATGACAGGCATGCCGGAGGCGGCGCTGGCGCGTGAGCTGGAGTTGGACTACGCCTGTCTGGCGCTGGTGGTGAATCCGGCGGCGGGCAAGTCCACTGCGGTGATCACCATGGCTGAGATCGAGCAGGCTTTGCATGACGGAATGGGCAAGGTGAAGTCGACCTTGGCGCGGGTGTTGATGGCGGGCTAAAACAGTCCGGGGAATAGTTGGGAGCGAGCCTGCTCGCGAAGGCGGCGGCTCAGCTCGCGAGAATGTTGAAGGCTGGCGGCCTCTTCGCGAGCAGGCTCGCTCCCACACGAAAACGGTTTTAGCGCTTCTCCAGCTTGTCCGGCAGGGGGGCGAATAGCGCCTCGATGTCTTCGTTCTGCAATTTCCAATCTCCCGCCACGCGTCCGTCCAGCACGCCAGCCGCCAGGTCGGACTTCTCTTTCTGCAGCAGTTGGATCTTTTCTTCCACCGTGCCGCGGGCAATCAGTTTGTACACGAAAACGGGTTTTTCCTGACCAATGCGATAGGCGCGGTCGGTGGCCTGGTTTTCGGTGGCGGGGTTCCACCACGGATCGTAGTGAATCACCGTGTCGGCTTCTGTCAGGTTCAAGCCTACGCCACCGGCTTTCAGACTGATCAGAAAGATCTGACGCTTGCCGCTCTGGAATTCCTTCACCGGTGTGCGACGGTCCCTGGTCTGGCCGGTCAGGATGGCGTATTCCACGCCGCGCTTTTTCAGTTCTTCTTCGATCAGCGCCAGCATCGAGGTGAACTGTGAAAACAGCAGCACCCGCCGGCCTTCTTCAAACAACTCCTCGAGCATTTCCATCAGGCTGTCGAGCTTGCCCGAGCTGCTGCCTCGGGCCGGCAGGGCGGCATCGCTGATCAGGCGCAGGTCGCAGCACACCTGGCGCAGCTTCAGCAGTGCCTCGAGGATGATGATCTGGCTGCGCGCCACGCCTTTGCGGGTGATCTCGTCGCGCACTTTCTTGTCCATGGCCAGGCGCATGGTCTCGTAGACGTCCCGCTGGGCGTCGCTGAGTTCGACCCAATGGATGATCTCGGTCTTGGGCGGCAGTTCGGTCGCGACTTGTTCCTTGGTGCGGCGCAGCAAGAAAGGTTTTATCCGACCGTTGAGGTGTTGCAATCGTACGTCGCTGCCGCGCTTTTCGATCGGCACGCGGTAGTCGCGGTTGAAGCTTTTGATGTCGCCGAGCCAGCCCGGCAATAGGAAATGAAACAACGACCAGAGTTCACCCAAGTGGTTTTCCAATGGCGTTCCGGACAGGCACAGCCGTTGCCGGGCATCCAGTTCGCGAGCGGCCTGGGCGGCTTTGCTGGTGGGGTTCTTGATGTACTGGGCTTCGTCGAGGATCAGTACGTGCAGCGGCTGTGCCTTGAGGCGTTCGACGTCCTTGGGCAGCAGCGCATAAGTGGTCAGGATCAGATCGTAATCGGCCAGGCGCTCGAAGTGTTTCTTGCGCCCGGCACCGTACAGGGCCAGCACCTTGAGCTGCGGGGTGAAATGCGATGCTTCATCGAGCCAGTTCGGAATCAGGCTTGTCGGCATCACCACCATGCATGGGCGGTCCAGGCGGCCTGCGTGTTTTTCGCTGAGAATGTGCGCCAGGGTCTGTAGGGTTTTACCCAGGCCCATGTCGTCCGCCAGGATGCCGCCCACCTCCAATTGCCGTAGCGACTGCATCCAGCTCAGGCCTTCGAGCTGGTAGGGGCGCAGCGTTGCGTTCAAGCCCTTCGGGGCGGTGGCGGTGTAGTCCTTGATGTCGCGCAGGCGTTGGGCGAGGCTGCGTATGTGTTCGCCACCTTCCCAGCGCAGCGGCATGTCCTGCAACGGATTCAGGCGTAGGGCGTCGGCGCTGTTGAGCCGCAGCTTGGTGGTGCCGGGCTCTTGCAGGTAGAACTCGCCGAGGGTCGCCAGCACCGGTTTCAACCGCCCGTAGGGCAGGGCCACTTGCTGTGGGCCGAACTCCGAGTTGGGACGGTGCGGCAAGTTGACCAGGATGAGTTCGTCGTCGCGGCGCCTGGCCAGGCGTTCCGGGTTGAACAGCTCGATGTGCGAGCGCATCAGGTTCAACAGGATCGGCAGCAGGCTCAGTCGCTCGCCGTTGACGATGATCCCCAGCTCCAGGTCGAACCAGTCCCGCTCCGGCGTTTCTTCGACCGTTGCGTACCATTCGTCCACTGCCGTCAGGTCGAAGCCGAAATCCTCATCGATCTGCAATTCCCAGCCCTGGGTGCGCAGTTTCGGCAGGTCGTTGAGGGTAAAGGTCAGCCAGGCACTGTCGTTGACCATTTCGTACAGTTCGCCTGCGCTCTCCGGCAAGGCTTTGCTTTGTCGGGTCGCGATTTTGAAACCGAGGATTCGCAGTTGTTCGCGGTAGGATTGTTCCACATCGGTGTGGCGTTTTATCCGCAGCGTCTGGGTTTCCTGGCGAATCAGTACGTCGGTGTTGCGCTGGCCGCTGACGTATTCGTCCAGGTAGCTGAACGACAGCGCGGCGCGGTGCTGGATGTAGCGCTGCATCTTGCCGTTGCGCGGCTCGAAGGCGCTGAATTCGATGCTCGCCAGCCACAGGCGGGGCACCGGTTGCACGTTGTCCACCAAGACCTGCGGCGGCGCCTTGGGGCTGCGGCTGTCCAGCACCGCCTGGAGTTTTTCCAGCATCTGGGCGTCTTTTTCAGCGGCAGGGTAGGCCAGGGTTTCCTGGACTTGCAGCAGCACCGCCGCGCAATGCTTGCAATTGATGCGCACCGGACAGGAGCACGCCGCTTCAAGCAGGATCAACGTGCCCTTGGCTGACTCCTTGAGACGAATGGTCTGACGATAAACGCTGCCACCGGAGCCTTCGCAACTGGCAATGATCGTGCTGTCGCCGGCTTCGACGATCCTGACGCGGTTTTCCAACGCGTATCGGCGCCCACGCTCCAGGCTTTGTTCCTTGAATCGATTGACCCAGGAAGGTGCCAGGGGTTTGCTCAGGGGCGAGGGCATAGGCGCGCCGATCAGTCCGGAATGACATCAGGTGCCTGGCGTGGTGCCGGCGCGGTCAACGAGGTGATCTTGATCAGCAAGCCGAGATGGCCGTTATCGAGGAAGTTCAACTGGCCGTTCTTGGTATGGCTCTCCTGTTTCAGGCGTTCGCTGGCGGTGACCAGGCCATTGGCGTCGATCTGGTTGATCCAGAAGTCGGCGTCCACGTCGGTGAAGCGGCCGAGCTTGAGCTCCAGGGTGCCCTCGATGGGAAACTGGCCGAACTGTTCGGCGCCGTCGCTGACCGCGATCTTGCTGCCTTGTTCGCCCAGGTTCTGTTGCCAGGCCTTGTGCATCAGCACGGTGTACTGGCCGCTGGCGTTGAGTTTTTCGACGATATTGCCCATTGCCGGTGTCCGCAGGCTGTCCGCGCCCAAGCGTCGTGCGCCGGCGTCCCAGTCTTCCGGTGCGGCGCGGCTGATGATGGTGGGCTCGGCATTCTGCCGGACCAGGATCATTTCCACCTGATACAGATCGTCGGCCAACGCCAGGGGGGCAACCAGGGTCATCAACAACATCAAGGAGTGAAACAGGCGCATTGGGCGTCCTTCAAGCAGTGGTCGGAGTGAGGCGCTCGAACAGCGCCTCTACGGTATTGAAACGCTCTTCCGGGCGTTCCATGGGCACCATGAACTTGAACATCGTGGCGCCTTCGAACTTGTAGCGTTTGGGCTGGCCCTGGATCAGCTTGATCAGCACCAGTGGATCGACCGGGGTCTGGGCTTCGAACTCGATACGGCCGCCGTTGGGCCCGCCGTCGACTTTCTTGATGCCCAGTTGCTCGGCCTTGAGCTTGAGCAGCGTGGTGCGCACCAGATTCTTGGTCGGCTCCGGCAGCAGGCCGAAGCGGTCGATCATTTCCACCTGCAGATCCTTCAAGCCTTCCTCGTCAGTGGCCGAGGCGATGCGCTTGTAGAGGATCAGGCGTGCGTGGACATCCGGCAGATAATCTTCCGGGATCAGCGCCGGCACCCGCAGGTTGATCTCCGGCCCGCCGCCCAGTGGTTGGTCGAGGTTTGGTTGTTCGCCCTTGCGGATCGACTTGACCGCCCGTTCGAGCATTTCCATGTACAGGGTGAAGCCCACTGCCTGGATCTGGCCACTCTGGCCGTCGCCAAGCAATTCGCCGGCGCCACGGATTTCCAGGTCGTTGGTGGCCAGCACGAAACCGGCGCCCAGGTCCTGGGTATTGGCAATGGCTTCCAGGCGCTTTTCCGCGTCCGGGGTGATCTGCTGGCGCGGCGGTGTCAGCAGGTAGGCGTAGGCCTGGTGGTGACTGCGTCCGACCCGGCCGCGCAACTGGTGCAACTGGGCCAGGCCGAATTTGTCGGCGCGCTCGATGATGATGGTGTTGGCGCTCGGCACGTCGATGCCGGTCTCGATGATGGTCGAGGCGATCAGCACGTTGAAGCGCTTGTGATAGAAGTCGCTCATCACCTGTTCGAGCTCGCGCTCGCGCATCTGCCCGTGACCGATGCCGATGCGGGCCTCCGGTACCAGCTCGGCCAGGTCGGCGGCGCATTTCTCGATAGTCTTCACATCGTTGTGCAGGTAATAAACCTGGCCGCCGCGCAGCAGCTCACGCAGCAGGGCTTCCTTGACCGTGCTGTTGTTCTGCTCCATGACGAAGGTGCGCACCGACAGGCGGCGGGCTGGCGGTGTGGCGATGATCGACAGGTCGCGCATGCCCGACACCGCCATGTTCAAGGTGCGCGGGATCGGCGTGGCGGTCAGGGTCAGGATGTCGACTTCGCTGCGCAGGGCCTTGAGCTGTTCTTTCTGACGCACGCCAAAGCGGTGTTCCTCATCGATGATCACCAGCCCCAGGTTCTTGATCTTCACATCGTCCTGCAGCAGCTTGTGCGTGCCAATGACGATGTCGATCTTGCCCTCGGCCAGGTCCGCGACGGCGGCGTTCACTTCCTTGGCGGACTTGAAGCGGCTCATCACTTCCACGGTCACGGGCCAGTCGGCGAAGCGGTCGCGGAAACTGTTGTAGTGCTGCTGGGCGAGCAGGGTGGTCGGCACCAGGATCGCCACTTGCTTGCCGCCGTGCACGGCAATGAACGCGGCGCGCATCGCCACTTCGGTCTTGCCGAAGCCTACGTCGCCGCACACCAGGCGGTCCATGGGCTTGGGCGCAAGCATGTCGGCGCGCACGGCTTCGATGGTGGTCTGCTGGTCGACGGTTTCTTCGAACGGGAAACCGGCGCTGAAGGTTTCGTAGTCGGCTTTCGGGTCGGCGAATGCATAGCCCTCGCGCGCGGCACGGCGGGCATAGATGTCCAGCAATTCCGCCGCCACGTCGCGCACCTGTTCGGCGGCCTTGCGCTTGGCCTTCTGCCAGGTTTCCGAGCCCAGGCGATGCAGCGGGGCCAAGGCGTCGTCGCTGCCGGTGTAGCGGGCGATCAGGTGCAGGTTCGCCACAGGCACGTAGAGCTTGGCGCCCTCGGCGTATTCCAGGGTGAGGAATTCGGCGGCCTGGTTTTCGATCTCAAGGGTCGCCAGGCCCAGGTAACGGCCTACGCCATGATCGATGTGCACCACCGGCGCACCTTCGCGCAGTTCGGTGAGGTTCTTGATGACCGCGTCGTTGGCGGCGTCGGCGCGTTTCTCGCGGCGGCGACGCTGCATCACGCGCTGGCCGAACAACGGGCTTTCGGCCACCAGGGCCAGGGCGGGATCGTCAAGGACCAGGCCGTCGTTAAGCGGCGCGATGGTGATCGCCAGGCGATCCTTGCCCGCGACAAAGTCAGGCCAGCTGTCGACGGTCTTCGGGCGCAGCTTCAGGCGTTCAAGCAGTTCCAGCAGTACTTCGCGGCGGCCTGCGGACTCGGCGGTAAACAGCACGCGACCAGGGAATCCGTCGAGGAAACCGGCCAGGGCCGCCAGCGGTTGCGTGGCCTTGGCTTCGATCGCCAGGTCCGGCAAGGGCTTGGCGGGGAAGCGTTCACGACCGACGCCGGTTTCCACGTCCTGCTGGCTCGCCACCACGCGCGGCCAGCTCTTGAGCCGGGCGAAGCAGTCCTCCACCGGCAGGAACAGCTCGGCGGGCGGCAATAAAGGACGGGACGGATCGACGCGACGTTCTTCGTAGCGATTGCGCACGTCGTTCCAGAAGTTTTCCGCAGCCTGCTCGATGCCCGGCAGGGAAAATACCTGGGTGTCCTGGGGCAAATAATCGAACAACGTGGAGGTTTCTTCGAAGAACAACGGCAAGTAGTACTCGATACCGGCTGGGGTGATTCCGCTGCTCAGGTCCTGGAAGATCGGACAACGGCGGAAATCCACATCGAAACGTTCGCGAAAGCGCGCCTTGAAGCGAGTCACTGCGTCTTTTTGCAGTGGGAATTCCTTGGCCGGCAGCAGGCGGATCGACTGGACCTTGTCGATGGAGCGCTGGTTCTCCGGGTCGAAGGTGCGCAAGGTCTCGATTTCGTCATCGAACAGATCGATGCGATACGGCAATTTGCTGCCCATCGGGAACAGGTCGATCAACGCCCCGCGCACCGTGAACTCGCCGTGCTCGTAAACGGTGTCGACGTAGCGGTAGCCACTGGCCTCAAGCCGAGTACGCATTTGCTCGACGTCGAGCTTCTGGCCAATGTCCAGAACCAGGCTGCTGCCCAGCAGGAATTGGGTCGGCGCCAAGCGATGTAGGGCTGTGGTGATTGGCACTACCAAAACGCCATGACTGAGCTCCGGCAGCCGATAAAGGCTGGCGATGCGCTGGGAAATGATGTCCTGGTGCGGCGAAAAAAGGTCGTAGGGCAGGGTTTCCCAGTCCGGGAAATGCAACACCGGCAAATCCGGGGCGAAGAAACCCAGTTCCTGCTCGAGCCGCTCGGCACTCTGGCTGTCGGCGGTCAATAACAGGGTGAAGCGCTTTGCAGCGCTGGCGGCCTCGGCGATAGCCAGGCTCAGGGCGGCACCGGGCAGGTTGCCCCAGTGCTGTTTACCTGCCGCGGCAGGGAGAAGCGGAAGACGCAGAACGGGCACGGAAGGTTGAGCTCCAGCGTTGCGACAAAGTCGACAATTGTAGCGGCTGAAGGGCCCGGCTGTCAGTCGCGGACTACGCTGCTAGAACGCAAAACCACGGCGCGACGGGCGCGCATTGCTCCGGCGAGGACTCGGCGGCATAATGTAGCCCCTTTTTTCAGCCCCTACATGTGGAAGGTTACCGTGACTCAGAAGCCCGACCAGTGTCTTGGTGAATGGATTGATCGTGAAGCACTCGCAGAAGCGATGATCCCTCTCATCGGTCAGCTCTACCGCAATAACAACGTGGTGAGCTCGATCTATGGCCGCAGCCTGATCAACCAGTCTGTCATCGCGATCCTCAAAGCCCACCGCTTTGCTCGCCACCGTTCTTCCGACGACAGCGAACTCTCCGTCCACGAAACATTCCCTCTGCTCAAGGCCATGAGCGAGCTCAAGCTCGGCGCGGCCTCGGTGGACCTGGGCAAGTTGGCGTTCAAATTCCGCAGCGAAGCCAATGGCCGTAGCGCCGAGCAGTTCGTTCGCGAAGAAATGGCCGATGTGGTTGGCCAGCAAAACGCTTCGCCGCGCAAAGGCACCGACGTCGTGCTGTACGGCTTTGGCCGTATCGGCCGCCTGCTGGCACGCATCCTCATCGAGAAAACCGGTGGTGGCGACGGCCTGCGCCTGCGCGCCATCGTCGTGCGCAAGGGCGCCGAGAACGACCTGACCAAGCGCGCCAGCCTGCTGCGTCGCGATTCGGTCCATGGTTCGTTCAACGGCACCATCACCATCGATGAAGAAAACAACACCATCACCGCCAACGGCAACCTGATCCAGGTGATCTACGCGAAGAATCCGACCGAGGTGGACTACACCCAGTACGGCATCAAGAACGCACTGCTGGTGGACAACACCGGTGTATGGCGTGATGCCGACGGCCTGGGCCAACACCTGGCCTGCCCGGGTGTCGACCGCGTTGTCCTGACCGCGCCTGGCAAGGGCAAGCTGAAGAACATCGTCCACGGCATCAACCACGGCGACATCACTGCTGACGACAAGATCGTTTCCGCCGCTTCCTGCACCACCAACGCCATCGTGCCGGTGCTCAAGGCTGTGAATGACAAGTTCGGCATCATCAACGGTCACGTCGAAACCGTTCACTCGTACACCAACGACCAGAACCTGATCGACAACTTCCACAAGGGCGATCGCCGTGGCCGTAGCGCCGCGCTGAACATGGTGATCACCGAGACCGGTGCCGCCACTGCTGCTGCCAAGGCCCTGCCTGAGCTGGCTGGCAAGCTGACCGGTAACGCGATCCGTGTCCCGACGCCGAACGTATCGATGGCCATTCTCAACCTGAACCTTGAGAAAGCCGCGACCCGTGAAGAGATGAACGAGTACCTGCGCTACATGGCGCTGCACTCCGATCTGCATAAGCAAATCGATTTCGTCAACTCGCAGGAAGTGGTGTCCACCGACTTCGTGGGCTCGCGCCACGCCGGTGTTGTCGACGCTGAAGCGACCATCGTCCAGGATAACCGCGTTGTCCTGTACGTCTGGTACGACAACGAGTTCGGTTACAGCTGCCAGGTGGTTCGCGTGATGGAAGACATGGCTGATGTGAATCCGCCTGCGTTCCCGCGCTAAGCGTTAGCCGCTTGTGAAAACGCCCCGACTTGTCGGGGCGTTTTTTTTGTCTGGGTTTTCTGTTGCTTGGGCTGGCCTCATCGCGAGCAAGCTCGCTCCCACATTGGACCGCATAACTCAGCAACAACTCGATCAACTGTGGGAGCGAGCTTGCTCCGGGCGGCGATCCGACGATGGCGATCTGTCAGGCGCTGCCCACTACCGAGGCCTGCGCCGTGCGCAGTGCATGCCGATTGCCCTTGAACAGCACCAGGGTCGCAATCAATCCCAGCACCGCCGCGCCGCTGAGCCAGATTCCCGGTGCCGCCTTGTTGTCGAGCACATGGATCAGGTAGGTGCAGGCCGCCGGGGTAAAACCGCCGAAGGTGGCGGTGGCCAGGCTATAGGCCAGGGAAAAACCGGTGGTGCGCACTTCGACCGGCATGATTTCCGTCAAGGCGACCACCATGGCCCCGTTGTACGATCCATACAGGAAGGACAGCCACAACTCGACGATCAGCAAATGGCTGAAACTCGGGTTTGCCACCAGCCAGGACAGCGCCGGGTACGCGGTCAGGATCGCCAGGATCGTCGCACCGAGCAGCAGGGGTTTGCGGCCGATCTTGTCGGAAAACGCCCCCATCACTGGCAGCCAGAAGAAATTCGACAAGCCGATGCACACCGTGACCAGCAAGGCATCCAAATCCGACAGATTCAACTCGGCCTTGCCAAACGTCGGCGTGTAGGCCGTGATGAGGTAGAACGACACTGTGGTCATGACCACAAGCGCCATGCCGGCCAGGACGATACCGAAGTTCTGACCGATGGAACGGGTGATTTCCGACAGGGTAGGGCGATGTTTTCTTGCCTGGAATTCAGGCGTTTCCTCCAGCGAGCGGCGAATCATGAAGATGACCGGCACGATCAGGCAACCGATGAGGAACGGCACGCGCCAGCCCCATTCGCCCATCTCCTGTGGGTTCAGCCAGTGATTGAGGCCAACACCCAGCAGGCCGGCGAACACCACCGCAGCCTGTTGGCTGGCGGACTGCCAACTGACGAAGAAACCCTTGCGCCCCGGCGTGGAAATTTCCGCGAGGTACACCGATACGCCGCCCAGTTCCACGCCAGCGGAAAAACCTTGCAGCAATCGACCCAGCAACACCAGCAACGGTGCCGCCACGCCCAATGTGGCGTAGCCCGGCACGCAGGCAATCAGCACCGTGCCAGCGGCCATCATTGCCAAGGTGATGATCAAGCCTTTGCGACGGCCATGGCGGTCGATGTAGGCGCCGAGAAAAATAGCCCCCAGGGGACGCATCAGGAACCCCGCGCCGAATGTGGCCAGGGACAGCATCAGCGACGCGAAGGCGCTGTCGGTCGGGAAGAATGTCTTGGCGATGGCCGTGGCGTAGAAGCCGTAGACCATGAAGTCGAACATCTCCAGGAAGTTGCCGCTGACGACGCGGAAAATTGCCTTGCCGTTGCTCGTGTTGGAAGACATGGGTAGGTACTCACTCTGGCAAATCTTGTATGAAAACGCAGCAGCCCCTGTGGGAGCGAGCTTGCTCGCGATAGCGGTGTGTCAGGCAATGCATCGCTCGATGAACCCCCCGCCTTCGCGAGCAAGCTCGCTCCCACAGGGCTTTTTGCATGCGCTGTAGCCCATAATGGCCGGCGCGGTTTTGAGGGGAGATGAAGATTTGTTAACTGGACGTTGGATAGGGCTTGTGATGCTGGCGGGCGTGTTATCCGCCTGTGGCAACGGCGATACCCTGGAGCGCTTCGACGGCCCGACCATGGGCAGCCGCTATTCCATCCAGTACGTCAGGCATATCGCCACGCCCGGTCCGAAAACGGTGCAGGACGAAGTGGAACAGATCCTCGCCGAAGTGGATCGGCAGTTGTCCACCTATCGCAGCGACTCGGACATCGAGCGTTTCAACGCGTTGCCTGCCGACAGCTGCCAGGCGATGACCGGCCCGGTTCTCGAGTTGATCCGTGCGGGCGAGCAACTTTCCTCGCAAAGCGACGGTGCCTTCGATTTGACGGTTGAGCCATTATTGAACCTGTGGGGATTCGGTCCGCAATCCCGGGAAGAACAGGTGCCAAGCGCCGAGGCCCTGGCCGAGGCTCGCCAGCGCGTGGGTCATGGGCATCTGCGAATTGAGGGTGACCGGCTGTGCAAGGACGCCGCCGTGGAAGTCGATTTCAACAGCATCGCGGCCGGTTACGCCGTCGACCGCATCGCCGCCAGGCTCCAGGCTTTGGGCATCGACAGCTATCTGGCCGAGGCCACCGGTGAACTCAAGGCCGTCGGGCACAAGCCGGATGGCTCGCCCTGGCGCATCGCCCTGGAAGAACCACGGGACGATCGGCAAGTGGCCGAGCGCGTCATCGAGATCAATGGCTACGGGGTTTCAACGTCGGGCGATTACCGGAAATATTTCGAGCAGGGCGGCAAGCGTTATTCCCACACCTTCGATGCGCGCACCGGCGCACCGGTCCTACACAACCTGGCGTCAGTCACGGTAATTCATCCTTCAGCGATGATGGCCGATGGACTATCGACGCTGTTGCTGATTCTCGGTCCTGAACAGGCTTGGGACTATGCCCAGAAGCACGGCATCGGGGTATTTTTCGTATTGCGGGATGGGGAGCGTTTCGTCAGCCGCACCAACGACATCTTTGAACGGATGACCCGTGGAAAAACCAATGACCACTGAAGTGGGATTACCGTGGCGAGGGAGCTTGCTCCCGCTTGAGTGCGAAGCGCTCACAAAAGGGGGCCGCTGCGCAGCCCAGCGGGAGCAAGCTCCCTCGCCACGATGATCTGGGCAAATCTTAAGTGAACGCTGACAGCGTTTTGAAAGCCTACCTGTGGCGAAATAGCGCAGGCAAAACTAGCCTACGACGCGACCAAGGGGTAATGTGCGCGGCGTTGACGCTTCTATAGACTGTGGCCGGGCTCGTGAACCGGCCCTAAATTGTTCCTTCATGCCGCCGGCCGGCATGATTTAGCCGTCGGTGCCAAGCGTGGCATCGCGGCCTGTTCTGAGGAGTACGCATGGCTGTCTACAACTACGACGTGGTAGTACTGGGTTCCGGCCCTGCTGGGGAAGGCGCGGCAATGAACGCGGCCAAGGCAGGGCGCAAAGTGGCGATGGTCGACAGCCGTCGGCAGGTTGGCGGCAACTGCACCCACTTGGGTACCATCCCGTCCAAGGCCTTGCGTCACTCGGTCCGGCAGATCATGCAGTTCAACACCAACCCGATGTTCCGGGCCATCGGCGAGCCGCGCTGGTTCTCCTTCCCTGACGTGCTCAAGAGCGCCGAGAAGGTGATCTCCAAGCAAGTGGCCTCGCGTACCGGCTACTACGCCCGCAACCGCGTGGATGTATTTTTCGGCACCGGCAGCTTCGCCGACGAGCAGACCGTCGAAGTGGTCTGCGGCAATGGCGTGGTCGAGAAGCTGGTGGCCAAGCACATCATCATCGCCACCGGTTCACGCCCGTATCGCCCGGCCGATATCGATTTCAACCATGCGCGTATCTACGATAGCGACACCATCCTGAGCCTGGGTCACACTCCGCGTAAGCTCATCGTCTACGGTGCCGGCGTGATCGGTTGCGAATACGCCTCGATCTTCAGCGGCCTGGGCGTGCTGGTGGAACTGGTGGACAACCGCGGCCAGTTGCTGAGCTTCCTGGATTCGGAAATTTCCCAGGCCCTGAGCTATCACTTCAGCAACAACAACATCACCGTGCGCCACAACGAAGACTATGATCGCGTCGAAGGCGTCGACAACGGCGTGATCCTGCACCTCAAGTCCGGCAAGAAGATCAAGGCCGACGCCTTGCTCTGGTGCAACGGTCGTACCGGCAACACCGACACCCTGGGCCTGGAAAACATCGGCGTGAAGGTCAACAGCCGTGGCCAGATCGAAGTCGACGAGAACTACCGCACTTGCGTGCCGAACATCTACGGTGCCGGTGACGTGATCGGTTGGCCGAGCCTGGCCAGTGCCGCCCACGACCAGGGCCGTTCGGCCGCCGGCAGCATTGTCGACAACGGCAGCTGGCGCTTCGTCAACGACGTACCGACCGGCATCTACACCATTCCGGAAATCAGCTCGATCGGCAAGAACGAGCAGGAGCTGACCCAGGCCAAGGTGCCTTATGAAGTGGGCAAGGCCTTCTTCAAGAGCATGGCGCGGGCGCAGATCGCCGGTGAGCCGCAAGGCATGCTGAAGATCCTCTTCCATCGCGAGACGCTGGAAGTACTGGGCGTGCACTGCTTCGGCTATCAGGCTTCGGAGATCGTGCACATCGGCCAGGCGATCATGAACCAGCCGGGCGAACTGAACACGCTCAAATACTTCGTCAACACCACGTTCAACTACCCGACCATGGCCGAAGCCTATCGGGTCGCGGCGTACGACGGGCTCAACCGGCTTTTTTGAGCGGCTCCGGCCGGTGGCCTGAGCCGGCCGGGGAGACCGATTTCAGCAATTCTCGAGGGTGGCAGTGGCCAAACCGGGAAAGTCTGTAATCAGGCTGTCAGCGCCAAAATCGGCGAGCCTGCGCATGAGCGCGGGCTCGTTGACCGTCCACACCGATACATGCAGCCCCTGGCGCTGCGCCTTGATCAGGCGTTCCGGCGTGCACAGGGTCCAGTTCAACGCCAGAATCTCGCAGCCGTAGCTCTGGGCGACCTTCAACGGGTCGAGCCAGGCGTATTCGGCCACCAGTCCACGGGAAATGTCCGGGGTCAGGTCCAGGGCCGCCTTGAGCACTTCCCGGGAGCTGGAGGTGATGGTGATCCTGTCCAGCAGCCCGAAGCGTTGGGCCATTTCACGAATGCCCAGCACGGTCGCGGCGGCACGGGTGCGTGACGCGCTTTTCACCTCGAGCTGCCAGTGTTCGAAATCACATTTTTCGAACAGTTCTTCCAGTCGCGGAATCGGGCACGGCTTGATCCAGCCCGGGCCGCCCTTGCGCGCATCGTAGGTCACCAGTTCGGCGGCGGTGTGTTCGACCACCTTGCCCCGGCGATCCGTGGTGCGCTTGAGGGTCGGGTCGTGGATTACCATCAACTCGCCGTCCATGGACAAGTGCAAGTCCAGCTCGCAACGGCGCACGCCGTGCTTGAGGCATTCCTGGAAACCGGTGAGGGTGTTTTCCGGTGCTTCGCCCTTGGCGCCGCGGTGGCCATAGATGAGGGTCACGGTTCTTCCTTATTGATGCCAGATTCGTTCAGTTCCCGGGCCAGGCGCCGTTCTTGCGCCTGTTTTTGCAGGATGTAGCGGGCCAACAATTGACGCTGGGCGTCGGTCGGGTGTTCAAACTCGGTGCCGACGTCGTAGCCGCCACCCTTCGGATCGCAATGGGTGACCCGCGCCCGCAACAACAAGCCGAGGGCCTGGGGCATCAACACCAGCTTGACCGACAGGTGCGCCCCGACGGCGATGGGGGTGGGGTATTGGAAGTCGATACCGCCTTCGGAAATGATCACCGGCTGGGGTTCGCCGATTTCACCAAGCACGGTTACGGCGATGACCTGGCTGAGCAGGTCGATGCGTTTGTTCATCGCCTTGAGGTACGCCGCGATGCTGCGCTCGCGCTCGCTGATCTGGCGCAACAGGTGCTGTGACTCGAATTCGCTCAGGTGCAGTTCGCTGAGCAGATTGAACAATGGGGACTCATCCTGCAACACTTCCTGGCTGGCAGCTTCAGGAATGGACAGGGGCCGAATTTCCAGTGCGATCGTGTCCTCGATACGGTAGTATTCGCGGCGATCTTCTTCATCTAATGTCGACATGGCGAACCCATGGTAGCGGCGGTGGTCTGAGTGTAAAGCTGGTTTGTGACCCCCGCCACAAGGACGTTCCTTTTCCCTCCGAACAAGCCCCGACATGTTCAGACCTCTCTTCGTATTCATCGGCACGCGTTATACCCGTGCAAAGCGTCGCAATCATTTCGTATCGTTCATTTCCCTGACCTCTATCATCGGATTGGCCCTTGGCGTGGTCGTGATGATTGTCGTGCTGTCGGTGATGAACGGCTTCGACCATGAGATGCGCACCCGCGTGCTGGGCATGGTGCCCCACGCGACCCTCGAAACCGGCGAAGCCATCAGCGATTGGCCGAGCCTGGCTGCCAAGGTCAAGCAGAACCCGCAGGTGCTGGCCGTCGCGCCGTTCACCCAGATGCAAGGGCTGCTGACCAATGACGGCAAGGTCTCCAAGGTCTTGCTCAACGGCATCGACCCGGCGCTGGAACGGCAAGTGTCGATCATCGACAACTTCATGAAGCAGGGCAAACTCGACGACTTGGCGCCGGGCGATTTCGGCATCGTGATTGGCGACAAGGCCGCGGCCAAGCTCGGCGTGGCCATCGGCGACAAGCTGACCTTCGTCGCGCCGGAAGTCACCGTCACGCCGGGCGGCATGTTCCCGCGCATGAAGCGCTTTACCGTGGTCGGCATTTTCCACGTGGGTGCTGGTGAGCTGGACGGCTACCTCGGCGTGACCAATCTCCAGGATCTCGCCCGCCTGCACCGCTGGAAACCGGACCAGGTCCAAGGCCTGCGGTTGAAATTCGATGACCTGTTCCAGGCGCCGCGCGTTGCCTGGAACATCGCCCAGCAGCTTGGCGAAGACCGTTACTATGCCCGCGACTGGACGCGCACCCACGGCAACCTGTACCAGGCGATCCGCATGGAAAAAGCCATGATCGGCCTGCTGCTGTTGCTGATCGTCGCCGTGGCGGCGTTCAACATCATCTCCACGCTGGTGATGGTGGTGAACGACAAGAAGGGCGACATCGCGATCCTGCGCACCCTCGGCGCCACGCCGGGACAGATCATGCGCATCTTCATGGTCCAGGGCACCGTTATCGGTGTCATCGGTACGTTCGTCGGGGCCCTGGTCGGGATGTTCGCCGCGCTGAACGTCAGCGCCGCGATTGCCGGTCTCGAAACCCTGATCGGGCACAAGTTTCTCAACGCCGACGTGTACTTCATCGACTACCTGCCATCGCAGTTGCAGGCCGACGATGTGTTGATGGTCTGCGGCGCCGCGTTGGTCCTGAGTTTCCTCGCCACCCTGTATCCAGCCTGGCGTGCCGCACGCACCCAGCCTGCGGAGGCGTTACGTTATGAGTGAGTCGGGCATGAGTGAACAAGCAATCTTGAGCTGCCGCAACCTGGGCAAATCCTACGAGGAAGGACCGGAGTCGGTGGTAGTGTTGTCGGGCCTGCAACTGGAGCTGCACCCGGGCGAGCGCGTGGCGATTGTCGGCACCTCCGGGTCGGGCAAAAGTACCTTGCTGAACCTGCTCGGTGGCCTGGATACGCCCACCGCCGGCAGTGTCTGGCTGGCCGGCGAAGAACTCTCGGCGTTGAACGAGAAGGCCCGCGGCCTGCTGCGTAACCGCTCCCTGGGTTTCGTCTACCAGTTCCACCATTTGCTGCCTGAATTCACCGCCCTGGAAAACGTCTGCATGCCGCTGCTGATCGGCCGCACGGCGATTCCCGAGGCGCGTCAGCGCGCCACGGCATTGCTGGAGCGGGTTGGGTTGGGGCATCGCCTGGAGCACAAGCCGGCCGAGCTGTCCGGTGGCGAGCGCCAGCGCGTGGCGATTGCCCGGGCGCTGGTCAACAAGCCCGGCCTGGTGATGCTCGACGAGCCAACCGGCAACCTCGATTCCCATACCGCCCAGGGTATCCAGGACTTGATGCTGGAGCTCAGCACCTCGATGCGCACAGCGTTCCTGGTGGTGACCCACGATATGAACCTGGCCCGCCAGATGGACCGCGTCCTGCATTTGCAGGAAGGTTGCCTGACGCCCATCTGACCGACCGAAACCCGGTGCCTGATGCAGGCGCCGGGTCTTTTATTTTCATACGGTGCCCAGCGAATGTTCAGACCGTTATCGATTTTCATCGGCACGCGCTATACCCGCGCCAAGCGCCGCAATCGCTTTGTTTCGTTTATTTCCATGACGTCGATGATCGGCCTCGCCCTTGGCGTATTGGCGATGATCGTGGTGTTGTCGGTGATGAACGGCTTCCAGCGTGAAATGAGTTCGCGGATCCTTGGCATGGTCCCCCACGCCACTATCGTCGGCGTGAACCCGATCGACGATTGGCAGCCGGTAGCTGCCGCCGCGCTGAAGAATCCCGAAGTCACCGCTGCCGTTCCGTTCACGGAAATGGAAGGCATGCTCAGCCATAAGGGGTCGATGCAGCCGATCCAGATCAGTGGTGTCGATCCGGCGCAGGAAGGCAAGGTGTCCATCGTCGCCCAGCATATCGTCCAGGGGCGCCTCGACGCCCTTAAGCCGGGTGAATATGGCGTGGTGATCGGCGAGATCACGGCCCGGCGTTTCCGCCTGAATGTCGGTGACAAGCTCACCTTGATCGTGCCGGAAGTCAGTACCGCACCGGGGGGCATCACGCCACGGATGCAGCGCCTGAACGTGGTCGGTGTGTTCAAGGTCGGCGCCGAGCTGGACGGCTCCATGGCGCTGATCCACCTGGCTGACGCCGCGCAGATGCAGCATTGGCAGCCGAACCAGGTGCAAAGTGTGCGGCTGGCGGTGAAAGATTTGTACGCGGCGCCGAAGGTCTCCGGCGACATCGCCACCGGTCTCGGCGCGAACTACAAGGCCGACGACTGGACCCACACCCAGGGCAGCCTGTTCAGCGCCATGAAAATGGAAAAGACCATGATCGGCTTGCTGCTGCTGATGATCGTCGCGGTGGCGGCGTTCAACATCATCGCCACGCTGATCATGGTGGTGAACGACAAGGGCGCGGACATCGCCATCCTGCGCACCATCGGCGCCACGCCGCGGCAGATCATGGCGATCTTCATGGTCCAGGGCACGGTGATCGGCATCGTCGGAACGTTGATCGGTGGCGTGCTGGGGGTGATTGCGGCGTTGAATGTCAGTGAGCTGGTGGGCTGGCTGGAACGGGTCAGTGGGCAGCACATCTTCAGTTCCGACGTGTATTTCGTCAGCAACCTGCCTTCGGAGTTGCAGCGTGGCGACGTAGTGCTGATCTGCTCTGCCGGGTTCATCCTCAGCTTCCTCGCCACCGTGTATCCGGCATGGCGCGCGGCGAAGATCGAACCGGCGCAGGCGTTGCGGTATTCCTGATAATCCAGGAACGACTGCGCGATCCTTGTGGCGAGGGGATTTATCCCCGCTGGGGTGCGAAGCGCCCCTAATCCTTCGGCCACCGCAGTGTGTCAGGCCTGATGAAGGGGGCCGCTTCGCAGCCCAACGGGGATAAATCCCCTCGCCACAGATTTGTTCGCCTCACTTGTTTTTGGGCAGTTCAATCACGAACCGCGTCCAGCCCTCGGCCGATTCGCATCTGATATCTCCTCCATGGGCGCGGATGATCGAGCGGGTGATGGCCAGCCCAAGTCCTGCATGTTCGCTGCTGCTGCCTTCCTGGCGGGACGGGTCGGCGCGATAAAAACGGTCGAACAGGCGTGGTAGCAAATCCGCTGGAACGCCTTCGCCGTTGTTCTCCACGCACACGCTCACTCCTTGACCCACATCGACAATCCGCACGCGCACTTCGCCGCCACTGGGGGTGAAGCGCAGGGCATTGTCCAATAGGTTGGAAAGGGCCCTGCGCAGCATGTTGCGGTCACCCTCGATCAGGCTCTCGCCGTCGCGACCCAGGCGTACATTGAAGTCCTCGGCCAGGGGCGCGAAGAAGTCCAGCAAGATGTCCACTTCCTCGGCCAATTGCAGCGGTTCGCGATGGAGCGCCAGCAGGCCATGATCAGCCTTGGCCAGGTACAGCATGTCGTTGATCAGTTGCGCCATCCACTGCAGTTCTTCGAGATTGCCGTGCAATGCCTCGCGATAGTCTTCCAGCGAACGCTCGCGGGTGAGGGTGACCTGGGTGTGGGTCAGCAGGTTGGACAGCGGCGTGCGCAGTTCATGGGCGATGTCGGCGGAGAACGCAGAGAGGCGTTGAAACGCATCGTCCAGGCGACCGAGCATGTCGTTGATGCTGCGGGCCAATTCCGCCAGTTCGACGGGCATATGCTCTTCCGGCAGCCGGGCATTGAGGGAGCGGGCCGAAACGCTGCTGGCGATCGCACCCATGCGTCGCAAGGGGCGCAGGCCACGCCGGGCCGCCCAGGCACCGAGCAGGGCGGTGGCCAGTGCCGAGAGGCCGACGGTTAGCCAGATCAGCCGCTGCATGCGTTGCAGGAAGTGTTGGTGATGGGTGATGTTCAGCAACAAGGTCAGTTGGGGTGAGTCGGTGCGATCGGGGTACAGCAGCGCGTTCAGCACCCGATAGTCATTGTCTGCATCGCGAAGCGTGGACAGGCCGGGGCGTTCCGGTAGTTCGGGCGGCGCCGGGATCGGGCTGCCATGCCACTGGGTGCCGTTGCTGTCCTTGATGCGCAAGGTCAGGTCCGCCTGGCGGCTCAACTCATCGTCCAGGCGCATCCGGGGATCATGTCCGTGGGTGTCTTGCACGGCGCGCCGTACGCCGATCAGTTGGGTTTCGAGCAGTTGTCGGTCCAGCTCCACGAAGTGCGCCTCGCTGCCGCGGCTGAACAACACGCCCGCGAATAGCGACACGACGGCGGTGCAGGCGGCGAAGAGCAGCGCTAGCCGATTGCTCAGTGACCACCGGCTCACAGGCTGCGCTCTTCAAGGACATAGCCCATGCCGCGCACGGTGTGGATCAGCTTGTTGGGAAACTCGTCGTCGACCTTGAGCCGCAAGCGGCGGATCGCCACCTCGATGACGTTGGTGTCACTGTCGAAATTCATGTCCCAGACTTGCGAGGCAATCAGCGACTTTGGCAATACTTCGCCCTGACGCCGCAGCAGCATCTCCAGCAAGGCGAACTCCTTTGCGGTCAAATCGATGCGCCGGCCGCTGCGCTCAACGCGACGCCGAATCAGGTCCAGGCGCAGGTCCGCCAGTTGCAGGCTGGTTTCCTGGGGCGTCGAGCTGCCACGGCGCAACAGGCTGCGCACCCGGGCCAGCAGTTCGGAAAAGGCAAAGGGCTTGACCAGGTAATCATCGGCGCCCAGTTCCAGGCCATGCACGCGATCCTGTACCGCATCGCGCGCGGTCAGGAACAGCACTGGCGTGTCCAGGCCGGCCCCGCGCACGGCTTGCAGGATCTGCCAGCCATCACGACCGGGCAGCATCACGTCGAGTATCAGCAGCGCGTATTCATCGCTCAGGGCCAATTGCTGGCCGGTGATGCCGTCGGCCACCAGGTCGGCGTTGAAGCCGGCTTCGCTCAAGCCTTGGCGCAGGTATTGGCCGGTTTTCAGTTGGTCTTCGACAATCAGCAGTTTCATGGGCGGCTCGAGGCGGTGTTTGTACCAGGGCGTTATACCGTGGCGCATGGGCGGGCGGGCCAACCTGACAAACTTGTAATGCAAATGTCAGTCAACTGGCAGTCGCGCCTGCTTAGAGTCTTCGGCAAGTTGAACCCTCTCTTGCTGGAGTATGAACATGTTGATGATAAATCGCTTGGTCCTGGCCGCCTCTGTGCTGGCGTTGAGTGTGTCGTCCTGGGCGTCGCCGGGCCACTTTGATTTTGGCCAACCCGCGCCGGCAGCCAAGGCCAGTCGCAGTATCGAAGTGGTGATGGGCGACATGTCATTCAATCCCAAGACGCTGGACATCAAGGCCGGCGAGACGGTGCGGTTTGTATTGGTCAACAAAGGGCAGTTGTTGCATGAGTTCAACCTGGGCGATGCGGCGATGCACGCGGAGCACCAGCAGGAGATGCTCAAGATGCAACAAGAGGGCATGTTGTCTCCCACTGGGATGCAATCGGGCATGGACCATGCCGCCATGAGCCACGGGGATAAAGGCGGGATGAACCACGACGACCCCAACAGCGTACTTGTGCAGCCAGGCAAGACCGGCGAATTGACCTGGACGTTCAGCAAGGCCACTCGCCTGGAGTTCGCCTGCAATGTGCCCGGCCATTATCAAGCCGGGATGAAAGGCGACCTGACAGTCAGTCAGTAAGCGCTCAAGGCGGTGGCAAAGGCTGGTAGAATCCGCTGATTCTTCAGTCAGGTTTCCGTCATGCATCCCGCAGCCGAACATTCGCCGCTGGGCAAATCCAGCGAATACATCGCTACGTACACGCCGTCCTTGTTGTTCCCCATCCCGCGTACCGCAAAGTGGGCGGAGTTGGGGCTGACGGCCGAGACCCTGCCGTACAAAGGCGTGGACTTCTGGAACTGCTTCGAATTGTCCTGGCTGTTGCCGTCCGGCAAGCCAGTGGTGGCCATCGGTGAGTTCGCGATCCCGGCGGATTCGCCGAACATCATCGAATCCAAGTCCTTCAAGCTGTACTTGAACTCGTTGAACCAGACGCCGTTCGCAGACACTGCGAGCCTGGAAGCGACCTTGCGCCAGGATCTATCGGCAGCGGCGGGCAAACCGGTGGCCGTGCGCATTCGCAGCCTCAAGGATGTAGAGAGCGAAGGCGTCGTGGCACTGCCTGGGGTTTGCATTGACGAACTGGACATCAGCGTCGACTCCTACGAGCATCCGCGTCCAGAGCTGCTGCGTTGTGATGACTCGCGCGTTGTGGAGGAAAGCCTGCACAGCCATCTGCTCAAGTCCAACTGCCCGGTGACCAGCCAGCCGGATTGGGGCAGCGTGGCGGTGGAGTACCGTGGCGCGGCACTGGATCATGCCAGCCTGCTGGCCTATATCGTCAGCTTCCGCCAGCATTCGGATTTCCATGAGCAGTGCGTCGAGCGGATCTTTCTCGACCTGCAACGCTTGCTCAAGCCGGAGAAATTGACCGTGTACGCGCGGTATGTGCGGCGTGGTGGGTTGGATATCAATCCGTATCGCAGCACTGAAGAGGTGACGTTGCCGAACCATCGCCTGGTTCGCCAATGAGACTCTAAAATGTGGGAGCGAGCTTGCTCGCGATGAGGGTGGCACATTCAACATTGGTGTTGGCTGACAGTGCGCAATCGCGAGCAGGCTCGCTCCCACAAGGAACTGCATTTCAAGTCACCTAAACTAAAAAGCCCCGCTAGCGATAGCCGGGCTTTTTTGCATTCGAAGGGTTCAGATCCCCATATTGCCCAGGGTTTGCACGATGTTACGCAAGGTCCCGGCCAGCGTCGGGTGCTCCAGCTCGAAGCGTTCGACGGCCAGGTTCACATTGTCGGCGAGGTTGGTGTCCTGTGTTTTGGTTTCCAACTCAAGCTCAAGTTCGATCTGTTGCATCAGCGCGTGCAGGTCTTCGCGCTCGGCTTCGGTAAGCGGCGGGTTCTGGTCCAATTGCTCGCGCAGTGTGTTGAGCTGTTCTTGCAAGTCGCGGGCAGGCATTGGCGTACTCCCTTTATTGATAGGCACTGCCATGGACCGCGACGCAGCGTCAAAAGTCCATGGCCTGCCTTAAGAGTAATCCACACTCACGCGCCCTGCATGATCCCGGTCAGGGCTTCTCGCCTTTTTGCCTGCGCAGGCTGATGTCGGCCAGGCAAGTGTCCAGTTCGCCCAGGTGATCAATCACCGAATGCACGCCTAGACTGAACAATTGCACGGTCGCCTTGGCGCGCTTGATCTCCCGGTCTTGTTGGCTCAGGTCTTGCCACTCGGCCGGCGACAGGCCGCACAACGAGCCGCAGGAGGCCAATCCGATGGTCCATAATCCCGCGTTGAGCCCTGATTGCAGCAGCCTTGGCTCGCCGCTGACCAATACACAACCGTCCAGTTGCTGGACATCCAACGCCATCAGCGCTTGCCAACAGGCATGTGGCGCTGGCCAAGGATTATTTGTTGCAGGAAGTTGCGGCGCTTTGATCGACCCAGGCAACGTGGCGGCCAGCCGATGACTGACGGCAGGAGGCAGTTCGTCGAGCCAGGCACAGGGGATATTCAGGTGCTGCAAGCGTTGCAGGCTTTCCAGGGCACCGGGTGTCGGTTGGGCGTGATCCGTGGGCGTCGCCCCTGGCTGGCGAATGCGCGATCCGAAATCCACCAGGCATCCGCTCAGGCCGAACAGTACAGCGGTAAGACTGGGAGCGGGGAGGGGCAGGGCTTCGGCGCGCGGCATGGGAACGTCCTTGAAATAACTCGCAGCCTAACGGGTCGCGATGACAGTCCGGTGACAGGAAAATGAAGGCGGCGCGTTGTGGAATCCTCCTACGGGCGCTTCTTTTTCAATGCTGCCTATCCGCGCGTTCCGTCTTATACTAGCGGCCTCACCGCCTGGGCTCGGCGCCCTTGCCTGATCAATCCAAGGAGTTTTTCCCTATGCGCTGGAGCCATTGTCTAGCTCAGCTGTGTCTTTCCGCCAGCGTCCTGCTGGTGCCGTTCGCCAGTCAGGCCGCCACGGAGGAAGACCCTTGGGAAAGCATCAACCGTCCCATCTTCACGTTCAACGACACCATTGATACCTACGCGCTCAAGCCGCTGGCCCAGGGTTATCAATACGTGACGCCGAAATTCCTCGAGGACGGCATCCACAACATGTTCCGCAACATCGGCGATGTCGGCAACCTGGCCAACAACGTGCTGCAAGCCAAGCCGGCCGCCGCCGGCGTCGACACCGCCCGATTGATCTTCAACACCACTTTCGGCCTGCTGGGCTTCTTTGACGTAGGCACTCAAATGGGCCTGCAGCGCAGCGATGAGGATTTTGGCCAGACCCTGGGCTATTGGGGACTGGGCAGCGGGCCGTACGTCATGCTGCCGTTGTTGGGGCCGAGCACCTTGCGTGATGCGCCGGCCAAGCTGGTGGACAGCTACACCACGCCTTATCCCTACATCGACAACGTTTCGGTGCGTAATTCGATCTGGGGCCTGAATATTGTCGATACCCGCGCCAGCCTGTTGTCCGCGGAAAAACTGGTGAGCGGCGACAAATACGTCTTCATTCGCAACGCGTTCCTGCAGAACCGCGAATTCAAGGTCAAGGATGGCCAGGTCGAAGACGATTTTTGATCTCGTCCCGTAGAGCGCGGAAGGCGGCCCGAAAGGCCGCCTTCTTTGCATCGACGTCACGTTTGAGCGGGTTTGGTCCTTCCATTGAGTTACGCTTCGCTCGGTTCTTATAACTCTCTGTACTTTGACAAATGATGACGGCAAGCGACCGTCTGCATGAGCTTGAAACGCCCCGCGGATGGGAGTACCGTCTGCGCCTTAGAAGGGCACCTCTGTGTAACCGTGTGTAGGGCAAAGGCCTGAAGCCGGTACGACAGAGAGGCTAGAAAGCGAATCCAGTAGTGCGTGCCAGGCCATGCCGCCCCGCCCGCTACGCCAACCTAATTCTGGCGCCGTTTGCCCACATGCCAAAAACCAGTGCCACGCTGCTGATAATCGATGATGACGAAGTGGTGCGAGCCAGTCTCGCCGCCTACTTGGAAGACAGTGGTTTCAGCGTCTTGCAGGCCAGTAACGGCCAACAGGGTCTTCAGGTATTCGAACAGGAGAAGCCCGACCTGGTCATCTGCGACCTGCGCATGCCGCAGATGGGCGGACTCGAACTCATTCGCCAGGTCACCGAGATCTCCTCGCAGACCCCAGTGATCGTGGTGTCGGGCGCGGGCGTCATGAACGATGCGGTCGAGGCCTTGCGCCTGGGCGCGGCGGATTACCTGATCAAGCCCCTTGAAGACCTCGCGGTGCTCGAGCACTCGGTGCGTCGGGCCTTGGATCGTTCGCGCCTGCTGGTGGAAAACCAGCGCTATCGCGAAAAGCTGGAAACCGCCAATCGCGAGCTCGAGGCAAGCCTGAACCTGCTGCAGGAAGACCAGAACGCCGGGCGCCAGGTGCAGATGAACATGCTGCCGGTCAGCCCTTGGACCGTCGACGATTTCCGCTTTGCCCACCAGATCATCCCGTCGTTGTACCTGTCGGGCGACTTCGTGGACTATTTTCGCGTCGATGAGCGACGAGTGGCGTTCTACCTGGCGGATGTTTCCGGCCACGGCGCTTCGTCGGCATTCGTGACGGTACTGCTCAAATTCATGACCACGCGGCTGTTGTTCGAATCCAAGCGCAACGGTACGTTGCCGGAATTCAAGCCTTCGGAAGTCCTTGGGCATATCAACCGGGGCCTGATCAGCTGTAAGCTGGGCAAACACGTCACGATGGTCGGTGGAGTCATCGACGAGGAGACTGGTTTGTTGACGTATAGCATCGGCGGTCACCTGCCGTTGCCTGTGTTGTATACACCTGACAGTGTTCGTTACCTGGAAGGGCGCGGTTTGCCGGTAGGCCTGTTCAACGAGGCCACCTACGAAGACCACATTCTGGAGCTGCCACCGACGTTCAGCCTGACGCTGATGTCTGATGGCATTCTGGACCTTTTGTCAGAACCTACACTCAAAGAGAAAGAAGCGGCCTTGCCTGAACGGGTGAGTGCGGCGGGCGGCAGCCTGGAAGGCCTGCGCCAAGTGTTTGGATTAGCCACGCTAGGGGAGATGCCGGATGATATCGCCCTGCTAGTGTTGAGCAGGAACCTTTGATGAGTACCGGTAGAATCCAGTTCGCCGAGCAGGATGGCACCTTTGTCCTGAAGTTTGTCGGTGAAGTGCGCCTGACCTTGTGTTCGGCGCTGGATGCGACAATCGAGAAGATCTTCACCGCGCTGAACTTCAACGCCATCGTGATCGACCTGACCGAAACCCGCAGCATCGACAGCACCACCTTGGGCCTGCTGGCCAAGCTGTCGATCCTGTCGCGGCAAAAGGTTGGCCTGTTGCCGACTGTCGTCACCACCCACAACGACATTACCCGTCTTCTGCAATCGATGGGCTTCGACCAGGTGTTCAACATCGTTGGCGATCCGGTTCCGTGTCCGGAATGCCTGGATGACCTGCCTGATCAGGACCAGTCCGAAGAGGAAGTGCGGATCAAGGTGCTTGAAGCCCACAAGATCCTCATGGGGCTGAACGATTCCAATCGTGAAGCGTTCCATGACCTGGTGAATGCGCTGGAGCGGCCTTGATTCTTGAGCGTGTGTAGACCGAATTGACGCTTTCGCGAGCAGGCTCGCTCCCACAGTGTCTTGCGTTGGGCCGCAGCCTTTGGAGCTGCCCCTAATTCTCCTGTGGGAGCGAGCTTGCTCGCGAATGGCCTGCACAGACGCCAGATTTCTCAGGCTGAGCCGCATAAAAAAGGGCGAACCCATCAAGGTTCGCCCTTTTGCATGCCTTGCGAGTCAGCTCAAAGCTTGGCTTGCAGCAACGCCTCCAACTTCTCCTGGTCCCGGGCGAACTGACGGATGCCTTCAGCCAGTTTCTCGGTCGCCATGGCGTCCTCGTTGGACAACCAGCGGAATTGCGCTTCGTTGAGGCTCAGGCGCGCTTCTCCAGCTTGCCCAGGCGCCAGTTTGCGTTCCAGCTTGCCTTCATCGGCGGCCAGTTTCTCCAGCAGTTCAGGGCTGACGGTCAGGCGGTCGCAACCGGCCAGTTGTTCGATCTGGTTGAGGTTGCGGAAGCTTGCACCCATGACCACGGTCTTGTAGTCATTGGACTTGTAGTAGTTGTAGATGCGCGTCACCGACTGCACGCCCGGGTCGTCCGCGCCGGTGTAGTCGTTGCCGTTGGCTTTCTTGTACCAATCGTAGATACGGCCCACGAACGGCGAGATCAGGAATACCCCGGCATCGGCACAGGCGGCGGCCTGGGCGAAGGAGAACAGCAGCGTCAGGTTGCACTGGATGCCTTCGCGCTCGAGTTTCTCGGCGGCGCGGATGCCTTCCCAGGTCGAAGCGATCTTGATCAGGACGCGGTCCCGGCCAATGCCGGCTTTTTCGTACAGGTCGACCAGACGATGCGCACGCTTGAGCATGGCTTCAGTGTCGAACGACAGGCGTGCATCCACTTCGGTGGAGATGCGCCCCGGAATCACTTTCAGAATCTCCTGGCCCACCGCGACGCCAAAGCGGTCGCTGGCCAGGCCCACATCGCCCTTGCAGTCCGCCACGCAGGCGTTCAGCAGCTCGGCATAACCGTGCATCGCCGAGGCTTTGAGCAGCAGGGAAGGGTTGGTGGTGGCGTCGACGGGCTTGATGCGGGCGATGGCTTCGAAGTCGCCAGTATCGGCCACGACGGTAGTGAACTGCTTGAGTTGTTCCAGCTTGGAAGTCATGAGCGTGCTCTGTCCTATGGGTCCGTTGACATTACCCGAGGGCCGGCAGCCACTCAAGGGCGTGAAGAGGTATCGATGGCCCCAGCGGCAACAACCTGGAAACGGCTGTTTGAATGGCCGGGGCAACTGTCGGTAGATACGATGCCAAAACCGCGCGCAGGTTCAAAGCAAGTGACGGTTAACGCCCTTCCAGCAACTGCCCCGCCTGATCCAGCAGCGCCAGTGGATCCTTGGCCTTGTGGATATCTACCGACAACAACTGCCGGAACCGCCGCGCGCCCGGGAATCCCGTGCCCAGTCCCAGCACGTGGCGGGTGATGTGGTGCATGGCACCGCCATTCGCCAAGTGATCGGCGATATACGGCCGCAGCTTTGCCAAGGCCTCGGCCCGAGTGATGATGGGTGCAGTGCTGCCAAACAACTGCTGATCCACTTCGGCCAGCAGATACGGGTTGTGGTAGGCCTCGCGACCCAGCATCACACCGTCAAACGTCTGCAGATGCTCGTGGCACGCTTCCAGTGTCTTGATCCCGCCGTTGAGCACGACCTCCAGCTCAGGGAAATCCGCTTTCAACCGCGCTACCACGTCATAACGCAGCGGTGGAATGTCGCGATTTTCTTTCGGCGACAACCCCTCGAGAATCGCAATCCGCGCGTGCACGGTAAAACTGGTGCAGCCGGCGTCACGCACCGTCCCGACGAACTCGCACAACTGCTCGTAGCTGTCGCGACCATTAATCCCGATCCGATGCTTCACCGTCACCGGGATCGACACCGCATCCCGCATCGCCTTCACGCAATCGGCCACCAATTCTGGATGCCCCATCAGGCACGCGCCGATCATGTTGTTCTGCACCCGATCGCTTGGGCAGCCGACGTTGAGATTGACCTCATCGTAACCGTGCTCTTGGGCCATCCGGGCGCAAGCGGCTAAATCGGCTGGAACGCTACCACCCAGTTGCAGGGCCAGCGGATGCTCGGTTTCGTGGTGGCGCAGGAAGCGCTCGTGATCGCCATTGAGCAGGGCGCCGGTGGTGACCATTTCGGTGTAGAGGAGGGCGTGTTTGGAGAGGATGCGCAGGAAGTAGCGGCAGTGGGCGTCAGTCCAATCCATCATCGGCGCAACGCTGAAGCGGCGGGACACGGACTGTTGCGAAGTTTCTTGAAGAGGCATGGGAATCTGGAGGCGGATGCGAAGGGCGCACAGTTTATCAGGTATGGGAGGGCAGCGAATGCCGTTGGCCCTGAACCGATGAGCGAGGCAGTCCCTTACCTCACTGCGTCATGCCTATGCTGAAAACAGATTGGCTGCTGATTTCCACCAGGCTCAGTGCTCCGTCGGAAAAGGAGCAGCCAGTGTCCACATAGACAACGTTGCCGAGGCGCGTGACGGTGGGGACTGATGAATGTCCGACATAGAGTTCGTGGATGCCCTTTATGGGAGTAGGGTCCTGCTGTTCGATCCTGTCCCGGGCATACAGGGCTTCCGCCAAGGCTTGTTGTTGAACCTGCTTTCCGAGTGCCCCGGTAATGGCGTCTTTCGCACCTTGCCAATCATTATCCAGCCCGAAAAACGGCGCTTGAGCATGTACGATTCCAATCGTTTTATTAGCCGATAAGTCGATTTCGATAATGAGTGGAAGTGCTTGAAGGGCTTTTAGAAGTTGGTCTTGGATGGCCGGGTTCAACGCGTAGAGCCAGGCTCCGCCGTTGCGGATGTGCCTGGGTTTGTCTCCGTGGCCGCGGATGCCGTCGATCACCATTTGTTCATGGTTGCCGCGTACCGCGTGAAACCAGGATTTTCCAAGCCAATTCAATACATCTTCGGAGTCGGGGCCGCGATCGATGAGGTCGCCTACGGAAAAAATCCGGTCTATTTCGGTATTGAACTCGAGGTTGTCCAAGGCCTTCGCCAAAAGCTTGAAATGCCCATGTACGTCGCCCACGACAAAGTCTCGGCCTTGCTCGTTTGGGGGAAAGGAGGCAATCCGGTACATACAGAGGGTTTCGGCAGGGTTGGCTGGCACGGAATGTATCACTTAAGCGAGGAAGTGCAGATAACTTATGGTCGGGATTGTATCGGCTGTCCAATGCACTTCTTGAAAACCGTTTCCATAGGCTCGAGTACGCAGTTGTAGGCCGCGATGTTGGCGCTGATCCATTCGTCTTTTTCGATGCCCCACCAACTGATTTCGAAACCGGCGTTCATGATGAGGTGCTCGAACAGGATGCGCTGGGCGCGGCCATTGCCTTCGCGGAAGGGGTGAACGACGTTGATATCGGAATACGCATCCGCCACGGCCACGATCAGTTCTGCTCGGCCCATCCCTTCGAACCAGTTCGCCGCTGCCATCCTGGCAAAGATTTTATTGGCTTCCTTTTCCATGTATTCGGGTTGGCAGAAACGCGTGTCCTGCTTGGCCATGCCGACGGTTCGCAACTGTCCAGCCCATTCGAACAAGTCGGCGAACAAGGCGCGATGGATATTCTGGAGGTAAGCCAGACTGTAAGGAGGCGGGGTGAATTCGACGTTGCTTGCCGCGATGGCCGAGAGTTGTTGTTCGGCTTCGCCCAGGGTGGGGTCGTCGCGGATATCGAGTTTGTTGCGCAGGACCGTGGAGCCGGGATAACAGTAGGCGTCCTCGCCGACGCCATATTTGTCTGGCATCAGGCTCGGGTCTTGGTGAAGGTTTTCAAGACATCTTCACGGGAAGGTAGCTTGCGTTCGCCGTCCTCGAAAGACACTTTGAAGCCTTCCAGGCGCAGGCTGGCCGCGTAGTTGGACCTGCGCGTCCTGGCCGCGTAGGCCTTTTTTGTTTCAAGGCTGACAGTACCCATGGTTGGACCTCGAATCGCGTGAATGACCGGATTATAGCCCATCGTGGTGCCGATGAATCCATCAGTCACTCTCTGCTCGTTGGCTGGGTTGACCAGCGGAGCTTGCATCGCGATCAATCTCCAAATACTGTGTATGCATACAGTATTTGAGAAATCTTCCATGGAGCTTATCGCCAAGCTCGGCATTCTTGCCGACGCCGCCAAATATGACGCGTCCTGTGCCAGCAGTGGTGCTCCCAAGCGCAGTTCGCGTGGTCGGGACGGGCTTGGGGCCACGGATGGCATGGGGATCTGCCATAGCTACACGCCGGATGGGCGCTGTGTATCGCTGCTCAAGGTGTTGTTGACCAATTTCTGCTTGTACGACTGCCAGTACTGCGTCAACCGTCGCTCCAGCAACGTGCCGAGGGCGCGTTTCACACCCGAGGAAGTGGTCCGGCTGACCCTGGATTTCTACCGTCGCAATTGCATCAGCGGTCTGTTCCTCAGCTCCGGCATCATTCGCTCGGCCGACTACACCATGGAGCAACTGGTCCGGGTGGCGCGGTTGCTGCGCGAGGAGCATCACTTTCGAGGCTACATCCATCTCAAGACCATTCCCGACGCGGATCCGCTATTGATCGAAGAGGCTGGGCGGCTGGCGGATCGCCTGAGCGTGAATATCGAATTGTCCTCCGAGGTGAGCCTCAAGCGCCTGGCGCCGGAAAAGCAATTGAAGACGATTCGCCAGGCCATGGGCACCATCCACGACGGTCAACAGGCAGTGGCCGGCGAACCGCGGGCGCCTCGCTTTGCCCCGGCCGGGCAGAGCACCCAGGTGATCGTCGGGGCGGATGCCACCGATGACCACGCCATCCTCAGCAATGCCGAGTCGCTCTATCAAGGCTACGGATTGCGGCGGGTCTATTATTCTGCCTTCAGCCCGATCCCCGAAAGCCCTGCCAGCGTGCCACTCGCCGCGCCACCTTTGCTGCGCGAGCACCGGCTCTACCAAGCCGACTTCCTGATGCGTGGCTACGGCTACAAGGCGGGCGAGCTGTTGACTACGTCCAGCAACCTGGACCTGGACATCGACCCCAAGCTGGCCTGGGCGTTGGCCAATCGCGATGTGTTTCCACTCGACCTCAACCGTGCCGAGCCGGCCTTGCTCGCGCGTATTCCCGGCATCGGCCTTCGTAGCGTGCAACGCCTGGTGGCACTGCGCAGGGAACGGCGGATTCGCTACGACGACCTGGTGCAGTTGCGTTGCGTGTTGGAAAAGGCCCGTCCGTTCATTGTGACCAGCGATTACCGACCCGCTGACGGCCAGGTGCGCAGCGGCTTGCTCCGAGCGCGCTTGCGCGATCCGCAGCGGCCCGTACAAATGGGGTTGTGGGCGTGATTGCATTGGATTGCGACGACGATTTCAGCACCTGGCGTAACCAGGCCAGAACACTGTTGGGCCACGGAATCGACCCCAGCGACGTGACCTGGGCCCAAGGCCCCATGGCTGACCTGCTGGCAGAGCCGGCGCCACTGCCGCAAGGCCCGGGACCGTTCCAGACACGCGTCCCGGCGGGGTTGTTGGGTCAACTGGATCAGGCCAGTCGCTACCAGGGCGAACAACGCTGGAACCTGTTGTACGAAGTGCTCTGGCGCGTCGCCCATGGTGATCGCACCGCTATGCTCGCTGGTGATCGATTGGGCAGCGAGCTGCAACGGCGCATCAAGCAGGTCAGCCGCGAAGCCCATCACCTTCATGCATTCGTGCGTTTCATACCCTTGCCGCCTGCGGTCGCTGAACAACTGCAACTGGACCTTGTGGCTTTCCACCAGCCGGCCCACGACATCCTTGAAAGCGCGAGCGGGCATTTTGCCGAGCGATTGGGTCGACAACGCTGGCTGATCGCAACGCCCCGCGACGGCATTCGTTTCGATGGGCATTCGCTGGACTACCAGCGCCGTTGCCCCGAGCAATGGCAACAATGGGCCCGCCACGCCGAAGACCCCGGCGCGGAATTGTGGCGCACCTATTATCGACACATCTTCAACCCGGCGAGGCTCAACCCCACCGCGTTGCGCCAACACATGCCGGGGCGATTCTGGAAGCACTTGCCGGAAGGGGATTTGATTCCGCAGTTGGTGGGGCAGGCGCGGCAGGGGAAGCAGAGGGATGGGCAGGCATTGGAGGTGGGAAGGCAAATCGGTAAGCGAATAGTTGCTGGTGCCGTCGCTAACGAATAGCTAAACAAGCTGCGAACCCAACGCCGGACAGCCTCATCGGAAATTTCCCTCAAACTGCGTCGCTTCCGGCCGACTATCCGCCAATCGCCCCGCACGTTAAATTCCTTCCGTCGCTGCAAATTCAGCGGCAGGGTGTGGAAGCCCTCACGAAACCTAGCCATTGAGCCCATCACGGCAGGAGAAACACCCATGTCCCGCTACATGCCCATCACCGGTATCGAAAACAATTTCCACGCCCTTCTGATCGACACGGAAGCACCTCTGGACGTGCTGCACGACACAGCCGCCTACCGAATCGCCGCTGTCACCCAGTTATTGGAGAACCTCGCGATGCGTTCCGAAATCAGCACCGACGCCGTCGTCCTGCACGACTTCGCGCAGGTATTGGCAATCCCTCTGCGCGACGGTTGTGATTTGCTGGATGTGATCGGACGACGTTTACAGGCACAACTTCTCGCGTCTTGATGCAGTCGGCGACCTTGCCAGGGTCGCCCTTGATGCTGGATAAAACGATGGACCCGTGGCGAGGGAGCTTGCTCCCGCTGGGGCGCGAAGCGGCCCCTAAACCAGCGAATTCGAAATGTCAGACACACCGCACCCGCCGATTCACGACTGCTTCGCAGCCGAGCGGGAGCAAGCTCCCTCGCCACGGGTTTGTCGACGTCCTTTAGCGAGCGGCAACGCCCCGATCACGGCTCACCTGTGCAAATCCTAAACAAGTCCTGTGCCGCCCACGCTGTGTTCGGGTGCCGGTCATGGCCCTAGCATTCCCTTCATTCACTCCACGAAAGAAGGAACTGTCCATGCAGCGTTTTACCCGTCGTTTCCTCTCCGCCTGTGTAATCTCAGGCGTTCTCGCCAGCGCCGGCGCCTCGGCCGAAACTCATCCAACTATCCGCGCCATGTCCGGCGCAGTGCCGGTCAGCCAGTTGCCTGCCGGTAAAACCGCGTTACTGGTGATCGATTTCCAGAACGAATACTTCACCGGTAAGATGCCGATCCCCGACGGCCCGGCAGCGCTGGCCAACGCCCGAAAGCTGATCGAGTTCGCCGATGAACACAAGATGCCCGTCTACCATGTCCGGCACATTGCACCCGCTGGTTCGCCAGTGTTCGCCATCGACGGTGAAACCGTGAAATTCCACCCCGACATGCAGCCCAGGGCCAAGGATCCGGTTTTGCAGAAAACCACCGTCAGCGTGTTTGGCAGTACCGATCTGGACAAGCGTCTTAAAGCCGCGGGTATTGAGAACGTGATCGTCTCCGGTCTCATGACACATGCGTGCGTGGCGGGCGCAGCCCGGGATGCGGCGCCGCTGAGCTATAACGTGTTGGTGGCGGCCGATGCATCGGCCACCCGCGCGATTACCCGGGTCAACGGAGAGTCGACCGACAAGGACGCCTTGCACCAGGCCGCGCTCGCCGAAATCGAGGACACGTTCGGCGATGTGATGAACACCGCCGAAATCATCAAGCTACCGGTGCGCTAACCCCATGAATCAGATGCTCGCCATGCGCGTGTTCCGCTGCGTCGTCGAGGCCCAGGGTTTTACAGCCGCCGCCGAGCGGCTGGGCACCACGCACTCGTCGGTCTCCCGACATTTGCAGCAATTGGAATCCGCGTTGGGCGTGCGTCTGATCAATCGCAATACCCGCCGCATGAGTCTTACGGCGGCGGGGGAAAGGTACTACGCAGCCTGCGTGGATATTCTTGATCGAGTCGATGCCGCGTCCCAAGCTGTCACGCAGGAACGCGAGCGTCCGTCCGGGCTGCTTCGGATCAGCGCGCCGTTGGTGGTCGGTACGCTGGAGCTGGCGCATTGGTTGCCAGCCTTCCAGGCGCAGTACCCAGACATCCAGATTGATTTGTCTTGCTCCGATCCGTTGGTCGATCTGGTGGCCGAGGGATTCGATGTGGCGCTACGCATCTGTGGGCCCCTGGCCGACAGCAGCCTGGTCGCGCGGTTGCTCAGCGTATCGCCGTTGGTGTTGGTCGCGGCGCCGGCCTACGTGTTCAAGCGTGGCTTGCCTCGCAGCGTTGCCGAACTCAACGACCATCGGCTACTCACCTATGGACCGGCTGGCCAATGGACGCTCGCCAATGCGAAGGGGGAATCGATTACCCTGGACTGTCACGGCACGTTTCACACAGACACCATCACTGCCTTGCACGCCTGTGCCTTGGCGGGTGGTGGCATTGCCGCATTTACCCTGGCGACGGTGCAGGATGACCTGCTGGCGGGAAGGTTGGTGCGGATTCTGCCTGAGCACACCCTTGGGGAACGGCACTACTACGCGCTTTATCCTCACGCCCGGCATCTGCCGGCCAAGGTGCGAGTGTTCGTCGATTACATGGCGCAGTACTACCAGGCGATGTCAGGCGGGTGAGCGCAGCGACGCGCCCTCCAGCGTTTTCCAGAGCTTGCGCATCGTTGGATTGCGATTGGCATTCGTGCAGTACGATCGAATCTCCAATCGCGTGCTCCATTGCTCATCGCCGGCCCTGACCAGCAGCCCTCGCGCCAGCTCATCGGCCACTGCGCTTTGTGGCAGCCACGCCACGCCGTAGCCCTCAACCGCCATGCGCATCAGCAGCATGGCCATGTCGGCCTCATAGCAGCGTTCCAGCGCAGTCGGTGTCGGGCCGTTCTTGATGACGATGTCGGCGACGCGACCCAGGAACGTAGTGGCCGTGTAGGCGAGGTACGGCACGGCCTTGCCGGAGCGGCCTGACAATGGGAACAGGGGTTCGCCTTTGCGGTTCGGTGCACAGAGTGGAATGAATGAATCATGACCGAGGGTCAGGCTGCCGAAACGCTCGGCGTCCAACAGGATGGGCGCCAATGGATGGTGATAAACCATCATCAAGTCGCAGCTGCCTTCCTCCAGGGCAATCACGGCGTCATGGATATTGGCGGCAACCACCCGGGCATTGAATTGTTCGTTGTGTTGCTGGAATTGCGCGAGCCACTTGGGCAAGAAAGTCATCGACAGGCTGTGACCCGCAGTGATCTGGATCGAGCGCCCCGGCATCCGCTCCACATCGCGCAGGGCCGAACGCAACCTCAACAGCCCGGCGAGTGCCTCTCTGCTCTCATCGCAAAAAGTGATCCCCGCCGCCGTCAACTGGACCGGATAAGTGCCACGGTCCACCAACTTGACGCCCACCCATTCTTCAAGCGAGCGAATACGTCGCGATAGAGCCGATTGCGTCACGCAGCGGACTTCGGCTGCCCGGGAGAAGTTTTTCCATTCGGCGATCGCCAGGAGGTCGTCCAGCCATTTGAGTTGCATCTAGAAATCCCTCGTCATGAAGGGATCATTCTAGGGTCCAATCCCCCGGCCCGTAGCGCCAAACACATAACTATTCCGAAAATGCATGAGCGTGGCCGGATTACTCATCATGCCGTTCGATGCTCTCCCTAGAATTGTTCTCGTAGCGCTGACGTCTCGTGGCTTCAGGCGAATCAGCGTGACCTGCCAAGTAATAAAAATCCAAGAACTACTTGAGGACAGCACCGTGAAAAAGAACAAGCTCCCGCGTCGAATTGCCATGGGCATCGCCCTGGGCGTGCTGGTGGGTTGGGCGTGTCACCATTTCGCAGGGAGCGAGCAAAGCGCCAAGGAAATCGCTGCATATTTCTCGATGGTCACCGACATTTTCCTGCGCATGATCAAAATGATCATTGCGCCACTGGTGTTCGCGACATTGGTCGGTGGTATCGCCAGCATGGGCAACTCCCGCTCCGTAGGAAGGATTGGCGCCCGGGCGATGGGGTGGTTCGTGACGGCTTCGATTGTGTCGCTGTTGATTGGCATGGGGTTGGTCAACCTGTTCCAACCTGGCGCCGGATTGAATCTGGAAGTCGCCCAGCATGCGTCCGCAGCCGTGCCCGTCAACACTGGGGATTTCAGTCTCAAGGCGTTTATCGGCCATGTCTTTCCTCGAAGTATTGCCGAGGCAATGGCCAATAACGAGATCCTGCAAATCGTGGTTTTCTCGCTGTTCTTCGGCTTCGCGCTGGCAGGCGTCAAGCGCGCCGGTCACACGCGCATCACCGATTCCATCGAAGAATTGGCGAAGGTGATGTTCAAGATCACCGACTACGTGATGGCCTTTGCACCGATTGGTGTGTTCGCCGCCATCGCTTCGGCCATCACCACCCAGGGCCTGGGCTTGCTGGTGGATTACGGCAAGCTCATCGCCGAGTTCTACTTGGGCATCCTGATCCTCTGGGCGTTGCTGTTCGGTGCTGGATACGTGTTCCTTGGACGTTCGGTTTTTCATTTGGGCAAGCTGATCCGGGAGCCGATCCTGTTGGCCTTTTCCACCGCGAGCAGCGAATCCGCCTATCCGAAAACCATCGAGGCGCTGGAGAAATTTGGCGCGCCCAAACGCGTCTCCAGCTTCGTGCTGCCCCTGGGGTATTCGTTCAACCTCGACGGCTCGATGATGTATCAAGCGTTCGCGATCCTGTTCATTGCCCAGGCCTACAACATTGACCTGAGTTTCACTCAGCAGATGCTGATTCTTCTGACACTGATGATCACCAGCAAGGGCATGGCCGGCGTGGCCCGGGCATCGGTCGTGGTGGTCGCGGCGACGTTGCCGATGTTCAACCTTCCCGAGGCGGGGCTGTTGCTGATCATTGGCATCGACCAATTCCTGGACATGGCGCGTACGGCGACCAATGTGGTGGGTAACAGCATCGCAACGGCCGTTGTGGCCAAGGCCGAGCCATACGAAGAGCACGCCGAGGAAGCCTGCGAACAGCCCGCCGTCCGGTCTCGTGCCGAAGCGGCTCCCGGAACGGTCCCGGTTGTTTGAGGAGAAACGATATGAAGGCCAAGGGCAAGTCGATCCGCAACGTATCTGTCGTCCGCAAGCTGGGCATCGTCGGTGGCCTGGGGTCGCTGGCCGGCGGTGACCTGTTCTACAAACTGGTCAAGTCCAGGGCCGTGATCGAAGACCAGGGCCGCTATCATTTCCTGTTCGAACAGCATCCGTTCAAGGACGTGCTGCTGCCCTTGGACGCAGGCGCGAGCATGACGTCGCGTAAGTTCTACGTGTTCCAGGTGTGCAAGGCCTTCGAGGCGAGCGGCCTGGATGCGGTGATGCTGCCATGCTTCGCCAGCCAGACCTTTCGCGCGGAAGTCGAGGCTGAATTAGGTATTGCCGTGCTCGACATGATGGCGGCCCTGAGTGGGCACGTCCGCCGTAGCGTCCCTGTCGGGGCGACGTTGGGTGTGATCGCTTCCGACTTCGTTCGCCATAGCGGTCTGTTCGAAGAGCACTTTGGCAAGGACTACCCGGTTATCTACCCCGACGTCGAAGCGCAATCGAAGGTGATGGAGGCGATGTACGGCCTCGACGGTATCAAGGACGGCCACTTCGATGGCGCGCCGTTCGAGGCGGTCCACCAGGCCTGCCTTTCGCTGCGAGCCCAAGGCGCAACGGTAATCGTCCCCGGCATGACCGAGCTTTCGCTGATCTGTGGGCCTTTGCAGGATCAAAGGCTGAATGTCCTGGACATCAACCAGATCTATGCGGATTTTGCGACGACGGACCCGCAACCCCACCATCGCCCAGCCTTCAAGCTCGGTATCGTCGGCGGTGTCGGGCCCGCCGCCACGGTGGATTTCATGGCCAAGGTGGTCGCCAATACGCCCGCCGACAAGGATCAGGACCACATCAAGCTGGTGGTTGAGCAGAACCCGCAGATCCCTGACCGCACGGCGAACCTGCTGCACAATGAGGCGGACCCGACGATGGCGCTGTACGCCACCTGCAAACGCCTCGAGAGTGCGGGCGCCGACGCCATCGCCATTCCCTGCAACACGGCCCACGCATTTGTCGAGCGCATCCAGGCGCATCTGACGGTGCCGATCGTGAATATGCTGACCGAGACGGTTGAGTGGATCGTGAACGCGTACGGCTCCGGCAAGGCAGTCGGTCTGTTGGCGACGTCCGGCACCTTGCAGAGCCAGGTCTATCACCAGGCGGCCAGCCGCGCCGGGCTGGAAATCGTTACGCCCGGTGTCGACTATCAGGCCATGGTGATGGACGCCATCTACGGGCCGCGAGGCATCAAGGCCGGTTTCACCGAGGGGCTTTGCCGGGAACAGCTATTGCTGGCGGCTGAGCACTTGTGCGAACTGGGGGCACAGGTGTTGATTCTTGGCTGTACGGAGCTGCCGTTGGTGTTGAGGCATTGCGAGGCGTTCGATATCAACGGGCATCAGGTGGCGCTTGTTGACCCCACTCTGATCCTGGCACGCAAGTGTATTGCGCTGGCGGGCCAGGTTGAGGGTTCCTCGACACAATGGAACCGGGCACCGCGAATCAGTCAGCGTTCATGATATTCGCGGGCCTGCGCAACGCCGCGATGTCCCGCTTCGGCGAAGCGCCGAACAGACGGCTGTATTCACGGCTGAATTGCGAAGGGCTTTCATAGCCCACCTGGTAGGCGGCGCTCGCCACGTCCAGGTGCTCGTTGAGCATCAGGCGCTTCGCTTCGTTCAACCGCAGCCACTTCTGGTATTGCAGCGGGCTCATCGCGGTGAGCTGGCGGAAATGATGGTGGAAGGTCGGGGCGCTCATCTGCACGCGCGCCGCGAGGTCGTCCACGCGAACGGGCCCGGTGTAGTTGAGTTTCAGCCAGTCGATGGCCTTGGCGATCCGGTAACCCTGGCTGTCGACGGAGGCAATCTGCCTCAGCCGCGCGGCCTGGTCGCTCATCAACAGTCGATAGTGGATCTCCCGCTGGATCAGCGGGGCCAGCACGGGGATCGCTTCGGGTTCATCCAGCAGCGCCAGCAGACGCACGAACGGCTCGAGGAAATCCGCTGACGCCGTGCCGATACTCGCACCAATCCCCGCGGGGCGCTCGACACTGGGCGCCACGCCACCCTGGGCGACCAGATCGGCGACCATGCGCAAGTCAAGCCGCATGACCAGGCCCAGGCACGGCTGCTCCGGGCTGGCCGCCAGCACTTCGGAGTTCGCGGGCATATCCAGCGACGTCATCAGGAAACGTGTGGTGTCGTACCCGTATGCCTGGCCGCCAATCCACACCTGCTTCATCCCCTGGGCGACGAGGACGATGCTTGGCTCGATCATGCAGGTCATAGGCGGGGCAGGGGCGTCGCGACGGAAAAAGCACAGGCCCGCAATTGACGTTTCAAAGTCACCCGCGCCGGCCGTCCGGGTGGCGATGAGGTTTGCGAGCCGGTCTTGTGGCGATCTGCCTTGGGTGGTCATGTCGATTCTGTCTGGGTTGATAGCTATGGGCAGAACATTAACCCGCCAAGCGAAGCGTTGCCTATGCGTAACCGGCGGGTTCACAGGATCGGGCAAGAACTCCAGCGAAATGTTCTACCGACCGTCGATACCCATTCGTGAAAATACCCGTCGGATTCAGTTCATGGCGTCATCGTCGCCGTCGCGAGCAAGCTCGCTCCCACGAGGGCTTCCGAGCGCTCCAGAAATTTCAGGATTGTTATGACCTCTATCTCATCGCTAGAACCACAGGGCAAGCCTGCGTGGGGCGCGGTGCTTGCCATGTCGCTGGCTGCCTTCGCCCTTGTTGCGTCCGAATTCATGCCAGTCAGCTTGCTGACGCCGGTGGCGGCGGACCTCCAGATCACTGAAGGGCAGGCCGGCCAGGGCATCGCCGTCTCGGGAGCCTTTGCCCTGGTGACCAGCCTGCTCATCGCACCGATTGCGGCCCGGATCGAACGCAAGTGGCTGCTCTCGGCACTGACGCTGTTGATGATCTTGTCCGGCACAGTGGCGGCAATGGCGCCCAGTTACCTGATTTTCATGGTCGGTCGCGCGCTGATCGGCGTTGCGATTGGCGGCTTCTGGTCGCTGTCGGCGGCCACGGCCATGCGGCTGGTGCCGGAAGATAAAGTCCCTCGCGCCCTGGCCATCGTCAACGGTGGCAACGCCCTGGCGACAGTTGTCGCTGCGCCGCTAGGCAGCTTTCTGGGGGCGATTATCGGTTGGCGTGGCGCGTTTTTCTGCATCGTGCCGGTTGCCGCACTCGCCCTGGCGTGGCTGCTGTTGAGCCTGCCCTCGATGCCGAACCAGGCGAAGCGCGGCGGCGGGAATCCTTTCAAGCTCATGACCCGGGCGCCGGTGGCGTTGGGCATGCTGGCGGTCAGCACGCTCTTCATGGGCCAGTTCATGTTGTTCACTTACCTGCGACCCTTCCTGGAAACCGTGACGCAGGTGGGCGTGTCGCTGCTATCGCTGATGTTGCTGGCGATTGGTCTGGCGGGTTTGCTGGGCACTTTTCTGATCGGCTCGTTCTTGAAGAACGGCCTGTATCGCACGCTCATTGTCATCCCGCTGTTGATGGCCGCGATCGCCCTCGCGCTGGTGGGGTTCGGCAGCTCCGCGTCGGTCACGGCTGTGCTGCTCGGCCTCTGGGGCCTGGTGGCCACGGCCGCCCCCGTAGGTTGGTGGACTTGGCTGGCCAGAACGTTGCCGGACGATGCCGAGGCCGGGGGCGGTTTGATGGTTGCGATCGTCCAGCTCGCCATCGCCTCGGGGGCCACGGTGGGCGGCGTTCTGTTCGACTTGAGCGGTTATCGCGCGACCTTCGAGACCAGCGCGGCCGTGCTGGTTGTTGCCGCTGTGTTGACGATCCTGGCCGCTCGCGCGGCGGCTCGACAATCCTCGCGGACATCGCGCGCCAGGACATACAGCACGGTGGGTTGAGAAGGACCGTTGGGCGCCTGCGGTTGGTGGCACATTGATATCTTGGTAAGCTCCAGGCTGGTTACCTACCGAGTTGGTTAGTTGTGTCTACTGAAAGAGTCCAGCCCTTGGAGCAAGCCCTCCTGGCAGTCATCGCCGCTGCGGGAAAGATGGGCATCAGTTGCGATGAGTTATGCGCGCATGCGGTCGGCGGGCTCGTGTCGGAGCAGTACTGGACTTGGGCGGACGCCCAACATGCCGAGCGCGCCGCCGATGAGATCGACAATGCCTTGGCGATCCTCATAGACAGGCAAGCAGGGGCGCCGACCAAAAGCGGGCCAGACGCGACATTCGAATCGGCCCCGAACTAAGACGGGCGACTCGTTGAGTCGCCCGCTCTTGCATTAGAGACCTAAGCCTTCCTCGATGATCGAGAGGAAATCATCTTCATCCAACGTGACGGGTTCGGGCCGTGGTTGTCCGGTTGGCTGCAGATGCCAGCGCGACTCGCCATGTTCGCCCACCGTCCGCAGGATGCAGCGCTCCATGCCTTTCATGTGGATTTCGATGCACCCTTCGGCGCCGGGGGAGAAACGGGCGATCGGATCAAGCGAGATGCGACGGTGATTACCTTCGATGACCAACTGATCAATGGCGTAGTTATACGTCGATCCGCTGGCATGACGCTCGAATACATGGGTGGGGTTACGCCGGATAACCAGGCCCGCCTCACAGACCGGCGCCAGCCAGGTTTCAAGCTGGCGATACAGCTCGTACACCTGGCCAGGCCAATGTTCGATCGCCAGGTCCGCACAATTGTCGGTGTCGGCCGGCGTGCGTTGGGCCTGCCTCAGCTTCGCCGCGAGTTCGTCTGCCTTGCTCATGTCGATTCCCTGTCGTGGTGATGGGTTGAGCTTAGCTGAAGGGGCGGGGTGGTCAGTTGCGCTGGGTCATGGAAGCGAACTTGCAAGTTAATGCTGGGCGCCGGATGACGCATCAACTCGCAGCGGTTTTCTGACGGTGTTGCCCTGGGTCAGTTGTTCAGGCATCTCCGGCAACGAAGCCACATGCACGGCCCGGGACGGCATGGCGAAGCGCACGCCGATCCTGGCGAACTCGTCCATCATCCCCAGGTTGATGGCTTGCTGGATGTCCATGTAGACGTTGTAGCTGGGGTCCAGGACGATGTAGACCGTTTCGAATTCCAGCGTGCTTTCGCCGAAACTGCGAAAGTGCGCGCGGTCGAAACGGGTTTTTTCCTGGGCCTTGATGATCCTTTCGACGATGGCAGGCACTTGGCGAAGCTGTTCGGTCGAGCATTCCTGGGGCAGGGCGAATTCGAAGACGATGCGGCGTTCCTGCAGTCGTTTGTAGTTCTGGATGGTGGTGCTGATCATCCCGGCGTTGGCCATGACGATCTGCTCGCCGCCCAGGCTGCGGATGCGTGTGGTCTTCAGGCCGACATGCTCCACGGTACCGGCCAACGAGCCGACGACAATGAAGTCACCCACTTCGAACGGTTTGTCCACGGCAATCGACAGCGAGGCGAACAGGTCGCCAAGGATGTTCTGTACGGCGAGCGCAACGGCGATGCCGCCGACACCGAGGCTGGCGATGAAGGCGGTGATGTTCACGCCGAGGTTGGAAAGCATGGCCAGCAGCACCACCGCCCAGAGGAACACTTTCGCGCCCCAGAGGCTCAACGTTGCCAGGGCACTTTTCTGATGGATATCGGTGTGGCTGTGCCGGGCAAAATAATGCATCAGCGCCAGGGCGATCGCCCGGTTTGCCCACAGGCCCACCTGCAAGGCCGCGACCACGAACCAGAGGCTGCTAACCCGTCCGAGCCAGCGTTCCGGCAGATCCAGCACACCGATACCTATGAGGATCGAGGCCAGCAGCAACAAGGTATTGCTGGTGCTGGACAGCACCTCGACGGCGATGTGGCTGATGTAGGCGTCGGGCTTCTGCGCCCGGGCGCGCACGTTTTTCAACAGGAAACCGATACCGGCCCTGGCGACGATGAAACTCAGCGTCATCACGCTGAGGGCCAGTAACCAATTGGCGATGGAAATGCCGAGCAGTTGGGTGTCGGTAAAAATTTCGAGGGAGCTTGAATCCATTGGCGGGTCACCTGTGCCATTGCTGTTCAGGTTGTGCCCTGGCCGATTCGGTGCAAAGACACTGGCCGGGCCATGAACTTTGTTAGTTCATGTGGGGTTGGTGCCGTTCAAATTTATTGTTGCCTCAATGGCAGGTGTCGATGCGCGATGCAGATACCTGGCAGGTTATTGTCAACAATCTTGTCCGTTGGCTAACTGAAACAGGACTTGTGGAATAATCCTTCGCCGAGTTGTTCTTCTTCAATTCGAACGCTGTCCCAAGGAGGGGTCATGAAACAACGTTTACCTATAATCATGCTGTTCATCCTGTCGCTGGGCTTCATCAGCACAGGCAACGCCCGCGAGCCGCGCGACGCCGGAGTCGAGCCGGTTGCAGGGGTATTCGACTATTACGTACTGTCGCTGTCCTGGTCACCTACCTTCTGCCTTACCCATCAGAACGACTCGCAATGCTCCGGCAAAGGCTACGGTTTTGTCCTGCACGGTCTCTGGCCGCAATATGCCAGGGGTGGCTGGCCACAATCGTGTTCGACCGAGATGCCCTTGACCGCTGCCGAGCGCGAGAAAGGCTTGACGCTATTTCCTACCCGCAAACTGCTGGAACATGAGTGGTCCAAGCACGGCACCTGCAGCGGCCTCGGTGCCATGGGTTACCTAGACGCTTCCGACCGGGCGCTTGGAGCAGTGAAGATTCCGACGCCATTGCAACCTTTCACTTCCTCTCATTATTTTGAAGCCGATGAAATCATCCGGCTGTTTCGCCAAAGCAATCCTGGTATCGAGGCCGATGGTGTCGCCGTGATTTGCCGTGGTCCGCAGTTATCGGAAGTACGGGTGTGCATGGACAAGGACTTGGCATTTACCGCCTGTGGCAAAGGCGTCAAGACTCAATGCAGGGCGGGCGAAATCCGAGTCCCCCCGGTTCGCTGAGCGCATTTTCCGACACAGAGGCGGTATGTCCCGCCAAAGGCATGTTCAATGAGCTTTTGAAGGGCATATCGGCCAGAAAATACCGGGGTTTTTGGATCCACTCGGCCATCCATCGACTTCCTCCTAAAGGCAAATTGCCGCCCCCCAAGCGGTACGCTAAGCTCCCGATTATTGGGGGCTTTTGAGCGATTCGCTCATGTTTTGCCCTCCCCAGGATTTTCGCTTGCCTATCCCCATCCATGATCCGAACCATGCGCCCGGCGGCGCCTTGAAACGCCTGCCGTTGCTCAAGGCTGCGGTGACGTTCATCGCCGCAGTGTGCCTGTGCCTTTGCGCTTTGCTCTATTTTCAATTGGAGCAGTCCCGTCGTCATGACCTGGACTCGGCGCGTGTTGCCTCGGCCAACCTCACCCGGGCCATGGCCCAACAGGCCCAGGACACGTTCGTACAGGCTGACCTCGTGCTGGCCAGCCTGGCGGACTGGATCCAGAACGACGGGTTCGGCCCGTCGACACGACCGCGCCTGCAGCAGACCTTCGCCCGGCGGGTGCAATCGCTGGAGCAGTTGCATGGCCTGTTCCTGTTCGACAAGAACGGCCAGTGGGTCATTACGTCCTTTGCAAGCCTGCACCGGGGCGCGGGGATCGCGGATCGTGATTATTTCAAGTTTCACCAGCAGAACGCCTCGCTGATCGCCCATGTCGGCCCGGCGATCCGGAGTCGACAAAACGGTGATTGGATCATCCCGGTTTCCCGTCGATTGAATGACGCCAAAGGCAATTTCCAGGGCGTGCTGCTGGCTGGCATCAAGATGTCGTATTTCGATCAGTTCTTCAGGAGTTTCAATCTCGACGCCAAAGGCGAAATGGCCCTGGCGCTGTCCGACGGTACGCTGCTGGCGCGGCGGCCGTTCGACGAAGGCATGATTGGCCAACCGCTGGCCGAGGAGCACATCTATAAGCATGAGCCGTCGAACGCCGGCGCCGGCGATGCGATCATTCGCAGCGCACCCGACGGCGTTGTCAGGCTTTATGCGCACCAGCACTTGCAGGCTTATCCGCTGGTGGTGACCGCGGCGATGTCCGAGGAGGCGATCCTGGCGGGTTGGTACGACACGGCTTTTCAATCCAGCCTCATCGTTGCCTTGGTGGTGTTGGGTATCTGTTTGTTCGGCTGGGTATTCGTGCGTCAGGTGCGCAACAGCGAGCGGATCGAGGCGGACCTGCGCAAGGCCCAGGAGGCGTTGGAACTGATCGCCACCCACGACAGCCTGACCGGGCTGGCGAACCGACGGTTGTTCGAGCGGGCGCTGGACATCGAATTTGGCCGAGGCGCCCGTCAGCGCAGCCCCTTGAGCCTGATCATGCTCGACATCGATTTTTTCAAGCGCTACAACGACACCTACGGGCACGTTGCCGGCGACCACTGCCTGGCGGAGGTGGCGAGGGTGCTCAAGGGTTGCTGCCACCGCAAGGCCGACCTGGCGGTGCGTTTTGGCGGTGAAGAATTCGCGGTCCTGCTGCCCGATACCAGCCTGCCAGGGGCCATGGCGCTGGCCGAGCAGATCCGTCGCAGCGTCATCGACAAAAACATCATTCATTCGGGTTCTCCCACCGGCTATCTGACGGTGAGCCTGGGCTGTCATGCCTTCGTGCCCAGCAGCCTGGATAGCATCGAAGTCTTCATCCAACGAGCTGACGCGGCGCTGTACCAGGCCAAGCACGGCGGGCGGAACCGCGTCGCGGCGCTGTCGATGGAAGATGGACTCTGCGCGTTGGAGCGCTCTGATCGTTGAGATCGGTTGGAATCATCGGCCGCGGATAGCGGTCCATTGCTCAACACTTCCACACATGGTGCGTAGGCCTTTTCGGCAAATCCTGTGGGTTCGTCGATTGGCGCGGGTTGGCTGCTACGGTTAAAAAAACCAAGGGTCAATTGCGGTTCATGTTGTGAAGCTTGCACGGCGAAGCCAGCGCCGAAAGGACAGGAGTAGGTCAATGGATACCACTGCCGATACCCCTTCTGACGTCACCCGACATGCGCCGATTACCCTGCGCCTGGTCATAGGTCTCGGCGTGTTGTTTGTCGCAGGTGTCCTGGTGGCCATCGCCGTGCTGTTCAACATCGCGCAGAAGCTGGACGCGGAGGACGTGGGCAAGACGCATTTCTATATCGAACGCGCCCTCGATAATCGAATCACGGCGTCGAAAAACTACATCACCAGTTACGCCTTCTGGACCACGGCGTATGAGCACCTCAATGGCGAAGTCGATGTGCAGTGGGCCTACGCCGAACAGAACATGGGCAAGACCCTGTTCACCAACGATGAGTATGAGGGTGTGTTTGTGATTGATCGCGAGCGCACCAAGTATGCGGTGGTACGTGGGCAGCATGTCCAGGCCGAGGCGACAGAATATATCGACACGCCATTGGCGGACCTGGTGGATCAGCTCCAGGCACAGGCCGACCTGACGATGCCGCTGATCCGCTACACGTTGTTCGACGGCTGGCCGGCCATTGTCACTGCATCGGTGATCACGCCCAACGACGAACGCCCCCAGGTCGATCGCCGTGGCACGTCGATGTTGCTGTTCGTCGATCAGTTAACGCCGGTCAAGCTGCGCAAGTTGGGCAAGGGCTATGGCCTCACCGACTTGAACCTGGTGAAGGATACGGCGTTGGCTTCCGACCAGCCCGCCGTGCCACTGGACAGCACCGGCTACAGCCTGGTGTCGCGGCTGGAACGGCCGGGCCAGCAACTGCTCTGGTCCCTGCTACCACCATTGGGCGGGGCGTTGCTGATCCTGGCGTTGCTCACCGCCTACTTTTTTCGATATGCCATGCGTACGGCTCGCCAGGTGGACGCCGGGTATGACAGCCTCGCAAAGTCGAAACAGGCCCTCGAGGCCAGCGAAGAACGCTTCCGCGCCGTGGCCGAGGCCGCGTCCGACTGGATCTGGGAAGTCGACAGCCATCGGCACATCACCTACCTGTCGGGGCGCTTCAACACGGTCACGGGTTTTTCCGACCAGCAATGGCTGGGGCAGGATATCGAACAGCTCTTGTACTGCGACACCACGCCGATTGCGTTGTGGCTAAGCAAACTGGACGAAGAACAGCACGCCAGCAACTTGCGTTGCTCGTACCGCGACCATTCCGGCCAATTGCGATTCTGTCGAGTGTCGGCGCGGCCCATCCATGACAAGGCCGTCGTAACCGGGTATCGCGGCACCGCCAGTGATATCACCGACGAGGTGGCGGCCCATGCCCAGGTCCAGCACCTGTCGATGCACGATGCCCTGACCGGCCTGCCGAACCGCAACAAATTGGCGCGTCACCTGGATGATGCCTTGGTGGCCAAGGAACATTCCGCGCCGCTGGCGCTGCTGATGGTGGACCTGGACAATTTCAAGCCGATCAACGATTCGCTCGGCCATCCAGCCGGTGATGCGGTCCTGCTGGACGTGGCCCAGCGGCTTCGCGACTGCACCCGTGAGCACGACATGGTGGCGCGCCTGGGCGGTGATGAATTTGTCGTCGTGCTCAGTGGGATGGAAAACACCACTGAGATTGACCGGTTCTGCGAACGGCTGATCGAAAGCCTGCAGCAGCCGATCCACTACGAGACTCACTCGCTGCACATAGGTGCCAGTATCGGCATCGCTGTCAGCCGCCGCCAAGGCTACGTGCCGGGCGAGCTGATCCGCTGCGCCGACATTGCCCTCTACCAGGCCAAGTCCGAGGGCAAGAAGACCTGGTGCTATTTTGCTTCGCACATGAACGATCAGATCCAGCATCGTCGCCAGCTGGAAAACGACCTGCGCCAGGCGGTGAAAAAAAACGAATTCGTCCTGCATTTCCAGCCGCGCTATACGGTCGATGGGCGGGAGATCGTGGCTGTCGAGGCGCTGGTCCGCTGGCAGCACCCAACCCAAGGCTTGCTGGGCCCCGATGCCTTTATTCCATTGGCCGAGCAAACCGACCTGATCGTTCCGCTTTCGCGCTGGGTGTTGCGCGAAGCCTGCGAAACCGCGCTGAGCTGGCCGCGCGCGCTGATGGTGTCGGTCAATCTGTCGCCGGCCCAATTCGAACGCAGCGACGTCGTGGAGGATGTGCGCCAGGTATTGATCGAAACCCATTTCCCGGCCAGTCGCCTGGAGTTGGAAATCACCGAGAACGTCATGCTCAACGATGTGGACGGCGCGCTGCAGGTCATGAACGCGCTCAAGGAACTGGGCGTGCGCTTGAACATGGATGATTTCGGTACCGGGTATTCGTCCCTTGGTTATTTGCGCACCTATCCGTTCGATGGCATCAAGATCGATAAGCGCTTCATCGCCTCGATGAGCAACAGCAGCAATGACCGCGCCGTGGTCCAGGCGATCATCAACCTAGGCAAGGCGATGGGCCTGACCGTGACCGCGGAAGGCGTGGAAACCCTGGCCCAACTGGGTTCGTTGGGCACCGATCAATGTCACGAAGTGCAAGGCTATTTCCTCAGCCGGCCTATCGACAAGCAGGCGTTTGCAGACCTGCTCGAAAGCGGTCGATCGTTGCCGCGAACCGGCTCCTGAGATTTGTTGCAACCTGTGCAGCTTGTCGCCGGTCACAGATAGTGTCTTGGCATATCGAGTTCATGGCCCATGAAAAACCTGCGGATCGCGACCTTCAACATCAACGGCATCCGGGCCCGGCTACCTAATCTGCTGGAGTGGCTGGAGCGGGAGAAACCAGACGTCGTCTGTTTGCAGGAACTCAAGGCGGCGGACAAGGACTTTCCCGCGGCGGAGCTGGAGTCGGTGGGGTATGGATCAATCTGGCATGGCCAGGCCTCATGGAATGGCGTCGCCATCCTGGCCCGCGATGCGCAGCCGCTGGAGAGCCGGCGCGGTTTGCCGGGCGGCGACGATGACAGCCACAGTCGTTACCTTGAAGCGGCGGTGCATGGCGTTCTGGTGGGGTGCCTTTATCTGCCCAACGGCAACCCACAGCCTGGTCCGAAGTTCGAATACAAACTGGCCTGGTTCGAGCGGCTGATCGATTATGCCCAAGGGCTGCAGGCGAGTGACCATCCGGTGGTGCTGGCTGGCGACTACAACGTGGTGCCCACTGACATGGACATCTACAACCCGCGCTCCTGGCTCAAGGATGCGCTGTTGCAGCCAGAAAGCCGCGAATGCTATCAGCGATTGCTGGACCAAGGCTGGACAGACGCATTGCGCCACCTCTACCCCGAGGAGCGGATCTACACCTTCTGGGATTATTTCCGTCAGCACTGGCAGAAGAATTCCGGGCTGCGCATCGACCACCTGTTGCTCAATCCGCTGGCCAGTGCCTACCTGAGCGAGGCGGGCGTGGACGCTTGGGTGAGGAACCAGCCACATCCCAGCGACCATGCCCCGACCTGGATCCGGTTGTCTTCGCGCAAGCGGCGTTGAACGGCGGCGTGGCACCCGGCAGATTGTCCGTGGACGGGAAATGCCTTATACCTGCCCAATCGCAGCGCGCTTATTGAAAACGCTGCACTCCACAGGAAAGGAAGTCCCCCATGAGCCAACTTCGACTGAGCGATACCGGTCGTTATCTGCGACGCCTGGGCTTCGACTCGGCACCGCCACCCACCCTTGAAACGCTGCGCCAGCTTCAATGGCGCCACACCGCCGAGTTCCCCTTTGAAACGCTTTCGACACTGCTGCGCGAACCCGTGCCGATCGACCTGGAGTCGGTGGAGCGGAAGGTTTTCGAACAGGGGCGCGGCGGTTATTGCTACGAACTCAATCAACTGTTCTTCGCGCTGTTGCAGGCGCTCGGCTTCAACGTCCGTGCGATCACCGGACGGGTGGTCATGAATGCCCCCGAAGGTGCCTGGACTGCACGGACCCATCGCTTGAGCCTGGTGACAATCGATGATGTTCGCTATATCACCGACGTCGGCTTCGGCGGCATGGTGCCGACTGCGCCGCTGCTGCTGGATAGCCGCGAGATGCAACTGACCCCGCATGAGCCGTATCGAATCGACGTCAACGAGGACGGCTATCTGTTGCGTGCAAAAGTCGCCGATGAATGGCGTCCGATGTACCTGTTCGATCTGCAATGCCAAGAGGAAATCGACTTCACCGTCGGCAATTGGTACGTCTGCTCCCACCCGGAATCACCGTTCATGGGCCGCCTGATGGTCGCTCGCACCGGCGATGGGGTGCGCAAGACCCTGAACGGCAACAGTTATGCGTTGCACCGAATCGGGCATGAAAGCGAGCGTCGCACCATCAACGACGCCGATGAGTTGATCGAGCTGTTGGAGAATGAGTTCAGCCTGCGAGTGCCGCCACTGGCCTCGCTGCGTCCGGCCATCGAGCAGCTATTGGTGTGACGTTTTGATCATTATGGTTTGGAAATTGCAGTCCTGTTGATGCCGCCACTGGCAACAAGTTGTATACAACTCTATGGACATTGGCCTGAGTTTTGAATACAGTGTGCGCATAACAAAAAACAGGGAACCCCCGAACCATGAAAACGCCCCATGTTTCACTCCCACGGCCCGAGGACGAAAACCTCGGCGTCGGCGCGAATATGGCTTACGGCCTGCAACATGTGTTGACCATGTATGGCGGCATCGTCGCGGTGCCCTTGATCATCGGCCAGGCGGCCGGACTGTCGCCGGCAGACATCGGTCTGCTCATCGCAGCCTCATTGTTCGCGGGGGGGCTGGCGACCCTGCTGCAAACCCTTGGCCTGCCGTTCTTTGGCTGCCAATTACCACTGGTCCAAGGTGTTTCGTTTTCAGGCGTCGCGACCATGGTTGCGATTGTTGGCACCGGTGGTGAAGGGGGCTTCCAGGCGATCCTTGGCGCGGTCATCGCCGCCTCCTTGATTGGTCTGTTGATCACCCCGGTGTTTTCGCGGATCACCCGGTTCTTCCCGCCACTGGTGACCGGCATCGTCATTACCACTATCGGCCTGACACTGATGCCAGTGGCGGCGCGCTGGGCGATGGGCGGCAATAGCCACGCCCCTGACTTCGGCAGCATGGCCAACATCGGCTTGGCTGCTGTGACGCTGGTACTGGTGTTGTTGTTGAGCAAAATGGGCAGCGCGACTATTTCCCGGCTGTCGATCCTGCTGGCGATGGTCATCGGTACGGTCATTGCGGTGTTCCTGGGCATGGCCGACTTTTCATCGGTCAGCGAAGGCCCGATGTTCGGTTTCCCAACGCCGTTCCACTTTGGCATGCCGACCTTTCATATCGCTGCGATTCTGTCGATGTGCATTGTGATCATGGTGACGCTGGTGGAGACCTCAGCCGACATCCTGGCGGTGGGCGAGATCATCGACACCAAGGTCGACTCCCGGCGGCTGGGCAACGGCTTGCGCGCTGACATGCTGTCGAGCATGATCGCGCCGATCTTCGGCTCGTTCACCCAGAGTGCCTTCGCCCAGAACGTCGGCCTGGTGGCGGTGACCGGTATCAAGAGTCGTTTCGTGGTGGCCACTGGCGGGATTTTCCTGGTGGTGCTCGGGCTGTTGCCGTTCATGGGCCGGGTGATTGCCGCCGTGCCGACGTCGGTACTCGGCGGTGCGGGTATCGTGCTGTTCGGTACCGTTGCGGCCAGCGGTATCCGGACCTTGTCGAAGGTCGATTACCGCAACAACGTCAACTTGATCATCGTCGCCACGTCTATCGGCTTCGGCATGATCCCCATCGCCGCGCCTAACTTCTACGATCATTTCCCAAGCTGGTTCGCAACTATTTTCCATTCCGGCATCAGCTCTTCGGCCATCATGGCGATTGTCCTGAACCTCGCCTTCAACCACCTCACCGCCGGTAATTCCGATCAACAATCGGTGTTCGCCGCCGGCACCGAGCGGGTCTTGCGGTATCAGGATCTGGCCGCGTTGCGCGAAGGCGACTATTTCAGCGACGGCAAACTGCACGACTGCGATGGCAATGAGATACCGGTGGTGGCGGTGCCTGACCATCTGGCGCCAGAGCATGGCCCGGCGCGTCTGAAAAGCAGCGAGCATGTCTGAATCCTGATAACAGGACTCCTTCATGAAAAAAGCAGCCTGGGGTCATCGACCGCAGGCTGCTTTTTTATTGCCTGATAACTGATTACCAGCGGCCGTAATGACCGCGTGGCGGGCCGTAGTAATAGCCCCGTGGTGGCCCGTAATAAACCGGAGCCGGGCGGTAGTAGATCGGTTGTTCCACGTACACCGGCTGCGGCTGGTAGTAGACCGGTGGGGGTTGCTGCACATAGACCGGTTGCGGTTGCACATAAACCGGCTGTTGGACGTACACCGGCCGGTCACGGCTGATGAGCGCGGAGCCGACGATGGCAGAGCCGACGATGGCGCCGAACACTGCGGGCCCCTCCCAACCACCGCGACCATGGGCGGATGCCTGGCCGGTGACCGCGAGTGCCCCCACGAGCAGGGCGATGATGGGGAGTGTGCGTTTCATGGCGATTCCTCGTTCCGGCCCCGGCGCCTGTGGTCTGCAACAGACCCAAGTAGGGGCGCGGGGATACTTGCTATGACAGCGATTTTCCCAGGATTTGCGACGCCGTTGGGTAAATATTGTGTAAGGTCTGTCGCTGATTTTTTTTACACAAACGGGCGAGTCGCTGCCCTACGCCCGGTGTCTGATCATCGAATAAACCGGTCAGGACGGCGATTCCGTTTGTCCGAAAAGTGCTCGGAGGAGACCCGTATGCAAATGAATCCCAACAAAGACACCCAGTTGTGCATGTCCCTGTCGGGGCGCCCAGGCAATTTCGGCCTGCGTTTCCACAATCATTTGTATGAACAATTAGGGCTGAACTTCTATTACAAGGCGTTCAGCAGCCAGGACCTGCCCGGGGCCGTGGGCGGTATCCGCGCCCTGGGGGTTCGTGGATGCGGTGTATCGATGCCGTTCAAGGAGGCTTGCATAGCCTTGGTCGATGAGCTGGATCCTTCCGCTGCGGCGATCCAGTCGATCAACACCATCGTCAATACCAACGGCCATTTGAAGGCGTATAACACCGATTACATCGCCGTCGCCCAACTATTGAAAAGCCATGCCGTGCCCACGGAGTCGACCTTCGCGCTACGGGGCAGTGGTGGCATGGCCAAGGCGGTCGCCAGCGCCTTGCGCGACGGGGGCTACAAAAACGGGCTGATCGTCGCTCGCAACGAAACCACCGGACGCGCCCTGGCCGATTCCCTGGGTTACGACTGGCAAGCCGAACTGGGAGAGCGTCGGCCACAGATGCTGATCAACGTGACGCCGATCGGAATGACCGGGGGCGTGGAGGCGGATCAGCTGGCATTCGAGCCGTCCGCCATTACCGCTGCCGAGACCGTGTTCGATGTCGTGGCGATTCCCTCGGAAACGCCGTTGATCGTGCGCGCCAGGGCGGAAGGCAAGCGGGTCATCACAGGGCTGGAAGTCATCGCGATCCAGGCCCTGGAGCAGTTTGTCCTGTACACCGGCGTGCGGCCCAACCTGGAGCAGTTCGAAAAAGCCGTGGCTTTCGCCCGGGCCGCGTAGCGCTGTTATTCCAACCGCGCCAGCCGTTCCTCCAGCGCCGCGATGCGCGCTTCGAGCTCTTCGATGCGCTCCAGCGACACGCCGCCAGCGGTGTTGCGCTCGGCGGGCTGGTGGCGGGCGGTGAGGATGGCCTCGATGTCCGCCGGATCGCCCATGGCATGCACATAACGGTCTTCACGTTGGCCGGCCTGGCGCGGAACCAATAGCGCCAGGCCGCGGGCAATCAGGCGCTCAAGCTGATGCACGACCTGCTCGGTGTCTTCGAAATCGTGCATGCGGCCGCTGCGGGTCAGCAGTTCATTGACCGTTTGTGGGCCGCGCAGGAACAGCAGGCCCATCAGGATCACTTGGGCTGGCACCAATTCCAGCGCCTTGTCGACCCGGTGCTCCCAGCGGTCGGCGCGGCTGCCCATGACCAATCGGGTAAAGCCGCGGCCTTCCAAGGCTCGCAGGCTCTGGCCGACCTGGCCTGGATTGAGATTGGTCACCGGTTCGCGGCTGGTTTTCTGGTTGCAGGCCAGCACCAGGGCGTTAAGGGTGAGAGGATAGGTCTCGGGATTGGTGGCCTGTTTTTCGATCAGTGCACCGAGAATGCGGATTTCTATGCTGGTGAGCCGTGGTTCGTCGGCCGGGCTTTGTTCTTCGATGCTCATCGCGCGTTCCCTATGCTGTGGAAGCCGCCTAGCGTAATCCTTGCGCAATAAAAGACAAGGTGCGTAACAAGCCGTGGCTATAATCGCCCACGTTCGATGTATTCCCTTCTATCACTCGCATGAGATTGCCATGACACTTTCCCTGTATGCCGCTTCCGTCCCGGTCTTCAAGCAGATGCTCAATGCCCTGAGCGACGTCCTGAACAAGGCCGAGGCCCACGCCACTTCGAAGAACATCGACCCGAACGCTTTCCTGCAGGCCCGCCTGTTCCCTGACATGTTCCCGCTGGTGCGCCAGGTGCAGATCGCCGTGGACTTCGCCAAGGGTGTTTCCGCGCGCCTGGCCGAGGTTGAGGTGCCGAAATATGACGACAGCGAGACCACCTTCGCCGAGCTGCAAGCGTTGATCACCAAGGTGCTGGCCTTCATCGAAGGGATCAAGCCTGAGCAGATCGATGGCAAGGAAGGCATCGAGATCGTGACGCGTCCGGGCACGCCGAAGGAGAAGCGCTTCACTGGCCAGAATTATTTGCTGACCTATGGCCTGCCGCAGTTTTTCTTCCATGTGACGACCGCGTACGCATTGTTGCGTCATAACGGCGTGGAAGTGGGCAAGCGTGATTACATGGGCGCTTTCTAAAGCCACCGCCATGAAAAAGCCCGGAACGGTGCGAGCCGTTCCGGGCTTTTCTTTTTTGCGGGGCTGTACGGTTTACGCAGTACGCTGCGCTCGCTCTTCCTCGCCCAGGCAAGCCGCCGCCGTGAACAAGACATCGGTGGACGAGTTCAAAGCCGTTTCAGCCGAATCCTGCAGCACACCGATGATGAAGCCCACCGCAACCACCTGCATGGCGATTTCACTGGGGATACCGAACAGGCTGCACGCCAGCGGGATCAGCAACAGCGAACCACCGGCAACGCCGGAAGCACCGCAGGCGCAGATCGCTGCGACGACGCTCAATAGCACGGCCGTTGGTACATCCACCACAATGCCGAGCGTATGCACGGCCGCCAATGTCAGGACCGTGATGGTGATGGCCGCGCCGGCCATGTTGATGGTAGCGCCCAACGGGATGGAAACCGAGTAAGTATCTTCATGCAGGCCAAGACGTTTGCTCAGTTCCAGGTTCACCGGAATGTTCGCCGCCGAGCTGCGGGTGAAGAACGCGGTGATGCCGCTCTCGCGCAGGCAGGTGAACACCAGTGGGTACGGGTTGCGACGCAGTTTCCAGAACACGATGAGCGGATTGACCACCAGCGCCACGAACAGCATGCAGCCGATCAGCACGGTCAACAGGTGCAGGTAGCCGAGCAGGGCGCTGAAACCGGAGGTGGCGAGGGTCGAGGCCACCAGTCCGAAAATCCCCAGCGGGGCGAAGCTGATGACCAGCCGTACGATCACCGTCACGCCGTTGGACAGGTCTTCCAGCACGGTGCGCGTGGTTTGGCCCGCGTGGCGAATGGCGATGCCCATGCCGATGGCCCAGGCCAGGATGCCGATGAAGTTGCCGGTCATTAACGCACGGACCGGGTTATCGACCACGCTGAGCGCCAGGCTTTGCAATACTTCGCTGATGCCGCCTGGCGCCGTGACGGCAACGTCCTGGGTGGCCAGCACCAGGCTGGAGGGGAACAACGTGCTGGCAATGACCGCGACCACTGCCGCGGCAAAAGTGCCCAGCAGATACAGGAACAGGATGGGCCGGATGTGGGTTTCCTGGCCGTGCTTGTGGTTGGCGATGGAGGCCATGACGAGTACGAACACCAGGATCGGCGCCACGGCCTTGAGCGCGGATACAAACACCTTGCCGATGAACTCGGTGGATTTCGCCAGATCTGGCGCCAGCCATGCCAGGACAATACCGGCGATCAGGCCGATGATGATTCGCGTGACCAGGCCAGTCTGTTTGAGGCGTTGCAAAAGTGAAGGGGACACAGCAGTCATAACGGCATCTCTGATTTTTTTATGTGCAACGGTCAGCCAATCAGGGCAACAAGCGGGCAGGCCACATGAGCTGGACCGAAAAGAAGGTGGAGCAATTTGCAGGCCGCGGACTTTATCACAGCCCGACGAAAAATCTGACGGACCTGTGACGATCCGTCACCCGCACGTTTAAGCGCATTTTGCCGGAAGGAACATTCTGTTAGGCTTTGTTTTCCTCACCTTTCAATATCTCCAGCGGGCCCTTGGCTAACGCTGGTGTCGTCGTTTTGCTGGAGTCTTGCATGCTGTTGCCCATCTTCCTGTTGTCTGCCGCCGGATTTACGGTGCTGACCACGGAATTCATCATCGTCGGCCTGCTCCCCGCCATTGCCCGCGATCTTCAGGTCAGCATTCCCCAGGCCGGGCTGCTGGTGACCTTGTTTGCGTTTACGGTGGCGGCGTTCGGGCCGTTCCTGACCGCCTGGTTCGCCCGTGTCGAGCGGCGCAAATTGTTCATCAGCGTGCTGGTGATGTTCGGCCTGGCCAACACGTTGGCAGCGCTGGCTCCGAATATCTGGGTGATGGCCGTTGCCCGGTTGATCCCGGCGCTGGGCCTGCCAGTGTTCTGGGCGTTGGCCAGTGAAACGGCGGTGGACATCGTCGGGCCGCAGTTCGCCGGGCGTGCCATCGCCAGGATCGGTTTTGGCATCGTCTGCGCCACCGTGTTCGGCATCCCGGTGGGCACGCTGATCTCCGATGCGTTTGGCTGGCGCAGTGCTTTTGCGATCCTGGCGGTCATCGCGTTTGCCAAGGCGCTGCTGCTGTTCATTTACCTGCCGAAGACGAACCTGCATCAGCATCAGGTGAGCTTTCGCTCGCAATTCAAGATCTTGCGCAGCCCTTTGATGCAAGGGCATGTGCTGCTTTCGATCCTGGTCTTCAGCGGCATGTTCACTGCCTATACCTACCTGGCGGATATTCTTGAACGCCTGGCCGGCTTCGACGGCACGCTCGTGGGCTGGTGCTTGATGGGCTTCGGCGCCGTGGGCTTGCTGGGCAATTCCCTGGGCGGTCGCGCGGTGGACCGGCACCCGTTGATCGCGTCGATGGTGTTCTGCCTGTTCATGATCGGCGGGATGGTGGCACTGGTGCCAAGCATTCATTCGACTCTGGGTCTGGCGGCTGCGATGGGGATTTGGGGGGTGACCCAAGCGGCTTTGTTTCTGGTCAGCCACGTACGGCTGATGAAAGCCGCACCCGAGGCACCGGCGTTCGCGGCGTCGCTGAACATCGCTGGCGCCAACCTGGGCATTGGCCTGGGCGCGATGGTGGGCGGGCGGGTCATTGATACCCTGGGGTTGGGCAATGTCGGTTTCGCGGCGGCCGGATTCATCCTGGTGTCGATATTGTTGGCGTTGCTTTTGATGACCTTCAAGCCTCGTGCGGCCTGCGCTTAGACGCTGAACAGCTCGCGGCGCGCACCTTCGGCGATGGCGACGATGCCCGGATGGCTGACCTTGCGCTCCACGGAGATGGCGTAGAAGGACTCGCTCACTGCATCAGTCTGGCCGATGACTTGCACGCCGTATTGCCGCTTGACCTCTTCAGCGATCACGCTGGGGCCGATGAAAATCCCGCTGCCGGATTGACCAAACGCCTGCATCAGCGCGCTGTCGTCGAATTCACCGACGATGCGCGGTTGGATCTGCTGCTCGGCGAACCAGCGTTGCAGGCGGCTGCGGATCACGGTTTCCGGCCCAGGGATCAGCAGCGGGGCGTCATGCAGGCCGTGGGGGAAATCCCGTCCATGACGATCGGCCAGCGCGGCGGTGGCGAAAAAACTGATTCCGCATTCTCCCAGCTTCTGGCTGAAGCCCTTGATATCCAGGTGGCTCGGCATCGGGCTGTCGGAAATCACCAGGTCCAGGCGCTGGATTGCCAGGTCTGCCAACAGCCGTTCGAGCTTGTCTTCGCGACAGGTGATGCGCAGCGGTTCAGTCAGTTCCATGGTCGGCGCCAGCAGCCGATAGACAATCGATTTGGGCACGACATCCGCCACCCCGACCCGAAACAATGTTTGCTGCTCGTTGGGCTGCGCCCGCAGCATCAGTTCCAGTTCGCCGCCCAGTTGGAACATATGCTCGGCATACGGCAATGTCTGGCGGCCGGCCTCGGTCAGTTCCAGTTGGCGTCCGACACGGCGGAACAGCTTGATGTTATAGGTCTGTTCGAACAGCGAAATCTGTCCGCTGATGGTCTGTGGGGTCAGGTTCAGTTGCTCGCAGGCACGCACAATGCTCCCGGTTTTCGCCACCACCCAGAAATAATGCAACTGCCGATAATTGAGCATGACATTGGCCGCTTCGTAAAAACCGAAGTATAACCGCCAAAAATACGAATTTTCCTGAAGTATTTCCGTCTCTAGAATTCCGGGCCATCGGTGAGCCATCTTTTGTGCTCGGTCTATTCTCTGAGAGGCACTGTCCATGATGCATAGAAACCTGGGGCTCGCAGCCTTGCTGTCGTTGTCGTCGGTGGCCCTGGTGGGCTGTGAACAAGCGGAAAAAAGCGCTCAGCAACTTGCCCAGCAATTGAAGGAACAAGCGGTCGAAACGGCCAAGCAGGCCATTGACGATACGCACAAGGCGGCCGAACAAGCCCTCAGCGACGCCACGGGTGGGCTGATCAGTCCCAAGAAAGCGCCTGAAGAAGACGCTGAAGAATCTGAAACCTCCACCAAGACCCTCTAACCCCGTCTAATCGAGTCAGGACTGACCCATGGATTATCTGTTACAACTCGCCGCCAGCCCCACCGCCTGGATTGCCCTTGCAACCCTGGTTGTCATGGAAATCGTGCTCGGCATCGATAACCTGATCTTCATTTCGATTCTGACCAACAAGCTGCCCGAGCAACACCGTGTCAAGGCACGACGGGTAGGCATCGGCATGGCGCTGATCCTGCGCCTGGGCCTGTTGAGCACCATCGCCTTCATCGTGCAGTTGACGGAGCCGGTCGTCGAAATTCTCGGCCAGGCGTTTTCATGGAAGGACATGATCCTGATTGCTGGCGGCCTGTTCCTGCTATGGAAAGCCACCACCGAGATTCACCACAGCATGGACCCGGCGCCCAACGACCCCAAGTCGGCCTCGTCTGGCGTTACCCTGGGTTTTGCCGCCGCGATCGGTCAGATCCTGATGCTTGACCTGGTGTTTTCCATCGACAGCATCATTACAGCGGTGGGCATGACCGAGCACCTGCCGATCATGATCATTGCCGTGGTGGTTTCGGTCCTGGTGATGCTGCTGGCGGCCGAGCCGTTGGCGAAGTTCATCAATGACAACCCCACCGTGGTCATGTTGGCCCTGGGCTTCCTGATCATGATCGGCATGACGCTGATCGCCGAAGGTTTCGGTGCCCATGTGCCTAAGGGCTATATCTATGCGGCGATGGCCTTCTCGGCGGCGATCGAGGTGTTGAACATGTTGTCCCGGCGCGCCAGGGAAAAGGCGATGGTCGAGAACAACTGATTCAACGTGAAAAAAGCCGCCCCGGTCCAACGCCGGGGCGGCTTTTTCATGAGAGGCCGATAAATATCAATGTGCCGCGGCGTGGCCCCTGGCGGGTTTCGAGTTTTGCCGCGCAGGGCTGTGATGGTGACGCCGGGCGATCCGCAACACGCCCCATAACATGGCGGTGGCTACGCTCAACCAGCCGAATATCAGCATCAGAATAGTCGTCGTCAGGCTCATCTGTGCCTCCTTCTGCCCAAGGCCGGGCAATGCACTCATTACAATGGACAGTCTAGTCGCTGAAGTGTTACGAGCAGTCGATCCGTAGAATCGACCAACGGATCGGTTCGTTCTATTGCGAGGGTGAAACTGTCGTTAATGGCTATACCCAGGCTTGCGGGCGCCTTATGATCGTCCGCCCAAGCCCAAGCCCAAGCCCAAGCCCAAGCCCGGCCCGGATGCCGGGTCTGCTTTAACGAGAGAGTCGTTATGTCGCCGGTCATTTCATCTTTTCGATCACTGGTACTGGCGGCGTCCTGCCTCGTCGCCCTGGTGGGGTGCGCGGGGAGCGTGTCGCCGCAGATCCAGCGCCTGCCAGAACGGGTGGAACTCAACAGCGTGCCGTTCTATAGGGGCGAAATGTATCAGGGCGCCCCGCAGTCGCTGGCGGCGCTGCTGACTTTGCAGGGCACCGTCATCACCCCGGGACTGTTGGAAAAACCTCTGCACTTGCCGGGTGGCGAGCCTCGGTTGCAGCAGAACCTGCAAACCCTGGCGCGAGAGTATGGGCTCGTGGTCTATCCGCTCGACAGCGAGCTTGGCGCGTTGCTTGAACAGGTGGCGGCGGGTTATCCCGTGCTGTTGCGCTACACCGAGGGTTCGGCGTTCTGGTCCGGCCCGCGATACGCCATTCTTGCGGGGTATAACCGACAGAAACGCACCGTGCTGCTGCGCTCCGGGATGAACCGGCGATCGTTGATGAGTTTTAGTGCGTTCGAATCAGCATTCAAGGGCGCAGGGGGTTGGGCGGTGCTGGTCCAGCAACCTACGCAGCTTCCGGCCAATGTCGACTCGCAGCGTTGGCTGAAGGCCGCCGGTGAATTGGGCGGGTCAGGGCAGGAGCAGGCGGCAGCGCGCGCCACCAAGGCATTGGGGAACGCACACTGAAGTGACATCCCCGTTCGTCACCTGTCGGGCACGACCATGCTTGCCTCGGGTTCTTATCGTCAGGGCCTGGAGTTTCCGGGCCATGATTCAAGGAGGCAGCAATGGCACAGTCGAAAACACCTTCGGGGCCGCATTCTTCCGAGCATTCATCCGGCGATGACGATCTGGGGTTCGATCCGGATTCACCGGATCTCGACGATCCTCAAGTCGACCCGATAGGTCCCGCGAAGGCGCCCCGGGATGAGAAGGATCAGGATCCGCCTTCTTCCAAGCCTTATGATCCATTGGGCGATCTGAAGCCCTGAATGTGAATAGCCCCGACGAGTCGGGGCTATTCATTGTGGGCGTATCCGCCTTATTTGGACGCTTCCACCACGCCGCTCTGGCGACTCTTGAGGTTCTTGGCGGCTTTGTATTGCAAGGCAACTGCCGGAACGCTGGCGCTTTTCCCCGTCTCCACCCAGCTGCGGATACGGCTGGCGTCGGCGAAGTGAGTGTATTTGCCGAACGCATCGAGAATGACCAAGGCCATCGGCCGATTCCCCATCTTGGTCAACAGGACAAGGCAATGGCCTGCCTCGTTGGTGAAGCCGGTCTTGGTCAGTTGGATGTCCCAGTTGGCCTTGTGCACCAGATGATCGGTGTTGCGGAAACCGAGACTGTAGACCGGTTTACGGAACGTCACCGTCTTTTCCTTGGTGGTGCTCAGTTCACTCAACAGCGGGTATTTGCGAGCGGCCATCAGGAGTTTTGTCAGGTCGCGGGCGGTCGACACGTTGTGGATAGACAGGCCGGTCGGCTCGACGTAATGGGTGCTGGTCATGCCGAGGGCCTTGGCCTTGGCATTCATCGCCGCGATAAACGCCGCGTAGCCGCCCGGATAGTGATGGGCGAGGCTGGCCGCAGCGCGGTTTTCCGACGACATCAGTGCGATCAACAACGTATCACGGCGGGACAGTTCGCTGTTGAGCTTGACCCGGGAGAACACGCCTTTCATTTCCGGCGTGTTGGTGATGGTCATGGAGATGTATTCGTCGAGGTCCTGCTTGGCGTCTAGCACGATCAGCCCCGTCATCAACTTGGTCACCGATGCAATCGGCACCACGACGTCCGGATTGCTCGAATAAACCACCTTGTCTGTCTGTAAATCCAACAGGATGGCGCTGCCGGAGGCGACTTGAAGTTTCGATGTGTCCCGTGGCGCCGCGATGGTTTCCTGCGCATTGACGTTTTGCGTGATGAAGGTGCCTGAGAAAGCGAAAAACAGGCTGAGGATCGAAAGACGAATTTTCACGCGAGTAGACTCGATGGAGTTAAAAAGGCCATTAAACAGCGGCTTGTTGAAAAAACGCCGCATTTTATGAGTATGGGCGAGGACAGCGCTATATGCCCATGCCAGCGGGGCTGAAGAATAAATAAAGTTTAATGGACGGGGATCCTGGCGAGTCGGATCTGAAAAATTTGTAATCCGAGCGCCACGAGCCTGATCAAAGCTCCAGCCCCTGAAAAAAGCTGTGGGAGCGAGCTTGCTCACGATAGGGTCGTGTCCAGTCAACAAGTGTGTTGCCTGGTGCACCGCTATCGCGAGCAAGCTCGCTCCCACAGGTTTGGTTGGGGCTTTTGTCAGCTATGCAGCGTTTCGGCCGCGTACAGCGTGTTCTCCAGCAGGCAGGCCCGGGTCATCGGGCCGACGCCGCCCGGTACCGGGGTGATCCAGCCGGCGCGGGGCAGGGCAGTCTCGTAGACCACGTCACCCACCAGCTTGCCGTCTTCCTGGCGATTGATGCCCACGTCGATGACGATCGCGCCTTCCTTGATCCACTCACCCTTGACCAGGCCTGGCTTGCCCGCCGCCACGACCACCAGGTCGGCACGGCCGACGTGGCCCGCCAGGTCCTTGGTGAAGCGGTGGGTCACGGTGACGGTGCAGCCGGCCAGCAGCAATTCCATGGCCATTGGGCGGCCAACGATATTGGACGCGCCCACGACGACGGCGTCGAGCCCATAAAGATCCACGCCGGTGCTTTCCAGCAAGGTCATGATGCCCTTGGGGGTGCAGGGGCGCAGCAGGGGGATGCGTTGGGCGAGGCGGCCTACGTTATAAGGGTGGAAGCCGTCGACGTCTTTGTCCGGGCGGATACGCTCCAGCAGTTTCGAGGCGTCGAGGTGCTCGGGCAGCGGGAGCTGGAGCAGAACGCCGTCGATGTTCGGATCGTCATTGAGACGGTCGATCAGGTCGGCCAGCGCCTGCTGAGTGGTTTCGGAAGGCAGGTCGTAGGCCTGGGAAAGGAAGCCGACCTCTTCACAGTCTTTACGCTTGTGCGAGACATAAACCTGAGAGGCAGGATCGCTGCCGACCAGGATCACCGCCAGGCCGGGCGTGCGCAGACCTTGCTCGCGGCGCTCGGTGACTCGTTGGGCGATCTGCTGGCGCAGGCTGGCGGCGATCGATTTGCCGTCGATAAGTTGTGCAGTCATTGCGCGTGGTTAACCATCGAGAGGGGAAAAAAAGAGAACGCATTCTCGCATGCTGAGGCGTGAGGGCAAAGGCGCTTGGTCTGCAAATTCCCCTAAGCCCTTTAATTAAATGAATTTTTTTCAGAAAAGAGTTGACGACCTATCAGGCCGTCTATAACATTCGTCGCACTTGTCGGGCACAGCCTAGCACTGGTTAAGAAGGTGGAGCGGAGTTGGTTGTTTCAACTCGGCAAAACTGAAAGCACTTAGTTTGTAATCGTCCAAGAATACAGATTAAAAAGGCGCCCGTAGCTCAGCTGGATAGAGCATCCGCCTTCTAAGCGGATGGTCGCAGGTTCGAGTCCTGCCGGGTGCGCCATTAGGCAGCTTTGGCACAAGTAACGCAACAAGGCAATATGGTGGGCGTAGCTCAGTTGGTAGAGCACGGGATTGTGACTCCCGTTGTCGTGGGTTCGATCCCCATCGTCCACCCCATATTCTAGAAAGGCGCCAGATTTAACGGTCTGGCGCCTTTGCTTTAAACAGCTTGAAACGCGGATGTGGTGGAATTGGTAGACACACTGGATTTAGGTTCCAGCGCCGCAAGGTGTGAGAGTTCGAGTCTCTCCGTCCGCACCATACAAGTGGCTATTTAATTAGCAGAGAACGGCGCAGAACCTGAAAAGGGCTGCGCCGTTTTTGTTTTCATGGGTTGTGTGTTCGCGTCTGCGCTGGTTTTCACGCGGACGCGTCGTAGTCGATTCGTCGCAAAAGTGTTTCGCGATGATGCTCGACAGGTTCGCCGGCCTTCCTCTGGAGGCGGCATGCCAGGTTGTTGGAAATGACGCTTCTATATATAGAAGCGCTTTGCAGAGCCTTGGCGATGAGTGACTGTATTTGCAAACCGGGCGGGGCATGACCGATTGTCCCGCTCCTTAATTCGGCGCCTGTTTCCTGCGCGTTTTCAGTAGGGTGACTTCTTGAGTTTGACCTACTAGAATGCATGCCCTTGATTCTGGGGTCGGAAACGCCCGGCCAACGTCTGTGCAACGAGGAATATCCATGCAAGTTTCTGTTGAAAATACTTCTGCTCTTGAGCGCCGCATGAGCATCACCGTGCCAGCTGAGCGTATCGAGACTCAGGTCAACAAGCGTCTGCAGCAGACTGCCCAAAAGGCCAAGATTCCAGGTTTCCGCCCAGGCAAAGTGCCAATGAGCGTGATTCGTCAGCGTTATGAAGCTGATGCGCGCCAGGAAGCCGTGGGCGACGTGATCCAGTCTTCGTTCTACGAAGCTGTGGTCGAGCAGAAGCTGAACCCGGCTGGCGCTCCTTCCGTCGAGCCTAAAGTGCTGGAAAAAGGCAAGGACCTCGAGTTCGTTGCCACGTTCGAAGTGTTCCCTGAGTTCACTGTCGCCGGTTTCGAGTCCATTGCCGTCGAGCGCCTGAGCGCTGACGTGTCGGACGCCGACCTGGACAAGATGCTGGACATCCTGCGCAAGCAGAACACCCGTTTCGAAGTGGCTGATCGTGCTGCCCAGACCGAAGATCAACTGAACATTGACTTCGTCGGCAAGGTTGACGGTGAAGTGTTCGCTGGCGGCTCCGCCAAGGGCACCCAGCTGGTGCTGGGCTCCGGTCGCATGATCCCAGGTTTCGAAGATGGCCTGGTCGGCGCCAAGGCTGGCGAAGAGCGCGTCCTGAACGTGACCTTCCCAGAGGACTACCAGAACCTGGACCTGGCTGGCAAAGCCGCTGAGTTCACCGTGACCGTCAACAGCGTTTCCGAGCCGAAGCTGCCTGAGCTGAACGAAGAGTTCTTCGCCCAGTTCGGTATCAAGGAAACCGGGCTGGAAGGTTTCCGCGCCGAAGTTCGCAAGAACATGGAGCGTGAGCTGCGCCAGGCCATCAAGTCCAAGGTGAAGAACCAGGTCATGGACGGTCTGCTGGCCTCCAACCCGATCGAAGTGCCAAAGGCCCTTCTGGACAACGAAGTGAACCGTCTGCGCGTGCAGGCCGTCCAGCAGTTCGGTGGCAACATCAAGCCAGACCAACTGCCTGCCGAGCTGTTCGAAGAGCAAGCCAAGCGCCGCGTCGTGCTGGGTCTGATCGTTGCCGAAGTGGTCAAGCAATTCGAACTCAAGCCTGACGAAGCCCGTGTTCGCGAACTGATCCAGGAAATGGCCTCGGCCTACCAGGAACCTGAGCAGGTCGTGTCCTGGTACTACAAGAACGACCAGCAACTGAACGAAGTCCGTTCGGTTGTGCTGGAAGAACAAGTTGTGGATACTGTTCTGCAGAAAGCTAGCGTGACCGACAAAGCGGTCTCTTACGAAGAAGCGGTCAAGCCGGTGGAAGCTCCACAAGCCGATTGATGGTTTCGCGGTAAGAAACACACACCCATAAGCCAGCCTTCGCGCTGGCTTATGCGTATTCAAGACATAACTATTTGGGAGTGACTGCGAGACATGTCCCGCAATTCTTTTTATCAGCAGAGCTCTGACATCCAGGCCGCAGGCGGTCTGGTCCCGATGGTTATCGAGCAGTCCGCCCGTGGCGAACGTGCCTATGACATCTACTCGCGTCTGCTCAAGGAGCGAGTGATTTTTCTGGTGGGCCCGGTTGAGGACTACATGGCCAACCTGATCTGTGCACAACTGCTGTTCCTTGAAGCGGAAAACCCGGACAAGGACATCCATCTCTATATCAACTCGCCGGGCGGTTCGGTGACTGCCGGCATGTCGATCTACGACACCATGCAGTTCATCAAGCCGAACGTCTCGACCACTTGTATCGGCCAGGCGTGCAGCATGGGTGCGTTCTTGCTGACCGCCGGTGCTCAGGGCAAGCGTTACTGCCTGCCTAACTCGCGTGTGATGATTCACCAGCCACTGGGCGGTTTCCAGGGCCAGGCATCGGATATCGAGATCCATGCCAAGGAAATCCTCTTCATTCGCGAGCGCCTCAACACCTTGATGGCCAAGCACAGCGGGCGCACCCTTGAAGAAATCGAGCGCGATACGAACCGCGACAACTTCATGAGCGCCGAAGCCGCACGTGAATATGGCCTGATCGACGAAGTGATCAGCCAGCGCCCCGCTTAATATAAGCCGCTCAAAATGAGGGTGGTCGGCATGTCCGATCACCTGCGGGCTTGAAAAAGCCCGCAATTGCCTTCATCTTGTGTTGCAAGCCTATCGGATTTGGATCGATCGAATGACTGACACCCGCAACGGCGAGGACAACGGCAAACTGCTTTATTGCTCCTTCTGTGGCAAAAGCCAGCATGAAGTACGCAAATTGATTGCCGGCCCCTCGGTCTTCATTTGCGACGAGTGCGTCGACCTGTGCAATGACATCATCCGTGAGGAGGTGCAGGAAGCCCAGGCCGAGAGCAGCGCGCATAAGTTGCCTTCGCCCAAAGAAATCAGCGGCATCCTTGACCAGTATGTAATCGGTCAGGAGCGCGCAAAAAAGGTACTGGCCGTAGCGGTATACAACCACTACAAGCGCCTGAACCAGCGTGACAAGAAGAATGACGAGGTCGAGCTCGGCAAGAGCAACATCCTGCTGATCGGCCCGACAGGCTCGGGTAAGACCCTGCTGGCCGAGACCCTGGCCCGCTTGCTGAACGTTCCGTTCACCATCGCCGACGCAACCACCCTCACCGAGGCGGGTTATGTGGGTGAGGACGTCGAGAACATCATTCAGAAGCTGCTGCAAAAGTGCGATTACGATGTGGAAAAAGCCCAGATGGGTATTGTCTACATCGACGAAATCGACAAGATTTCCCGCAAGTCCGACAACCCGTCGATCACCCGGGACGTTTCCGGTGAAGGCGTGCAGCAGGCCTTGCTGAAGTTGATCGAAGGCACGGTTGCCTCCGTTCCGCCCCAGGGCGGTCGCAAGCATCCGCAGCAGGAGTTCCTGCAGGTCGACACCCGTAACATCCTGTTCATCTGTGGTGGTGCGTTCTCTGGCCTCGAAAAGGTCATCCAGAATCGTTCCACTCGCGGCGGCATCGGCTTCAACGCCGAAGTGCGCAGCAAGGAAGAAGGCAAGAAGGTTGGTGAATCCCTGCGTGAAGTCGAGCCTGACGATTTGGTCAAGTTCGGTCTGATCCCTGAGTTCGTCGGCCGTCTGCCGGTCCTGGCGACATTGGATGAGTTGGATGAAGCGGCGTTGATGCAGATTCTTACCGAGCCGAAGAACGCCCTGACCAAGCAATATGCCAAGCTGTTCGAAATGGAAGGTGTAGACCTGGAATTCCGTTCCGACGCGCTGAAATCCGTCGCCAAGCGTGCCCTGGAGCGTAAAACCGGTGCCCGTGGGTTGCGTTCGATTCTCGAAGGCGTATTGCTGGACACGATGTACGAGATCCCGTCGCAGTCCGACGTCAGCAAGGTCGTCATCGACGAAAGCGTCATAGAAGGCAAGTCCAAGCCACTGTATATCTACGAAAACAGTGAGCCGGCTGCCAAGGCTGCACCGGACGCGTGAGTGTCCCGCAGTTGAAATAAAAGAAGGGGCCTTCGGGCCCCTTTGCTATTAGCGCGTTTTAGACGTGTCTTAGCGCTTGTTTTTTTTGAAGGCTGCCCCCATCTTGGTTTCAAGCTTACTTCCATCTGTTTACGGCCTTATGGCCGCCGTAGAGGCGAAATCATGAAGACAACCATCGAATTGCCTCTCCTGCCATTGCGCGATGTCGTGGTGTATCCGCACATGGTTATCCCGCTGTTCGTGGGGCGCGAGAAGTCCATCGAAGCCCTTGAGGCCGCGATGACGGGTGATAAGCAGATTCTTCTGATCGCTCAGAGAAATCCTGCCGACGACGATCCCGGCGAAGACGCACTTTATCGCGTAGGTACGATTGCAACGGTCCTGCAATTGCTCAAGCTGCCCGACGGCACCGTCAAGGTCCTGGTTGAAGGCGAGCAGCGTGGGGCAGTCGAGCGTTTCAGCGAAGTGGACGGGTATTGCCGTGCCGAGGTCTCGCTGATCGACGAAGTCGATGCGCCGGAGCGTGAATCCGAGGTGTTTGTCCGCAGCCTGCTGTCGCAGTTCGAACAGTACGTGCAATTGGGCAAGAAGGTGCCAGCCGAGGTCCTGTCGTCGCTCAACAGCATCGACGAGCCCGGACGCCTGGTCGACACGATGGCGGCCCACATGGCCCTCAAGATCGAGCAGAAGCAGGAAATTCTTGAAATCATCGATTTGTCGGCCCGTGTCGAACACGTACTGGCCTTGCTCGATGGCGAGATCGACTTGCTGCAGGTCGAGAAGCGCATTCGCGGGCGCGTGAAGAAACAGATGGAGCGCAGCCAGCGCGAGTACTACCTGAACGAGCAGATGAAGGCCATTCAGAAAGAGCTCGGCGACGGCGATGAAGGTCATAACGAAATCGAAGAGCTGAAGAAGCGCATCGATGCCGCCGGCCTGCCAAAGGATGCCCTTGCCAAGGCCCAGGCCGAGCTGAACAAACTCAAGCAGATGTCGCCGATGTCGGCCGAAGCCACCGTGGTGCGTTCCTACATCGACTGGCTGGTCCAGGTGCCGTGGAAGGCCCAGAGCAAGGTTCGCCTGGACCTGGCGCGTGCCGAAGACATCCTGGATGCGGACCACTACGGTCTGGAAGAGGTCAAGGAGCGCATCCTTGAATACCTCGCCGTGCAAAAACGCGTGAAAAAGATTCGTGGCCCGGTGCTGTGCCTGGTTGGGCCTCCGGGGGTCGGTAAAACCTCCCTGGCGGAATCGATTGCCCACGCCACCAACCGCAAGTTCGTTCGGATGGCACTGGGTGGCGTGCGTGACGAGGCTGAAATTCGCGGCCATCGTCGGACGTACATCGGCTCCATGCCAGGAAGATTGATTCAAAAGATGACAAAGGTGGGCGTGCGCAACCCTCTGTTCCTCTTGGATGAAATCGACAAGATGGGCAGCGATATGCGCGGTGATCCGGCATCTGCGTTGCTCGAAGTGCTCGATCCCGAGCAGAATCACAACTTCAACGACCACTATCTGGAAGTTGATTACGACCTGTCGGACGTGATGTTCCTTTGCACCTCCAACTCGATGAATATTCCGCCAGCGTTGCTGGACCGGATGGAGGTGATTCGTCTGCCGGGCTACACCGAAGACGAGAAGATCAACATCGCCGTCAAATACCTTTCGCCGAAGCAGATCCAGGCCAATGGCCTGAAAAAGGGCGAGCTGGAATTCGACGAGGAAGCGATCCGCGACATCATTCGTTACTACACTCGCGAGGCCGGTGTACGTGGCCTGGAGCGTCAGATCGCCAAGGTCTGCCGCAAGGCGGTGAAGGAACATGCTCTGGAGAAACGCTTTGCGGTCAAGGTGACTTCGGACTCGCTGGAGCATTTCCTGGGCGTGCGCAAATTCCGCTACGGCCTGGCGGAGCAGCAGGACCAGATCGGGCAGGTGACCGGCCTGGCGTGGACGCAAGTCGGTGGCGAGCTGTTGACCATCGAAGCCGCCGTCGTACCGGGCAAGGGCCAGTTGATCAAGACCGGCTCCCTGGGGGATGTCATGGTCGAATCGATCACTGCGGCGCTGACGGTTGTTCGCAGCCGTGCTCGTAGCCTGGGCATTCCGCTGGATTTCCATGAAAAGCGCGACACCCATATCCACATGCCTGAAGGTGCGACGCCCAAGGACGGTCCGAGTGCTGGCGTAGGCATGTGCACGGCATTGGTATCGGCGCTGACCGGCATTCCGGTGCGGGCCGATGTGGCCATGACCGGGGAAATCACCCTGCGTGGCCAGGTGCTGGCGATTGGCGGCCTGAAGGAAAAACTGCTGGCGGCTCACCGTGGTGGCATCAAGATCGTGATCATTCCTGAAGAGAATGTTCGTGATCTGAAGGAAATTCCTGACAACATCAAGCAGGATCTTCAGATCAAACCGGTTAAATGGATTGACGAGGTCCTGCAAATTGCGCTGCAATACGCGCCGGAGCCCTTGCCGGATGTGGCTCCGGAGATTGTCGCGAAGGAAGAAAAGCGAGAGTCTGACTCTAAGGAAAGAATTAGCACGCATTAATACGCATTTGCCTGGGGGGCTTCCTTGACAGTTTTTTAGAGCCCTTGTTATAAAGCGGCTCTTAAGTGTCTGCAGGCCATTCAGCACTCGTTTTTGCTTTCACCAAAAAAACTTAGAATCATCTCAAAATAGATATAAGGGGACTTAGAGTGAACAAGTCGGAACTGATTGATGCTATCGCTGCATCCGCTGATATCCCGAAAGCTGCTGCTGGCCGTGCGCTGGACGCTGTAATCGAATCCGTCACTGGCGCTCTCAAGGCTGGCGACTCTGTTGTTCTGGTTGGTTTCGGTACGTTCTCCGTTACCGACCGTCCAGCTCGTGTTGGTCGCAACCCGCAGACCGGCAAGACGCTGCAGATCGCTGCTGCCAAAAAGCCAGGCTTCAAAGCTGGTAAAGCGCTGAAAGAAGCCGTTAACTAAGGTTTCATTGAGTTTATCCGGGTCGGGGTCATGCCTGGCTTGGCAGCGGAGCGGTAATGCGTCCGGTAACATCCGGGCTGTCACGCCAGGGCTCGCGGGTTCGAGCCCGGTCCGCTCCGCCAGTTACGAGAAGGCGCATCCTCGGATGCGCCTTTCTTCTATCCGGATTCTACCCACGCTCCACGGTTGCCTAAATTTGAAGTTCAACCGTTTCTGGGGGACGCATGCTGCAGAATATCAGGGACAATTCACAAGGCTGGATTGCCAAGACCATCATCGGGGTCATCGTCGCATTGATGGCGTTGACCGGTTTCGATGCCATTTTCAAAGCCACCACCAACAGTAACGAAGCGGCCAAGGTCAACGGCGAAAACATCAGCCAGAACGAGCTGAGCCAGGCGGTCGACATGCAACGCCGCCAGCTCATGCAACAGTTGGGCAAGGATTTCGACGCTTCGTTGTTGGACGAAAAAATGCTGCGCGACTCGGCGCTCAAGGGCCTGATCGATCGCAAATTGCTGTTGCAAGGTGCCCATGACGCGAAATTCGCGTTCTCCGAAGCCGCGCTGGACCAAGTGATCCTGCAAACGCCTGAGTTTCAGGTCGACGGCAAGTTCAGCCCCGAGCGTTTCGATCAAGTGATTCGCCAGTTGGGTTATGGTCGCTTGCAATTCCGCCAGATGTTGGCCCAGGAAATGCTGATCGGCCAATTGCGCGCCGGCCTGGCCGGCAGCGGCTTCGTCACCGATGCCCAGGTGCTGGCGTTCGCCCGCCTGGAAAAGCAGACGCGTGACTTCGCCACCCTGACCGTCAAGGCAGATCCATCGGCGGTGAAGTTGACCGACGACGAGGTCAAGGCTTACTACGACCAGCATGCCAAGGAATTCATGACGCCTGACCAGGTTGTCATCGATTACCTTGAATTGAAGAAAGCGTCGTTCTTCGACCAAGTCAGCGTCAACGACGAAGATTTGCAAGCGGCCTATCAGAAAGAGATCGCCAATCTGTCTGAACAACGACGGGCTGCGCATATCCTGATCGAAGTGAACGACAAGGTCACCGAAGCCCAGGCCAAGGCGAAAATCGAGGAAATCCAGGCTCGCCTGGCCAAAGGCGAATCGTTCGAGGCGTTGGCGAAGGAATACTCCCAGGACCCGGGTTCGGCAAACAATGGCGGTGACCTGGGTTATGCCGGGCCAGGTGTCTACGACCCCGAGTTTGAAAAGGCGCTGTACGCCTTGAACAAGGATCAGGTATCGGCGCCGGTGCGAACCGATTTCGGCTTGCACCTGATCAAGCTGCTGGGCGTGGAAGCACCTGAGGTTCCGACCTTTGCGAGCCTGAAGGACAAGCTCACTCGCGAATTGAAGACCCAGCAGGTGGAGCAACGCTTCGTTGAAGCGACCAAGCAATTGGAAGATGCGTCGTTCGAAGCTTCGGACCTCGCCCAACCGGCCCAGGACCTGAAGCTGACCGTGCATACGTCGGCGCCGTTCGGTCGTGAAGGCGGTGAAGGGATTGCGGCCAACCGCGCCGTAGTCACTGCTGCGTTCAGCCCGGAAGTCCTGGAGGAGGGCGCCAACAGCACCGCCATCGAACTGGACCCGGAAACGGTCGTGGTGCTGCGTGCCAAGGAGCACCGCAAGCCTGAGCAAATGCCGCTGGAAAGCGTGGCCGGTCCTATCCGCGCCCAGTTGGCCAAGGAGCACGCCAGCGCGGCAGCCAAGACTCGTGCAGACGAGCTGATCGCCAGCCTGCGTGATGGCAAGGCTGCGTTGGACAAGCCCGTCAATGGCCAAGGCTGGAAAGCCGTCGAAGCGGCTACCCGTGGCCAGGAGGGTGTTGACCCTGCGGTGTTGCAGGCGTTGTTCCGCATGCCCAAGCCTGAGTCGAAGGACAATCCGACGTTTGCCAGCGTGACCTTGGCTGACGGCAGCGTGACGGTGTTGCGCTTGAATGGCGTAAACGAAGCGGCGGCACCGACCGAGGCAGAAAAAACCGAGTATCGCCGCTACCTGGCGTCCCGTGTCGGCCAGCAGGACTTCGCGGCTTATCGCAAGCAGTTGGAAAGCCAGGCAGACATCAAGCGTTTCTGATGGTCTGAAGGTTTTGCTTGTCAGGACCCCGGCCGAAAGGTCGGGGTCTTTTTGTATCTGTGTATTGCTACGGATAGGGATGTTTCGTCGATTCGTCGAGTTTTGTCTTTTTCCTGTCGAGAAGCACCCGTAGACTTGTAAGCCCTTTGAGACATGATTAGCCAAGCTGCCCGGCAGCGTTCTGTTGCACAATACGCGCCGGAATGTTTTCCCCAGGATGTTCAATGTTCAGATCACTTCACATGCGCACCGTTGGGCTGGCATTGCTGCTGGCCGTCGCAACCGGTTGTTCCTCCAAGAAGACGGCCATCTACGAGCACGAGAATTTTGATGATTCGGGCACGTTCTCGCGCACTTATCCGGTGACTGATGTGGCGACCTGTGAGGCGGGCCGTCGGGCATTGCTCAGCCAGGGATACATCATCACCAGCAGCGATCCGAAGCTGGTCAGCGGTCACAAGAGTTTCCAGCAGACCGGTGACACCCACATGGAGATCAGTTTCAATCTGGTCTGCGCCGAGGACGGCGGCCCCGGACATCGCGCGACCATATTCGCCAATGCCCTGCAGGACCGTTATGCCCTGAAGAAAATCAATAACTCCGCCAGCCTGGGCGTGGGGGTATTGGGGTCTGTGTCGATGCCGATTGGCTCTTCGGATGATTCTATGGTCAAGGTGGCCAGCGAAACCGTGTCGGCAGCCAAGTTCTACGAGCGTTTCTTTACGTTGGTGGAACTCTTCCTGCCTCCGGAAGCAAAAAAAGCCGTCGAGACCGGCGACAAACCGAAAACCGAGCTAGGCGTTCCCGAGCCCAAGGCCGAACCGGCTGCATTGGCTCCCCCTCCAGCCCCTCAGCCGGCGGCGCTGCAGGCACCCGAACCGACGCCAGCCCCTGCACCTGCGACGCCGGTCGAACCCGCTCCCGCTGTGTCGGAGCCGGTCGCACCACCGGTCGAGCCCGCGCCGATTGCCCCCAGCGAGCCCGAGTCCTCTGCACCTTCGTCGACGGAAACCATTACGCCGCCACCGGCCAGTTCCCTGCCGGCGCCGACCGAGCCCATCCAGCCACTTCCTGCGTCCTGAGGCGCTATGGCAAGGGAGGTAATCCCTTGCTACATCTCCCGGCTTTAAATTCCCGATGCTGTGCTACGTTTAATTCATGAAGCCTCGGCTTCATGTTTTGTTCATAAAGCAGCCTTATGCTGACTCCAGGCCTTCAGGCACTGGTTCAACGAATTGGGAAGGACACGCAATGGATGACTATCAGGAAGAGCTGCTGGAATATCAGGCGTATGAGCTGGATCCGTTGGAGCCCGCCGAAGACGCGACGGAGCTGTAGGTAGGCCAGGTAGCTGCCGCGGTATGCGTCAAAGAGCGACGCTCAAGCGCCCTTGCGACTGCGACGAAACTCTCCCGGCGTCTGGTTGTTCCAGCGCTTGAAAGCACGCTGGAACGCCTCGGCTGAGGCAAACCCGAGCAGGTAGGCGATTTCGCCGAAGGCCAGTTCCGTGTCGCGAATGTACGTCATGGCCAGGTCTCGGCGGGTGTCGTTGAGAATGGCCCTGTATTGCGTACCTTCTTCAGCCAGCTTGCGACGCAACGTCCAGGTCGGCAACTTCAGGCGCATGGCCACTTCTTCGAGATCCGGCTCCCGTCCGCCATTGAGCAAAGGTCCCAGCAATTGGATGATGCGCTCACGCAAGCTGCGGGTTCGTGTCAGTTGCTCCAATTCCCGCTCACATAATTGGACCAGATGGTGCCAGGTGCTTGGGCAATGCTGGCGGTTGCGCTGGGCAAGACTGTCCAGGCCCAGGCGCAGCTGGTTCTGTTCGGCGCCGAACTGGATCGGGCACTCGCCTAAAACACGATAGGCCTCCAGGTACTGCGGCTCCTGGAATTCGATTTCGATACGTTCAGCCCGCAGCGGGACGTCGCTTATGCTGGACAGCTGTTGGAGCCAGCCGGCGATGATCGAATCCACGACAAAGCGGTTATAGGCGTTATACGGACTGATGGAATAGAACCGCAGCCACGCACCTCTGGCGTCCTCGTGGAAACTCGATTGCCCACGGTAGTTGGAACCGTACAGGGGTTCGAAGCGGATCATGCAGCGTGCGGCTTCGCGCACGGTAGGTGCTTGCGCCGCGGTGACGCCGGCCAGCCCGGCCTGGCTCAAGCGGCTGAGCTGGCCCATGCGCAGGCCCAGGGCCGGATCCCGGGTCAGTTGGATCGCGGCATGACCCAGGCGCATGTAGCGCGGAATCGACAGGCGAGCCCCGGGTTCGGCCAGGCGCGCCGCATCGAGGCCGTACTGTTCAAGCAGTGGCAGAGGATCCTGCCCATGGCTGGCCACTGCATCAGCGAGGCTGTGGACGAAACCTACGGACAGGTCGCCCAGGCGCATCGGTTGCGGCTTCATGTTCACAGCCACAGGTTGAGCAGGCGTGCGCCACGGGCTTCGCCGTCGGCGAATTGCTGGCCGTCGTGGCTGATGAAACTCTGGCCGGCGCTGCCGCTGTCCCAGAATTGCCCGCGCAGGAACACGCTGACACCGCCACGCGCCTGGCTGACCGGCAATCGGCTGGTCAATGTCAGGCGTCGCCAGGCCTGGCCTTCGTTCACTTCACCGGGCTTGAGGCTCACTTCGCTCGGGGTGGTCAGGCCTTTATAGCCGTTCCAGGGTTTGTTCCAGGCATCGCGACCGACGACGAAGGCTGGTACGGCGATCAGTTGCGCGCCTTGTTCGTTGAGTTGCCGATAGTGCAGCGGGTACCAACTGTCGGTACCGATCAGCACGCCCAGGCGTCCAGCGGGCGTTTCTATCACATGCGTGGCGTCTGGCTCGGCCTGCAGCACGTCCTGCTGGTCAAAGGCCGGATAGCGTTGACGCTGGGGCTGGCCGATGGGGCGGCCGTCGCGGCCGAACACCAGGCTGCTGTTGTACAGGGCGCCGCGCCCGACGGTCAGTTCGCCTTCATTGACGCTGGGCTCGGGCAGGACGATGGAACCGGCCACCAGCGTTACGTTGAATTCCCTGGCGAGCCCGCCGAACAGGATTTGATAGTCGCGGGCCATGGCGCCTGCCTTCATGCGCAGGTACGCATCGTCCAGGCGGTTGTCGCCCTGGGCGGCGGCCAACGCGCGAAGGAACGCCAGCGGGTTGCTGAGCGCCAGCCAATGCATGGCTTGTTTCAAGGTCGGTGCCTGGTACACCTCGTCTTTTTCACCGCTGACCATCAACCAGGTACCGATGTGCTCGGGCAGGACCACGATGGTCTTGTCGTTGAGAAAGCCTTGGTCGCGAGCGGTTTGCAGGTAGGCCGCGAGCTTTCGATGCAAGCGTTCGGGGCTCTGGTAGTCGGTGGGGAATAATTCAGGCTGGATACCCAGCAGGTTGCCTCGATCGGCGGGGGTGCCTTGGTCGACCGCCAGGTTGATCCGCAGATCCGACAGGTAATGGCCCATCGGGCGGTCTGCTGTCCACGAGGCGTAGGTGATCAGGACGGCCAACAACGCCAGGGAGAACAGCAGGTACAGAAATTTGCGCATGAGAACAGTCGGTCGCCGCGTACAGGATCGTGATTTTTCATCAAGAGTCACTTGGCAGGGTACGGAAAACAATGGATTAGCGAAAGGGTGTCCACCGGACATCGCCCTAGTGACTCTTGGCCTTCCTGATGCGAAGCATGATCAGCAGCATGATCAACAATACCGGCGGCGCCATGCCCAGTAGCGCGTCACGGGCAGACAGATTCGCCCCCAGCGTATGCAGCCCGCTATAGACCAGTTTGAACAAGTTGATCAGGTAGTAGGTGATGGCGATGATGGATAAACCTTCCACGGCACGTTGAATCTTGATTTGTGCGTCAGCGCGGGCGTTGAGGCTGCGCAGGATTTCCGCGTTCTGGTCCTCCATCTCGACCTGTACACGGGCTTGCAGCAGGTCGCCCAGGTTGGCAACGCTCATGGCCAGTTGTTCAAGACGCTGTTCGGTGGCGGCGCAATACCGCACCGTCGGTTTGAAGCGCCGCTCGATGAACACGCCCAATCGCTGACAGTCACCCAGGTGGCTTTCCCGCAACTCGCCCAGGCGTTCGAAGACCAGTTGCGCATAGGCTCGGGTAGCGCTGAACCGGTGGCGATTCTTGACGGTACTGCTGACGACCTGGCGGGACAGTTGGGTGATATCTTCCAGCAAGGCCTTGGCATGCACACCGCTGGCGTTTGCATTGCGCTCGGAAAGCGCCACGAGGGTGCGATCGAACTCATTCAGTTGCGGGTCCAGTGCCTTGGCGGTGCTCAGCGACAACGACGCCATCATGCGATAGGTTTCGATTTCCAACAGCCGCCGGATCATCCGTCCCTGGCGGTAGGCGTTGAGTTTTCGATTGATGAACAGCAAGCGATTGGTACCGTCCTCGGTCAGTCGAAAGTCGCTCCAGACCACGGCATCGCCGCCGCCGACACTGGAGCCGCACGGGTCCTTGAAGCCGTAGCTGGCCAGGTCGAGTCCTGCTTCGCCGCGCACCAGCACCTGAACGGCGTTGATGATGTGCTCGCGGTGTTCTTCGATGCCCCGCGCCAGGCACTCGGGCAAGGCGGCCCACTGCAGCGCATGGCTGCCCGCCGCAACGACCAGGGTCAGGGTGAAGAATTCGGTGTGGCGCTCCCACTTCAGAGGATGCCCGTCCAGCCGGGTGATGCCCTGTGCGGCCTCGCTCGCCACCGTGTCGGGGCACAACTGCCCGAGCAGCTTTTCGCATCGGACGTTGTCACCCAGCAAGGCCAAGTGAAAGACGTGGGCCGGTTCGTCGAAATACAGTGACGGGCGGGCGTGCAATTCGTTGTGCAGTTCTTTTCGTTGGGGATGCATGCGAGGCGACCGTGTGGTTGGCGTTATTGTTGGGTAGAGCACCTGCCAGCTTCCATAGGACTCGCGCTCTTTGCCGCAAGTCACGACCATCGCCGGACGTCGCTGCGCATTTGGATCATTAACTTGTCAGTTACGGTCATTGAGCGCCTGCACCCCGGCTCTTACGCTGTCGAGCAAGACGATGGAGGCCGAAGAGCTTCCGCATTTCCCGTGATCGCCCGAAGTGGAGTTACCGATGACCGCCCCTCATTACCCGCATTTGCTGGCCCCGCTGGACCTCGGCTTTACTACGTTGCGCAACCGCACCCTGATGGGGTCGATGCACACCGGTCTCGAGGAGAAGCCGGGTGGCTTCGAGCGCATGGCGGCGTATTTCGCCGAGCGCGCCCGCGGCGGCGTGGGCCTGATGGTGACCGGCGGGATCGGGCCTAACGATGAAGGTGGCGTTTATTCCGGCGCGGCCAAGCTGACCACCGAGGAAGAAGCCCTCAAGCACCAGATCGTTACCCGGGCAGTGCATGAGGCGGGGGGCAAGATCTGCATGCAGATTCTTCACGCCGGCCGCTATGCCTATAGCCCCAAGCAGGTGGCACCGAGCGCGATCCAGGCACCGATCAACCCGTTCAAGCCCAAGGAGCTGGACGAAGAGGGCATCGAGAAACAGATCAGCGATTTCGTCACCTGTTCGGTGCTGGCCCAGAAGGCCGAGTACGACGGTGTCGAGATCATGGGCTCGGAAGGCTACTTCATTAACCAGTTCCTGGCGGCCCACACCAACCACCGGACCGACCGCTGGGGCGGCAGCTATGAAAACCGCATGCGCCTGCCGGTGGAAATCGTGCGCCGCGTACGCGAGGCGGTCGGCCCCAATTTCATCATCATCTTCCGCCTGTCGATGCTCGACCTCGTGGAAGGCGGCAGCACTTGGGATGAGATCGTTCAATTGGCCCAGGCCATCGAACAGGCCGGTGCTACGATCATCAACACCGGTATCGGTTGGCACGAGGCGCGGATTCCCACCATCGCCACCAAGGTGCCGCGGGCAGCGTTCAGTAAAGTCACCGCCAAGCTGCGTGGCTCGGTGGGCATTCCGCTGATTACCACCAACCGTATCAACACGCCTGACGTGGCCGAGCGGATCCTGGCGGAAGGCGATGCCGACATGGTGTCCATGGCGCGGCCCTTCCTCGCGGACCCGGAATTCGTCAACAAGGCCGCCGAAGGCCGGGCGGACGAGATCAATACCTGCATCGGCTGCAACCAGGCCTGCCTGGACCATACGTTTGGCGGCAAGCTCACCAGTTGCCTGGTGAATCCGCGGGCGTGCCATGAGACTGAGCTCAATTACCTGCCGGTCACCCAGGTGAAGAAAATCGCCGTGGTCGGCGCCGGTCCTGCCGGGTTGTCCGCAGCTACCGTGGCGGCCGAACGGGGGCATCAGGTGACATTGTTCGATGCCGCCAGCGAAATAGGCGGTCAGTTCAATGTCGCCAAGCGTGTGCCGGGCAAGGAAGAGTTCTTTGAAACCCTGCGCTACTTCAAGCGCAAGTTGCAGACCACCCACGTCGAGCTGTGCCTCGATTCCCGCGTCGATGTGGCGCAGTTGGTGGCCGGCGGTTACGACGAAATCATCCTGGCGACCGGCATTGCGCCGCGTGTACCGGCGATCCCGGGGGTGGAACATCCCAAGGTGCTGAGTTACCTGGACGTGATCCTCGAACGCAAGCCGGTTGGCCGCAGTGTCGCGGTGATTGGTGCCGGCGGGATTGGGTTTGACGTGTCGGAATTCCTGGTCCATCAAGGTGTTGCGACCAGTCAGGACCGCGAGGCGTTCTGGAAGGAATGGGGGATCGATACCCACCTCCAGGCGCGTGGCGGTGTCGCCGGGATAAAGGCCGAGCCCCATGCTCCGGCGCGCCAGGTGTTCCTGTTGCAGCGCAAGAAGTCCAAGGTCGGCGATGGCCTGGGCAAGACCACCGGCTGGATTCATCGCACCGGCTTGAAGAACAAGCAGGTGCAGATGCTCAACAGCGTCGAATACCTGAAGATCGACGATGAGGGCCTGCACATTCGCATTGGCGAGACGGGCGAGCCGCAAGTGCTACCGGTGGACAACATCGTCATCTGCGCCGGGCAGGATCCGCTGCGCGAATTGCAGGAAGGCCTGGAAGCGGCTGGGCAGACTGTCCATCTCATCGGCGGTGCCGATGTGGCGGCGGAACTGGACGCCAAGCGTGCCATCGACCAGGGTTCGCGGCTCGCGGCGCAGTTGTAAGGCGCGAAGCCTGTAGACATCCGGATCTCCTGAGGGAGCCTGCTCGCGAAAGGCAGTGTCACAGTCAATGAAGATATTGAGTGTGCTAGCTTCTTCGCGAGCAGGGTCGCTCCCACAGGTTCTATAGGACCAGAGGGGCTATTCTCCTTCTACCGTACTGGCCAGAAAAGCCTCGACCAGCGAGTCGAGCAACGCCTCATCAAAGATCATGCTTCTATGGCGCAACGGCGAATGCACCGAGCATCGCAGCTCACCCCTCAGGCTGTGTTCCATCAGCAGGGCTTCGCAGAATGCCAATTCCTCGGCGGTTTTCTCCGCCCGTGTCCACCAGCAACTGGGCCGTACCTGAACCGGCTTGAAGCTGAACCCCTCAAACGCCTCCAGCAACCGATCATGCACCGAGAACGCCTGGGCGTTCATGACCTCTTCCTTGACGCTCTGCACGATCGACAACAGGTCGCCTCGCCCAGGCTCGATCTGGCCGGCCGCCCACTCGTGGAAGGCCTTGACCGAACCGCCAGGGTGTTCCCGTCGATAAGCCGCCGTGCGCTCCGTCAGCGAAGGGAACAGCAGGTCGAAGTATTCAATCGCTTCAAGCAGATCCTGGGAGGCGGCATCGTCTTTTCCGTCACCCGCCAAATGCCGATGACGCGGCAAGCCTGAGGGATACAAACGTTCCGGAATCGTGCTGTCCACCAACCCCAGAAAACCAACGGTGTGCCCCTGGCTTTCCAGCATCGCCGCGATGTCGAACGCGATCGTCCCGCCCAAGGACCAGCCCATCAAGTAATAGGGACCTTGCGGTTGGGCGGCGACGATTTCCTTGCTGTAGTCGGCGATCATCTCGCGCCAGGCCTCGGGGCCTGCATGGGGTTCGCTGAAGCCGCGGTGCATGACGCCGACAGTGCGTGCCCGGTTTTGCAGTTTGCGCGCCAGCGGTTGATAGCAAAACACGATGCCACCGCTGGGGTGCAGGCAAAACAGCTGCGGTGCGCTCGCGGGGGCGTTGTTCAGGGCGACGAGGCACTGCGTCTGCTCACGATGTTTCTGCGAAATGAACAGGGCCAGCTCGGCGATGCTCGGGTTGGCCAGCAATTCTTGCAGCCGTACGGTGATGTTCAGGCTCGCCTTGAGCTTGGCGATCAGCTCGATCGCCAGGATCGAATGCCCGCCCAGTTCAAAGAAGCTGTCGCTGATACCCACGCGTTCGACCTTGAAGGATTGCTGCCAGAGTTGCGCCAAGGCTTCCTCCAACGGCGTGCGGGGGGCCACGTAGTTCGTATGCCGGAGCGCGGCATCGGGTTCGGGCAAGGCCTTGCGGTCGAGCTTGCCATTGGCATTGAGCGGCAGGTGATCGATGAACAGCAGATGGCTGGGCACCATGTAGTCCGGCAATTGCGCCTTGAGCGCGGCCAGCAGGTTTTCGCGCAACTCGGCCGTGGTCGGTTGTGTCGGAATGACGTAGGCGACCAATTGCAGGCCACCCGGGCCGTCGTGGGTCAGCACCACACCATCACCCACACCCGGCAGCATTTGCAGGCGCGCCTGGATCTCGCCCAGTTCAATGCGGAAGCCGCGGATCTTGACCTGATGATCCAGGCGCCCGATGTACTCGATGCTGCCGTCGCTGAGGTAGCGGGCCAGGTCCCCGGTGCGGTACAGGCGTCCACCCGGCAGCGGGTCGAACGGGTCGGGAATGAAACGGCTGGCGGTGAGATCGGCGCGCTGGTGATAACCACGGGCCAGGCCGGCTCGGCCGATATACAGCTCACCGACGCAACCCTTGGGCACCGGGTTCAGGTGCGCATCGAGCAGATACCAGGACAGATCGACGATGGGCTCGCCGATGGGGCTGGCGGCCTCGCCGTGCAAGTCCGCCATCGACAGTGGCCGCCAGGTGACATGAACGGTGGTTTCGGTGATGCCATACATGTTGACCAACTGCGGCGCCTGGTCACCGAAACGTTCGAACCAAGGGCGCAGGCTTTGCACATCGATCGCTTCGCCACCAAAAATAATCTGGCGCAATTGATGGACGAGGGGCTGCCGAGGCTCGCAGGCAACTCGCAGCAATGACTTGAACGCCGACGGCGTCTGGTTGAGCACCGTGACCTTCTCCTGGCACAGCAGGGCGTAGAAATCGTCGGGCGAACGGCTCACGGCGTGGGGCACGATGACCAACCGAGCACCGTGCAGCAGCGCGCCGAAGATCTCCCACACGGAAAAGTCGAAGGCGTAGGAGTGAAACAGGCACCACACGTCCTGCCGGTCGAAACCGAACCACTGTTCGGTGGCCCGAAACAGCCGGCTGACGTTGTGGTGCGCGAGCAGGGCGCCCTTGGGTTTGCCGGTTGAACCAGAGGTGTAGATCACGTAAGCCAAGTTGTCCGGATCCATGGACACGTTGGGATTGTGCTCAGGCCAGGCGCTATCGGCATCGCTCGGATCCAGCAGCAGGCAGTCGATGCCAGCCGGCAACGCCAATGACTCAAGCAGGTGGGCCTGGGTCAGGATCTGCCGGACGCCGCTGTCCTGGATCATGTAGGCCAGGCGGTCGCCCGGATAGGTCGGGTCCAGCGGTACGTAGGCACCACCGGCCTTGAGAATCGCCAGCAGGCCGATGATCATCTGCGGCGTGCGCTCGACGGCGATGCCCACCAGCACGTCGGGACCGACGCCTTGCTCGATCAGCCGATGGGCCAGTCGGTTGGCGTGGCGGTTGAGGTCGGCATAGCTCATGTGCTGCCCGTCGAACGTCAGGGCGATCGCCTCACCTGTGTGGGCGGCATGGGTTTCGATTATCCGGTGCAGGCAGTTTTCGCTGTGCAGTCGGGTGGGTTGGCGGTTCCAGTCGTTCAGGACCAGCCGGCGTTCATCGGCGCTCAACAATTGCAGTTCGCCCACAGGGCAGTCGGGCGCCTCGATCAGGCCTCGCAACAGATTCTGCCAATGGTCGGCCATACGCTCGATGGTGGTCGTGCAGTACAGGTCACGGCTGTACTCGAACGTCGCGACTATCTGCTGCTGTGAATAGTCGACGTCCAGCGACACATCGAATTTGGCCTGGCCTTCACCGGTGTCGAGGAATTCCAACGTCAACAGATCCGGGCTTGGCAGCGACGCCGCCTGTGACCCGGTGCGCCAGTTGAACAAGACCTGGAACAGCGGGTTGGCGCCCAATTGATCGAGGATCAATTCCAGCGGGTAATCGGCATGCTCCAGCGCAGCGAGGGATTGCCCGCGAAGTGCCCGTAAGAAATCCAACGCGCTGCGGGTCGAGTCGATCCGCGCCCGATACACCTGGCTGCTGACGAAAAAACCCACCAGATCCTGGCTTTCGTGGCTGTTGCGGTTGGCGTTGGGGACGCCGACGGTGAAATCGTCCTGGCGGCTGTAGCGGGACAGCAGCAATTGCCAGGCGCCCAGCGCCACCACGAACGGCGCGAGCCCCTGGCGTTGGCAAAAAACCTCCAGCGCTTGCGCCAACGACGGATCCAGCGATACGTGTACGCGACCGGCCCGGTGTTGCTGGCTCGCGCTGCGCGGGAAATCCTGGGGCAGTTCCAGCGTGGGCAAGTCACGGCCCAGGTACTGGCTCCAGTATTCGCCGCTGCGTCGGCAGGCAGCGCTGTGCAGATAGTCGCCGCGCTGGTGGGTCGCGTAGTCGGCGTATTGCATCGGCAACGGTGGCAACGCAGACCGATCACCCAGCAGTGCCCGGCCATACGCCTGGGTCATGTCGTGCATCAGGATCGTGTTGGACCAGGCATCGGAAACGATGTGATGCATGTTCAGCAGCAGCACATGTTCGGTATGGCTCAATCGGAGCAAGGTCGCCCGCATCAGTGGCGCCTGGGTGAGATCGAACGGTTGCCGGGCGTGTTGCTCGATGTGCTGCGAGAGCGCCGGCTGATCGAGCCCGGTGAGGTCTTCGCGATGCAGGGTCAGGCAGGCGCTGAGCTCGACCACCTGGGTGGCGGCACCGTCGATTTCGATGAACGCGGTGCGCAGGATGTCGTGTCGGTCGATCACCCGATTCAGCGCGTCTTCCAAGGCATCGGCATTCAGTTCGCCGGTCAGGCGCAAGGCCCGGGGCAGGTTGTAGGCCGAGCGGGTCGCATCTCGCTGTTGTTCCAGCCACAGGCGTTGCTGGGCGAAAGACAGGGGCGCGCGGTCCAGCCTGCCGCGGCTGGCCAGGGCGTGCCTGTCGTCGGCGACCTCATCGAGCAGCAGCGCCAGCAGATCATCATCTAGCAGTTCGTTCATGGTGTTCTCGCGGTAAACGGCATTGGCGTCGGGCAGGTTCAGGCGAAGGCTGCCGGGGCCTTTTCACTGACCACCCGGCCGGCCTGCATCCGCACCAGTTGATCGGCGATGTCGAAGTAACGGTCGTCGTGGGAAATCACGATGATGGTTTTGCCCAGGGCCTTCAGCTCCGGCAGCAGCTCGGTGTAGAACACCCGCCGGAACACCGGGTCCTGGTCGGCGGCCCATTCGTCGAAGACCAGCACCGGGCGTTCTTCCAGCCAGGCGTTAAGCAGCGCCAAGCGTTTGCGCTGGCCGGTGGAGAGATCGGTGGTGCTGAACGCACCGTCGCGAATGCAGACCTTATGGCCGATCTCCAGGCGATCGAGGTAGCGGTTGGCGTCCCCGGGTACCTGCTGGTCGCCCTGCACCAGTTCATCGAACAGGTAGTAGTCGGCAAAGATCGTGGTGAACAGCTGGCGATAATCGTCACGTCCCGCCGCCGATACCGGCTTGCCGTCCAGGAGGATTTCGCCTCCCTGGGGCGCATAGAGGCCCAGCAGCAATTTGATCAGCGTGGTCTTGCCGCCGCCGTTCTCGCCAACGATGAACACGATGTCGCCTTGGGCGATGGACAGGTTGACCGGTCCGAGGGCGAAGGCCTGGCTGCCGTCGACCGCTGGGAAGGCGTAATGCACGTCACGCAATTCAAGCTGGCGGATGGTCGGCTTGGGCACGCTCTCGTCGTTGAGCAGCAGGTGCGGTTCCGGCGAGGAAAACTGCTCGGCCAGTTCGGCAATGCGCTTGAAGGCGATGTTGGCGCGGCTGATCACCGGCAACGTCATGACCAGGTATTCCAGCGGCCCCTTCATGTACAACAACACCAGCACGAAACCGCTGAGTACCGCTTTGTCGGTGCCCAGCCACAGCGATTGCAGGGCCAGGACCAGGCCGATGACCACGAAGAACAGCATCGAGCCGAAGGTCTTGGCGACCACGAAAGTGTTGACCGCACGGATGTTGGTGTCGCAGATCTGCTCGGCGGTGGCTTCGATGCGCTGGCTGAACATGCGTTGGCGGCGTGGGCGGTGGATGCGCAGTTCCTTGGCGCCCGCAGCGATGGCGCTGTAGTGTTTTTGCAGCGCATCTTCAGCCTCGCGGGCCGCTTCGAACCCCCGAATCCCACGGGCCCGCGCCACGTACTGGATAACCGTGCCGATCACCAGCGCCACCAGCAGCAGCGCAAACATCGGCAACGACAGGTAGGCCAGGTAGCCCAGGCAACCGAGGGTGACGGTAAAGGCAATCGCCAGTGGCGCGAAGGAAAACGCGAAGCTGCTGACCGTGTTGACGTCGTGGGTCAGGATCGGGATGAGCCGATGGCTGCGGAAACGCTCTATCTGCTCGATGGGCGCCAGCAAGACTTTCTGGCCGAGGGATTTGCGCAGGCTGGCGATGATGTTCTGGCCGACGTGGTTGGTGCCGATGTCCGACAGGATCGAGGTCAGCAGCGCCGCCATGCACAGGCCGGCAAAGGTAGCCAGCACCTGGGGCGTCGGCCCGGCATCGGCGTTCAGCGCGTCGTTGATGGTTGCCAGCAGGGCGGTGATGCTCAGCCCGCCGAGCATGCCCAGGAGGATGGAGCCTGCGACAATCAGCCGGAAGGGTTTGAGCAGGATGAACAGCTCGGTGATCACCCCGCGTTTTGGTTGGCTCATGGAGGTTTCCCTGCTAGATGAAAAGGTCGAAGGCCATCGCGGGCTTTCACCGCATGGGCTGGAGGACAGCGGCACGCCGGTTGGGGCGCGCCCACCTATGGAACGATTGGAGGGGAAGGGGATTTAACGCGGAACCATCTAACCCACATCATTTGTGGCGAGGGGATTTATCCCCGCTGGGCTGCAAAGCAGCCCCCAAGCAGGCAACACCGATCAGTCCGAGATCACGCGGCGATTTCATTGGGGCTGCTTCGCAGCCCAGCGGGGATAAATCCCCTCGCCACAGGGCCACCATGTCCAAAGAGGTATTTGGGTGGACCTGCCGATCTACATATCCCGAGCAACCCGAAACCCCAGCCAGTCACCACGGGCATCGGAAAACACCGCATTGCGATTGCCCGAACGGGAAAACACCGGCGCTTCGCCCCAATCGTTGCCACGGATGCGTCGCACCTTGCAGTTGCCCGTCAGCGCGGCGCTGCCGTCGCTTGGCGCATCGGTGTAGTTTTCGTTGAAACAATCGGTGGTCCACTCGTAGACGTTGCCGTGCATGTCATACACACCAAAGGCGTTGGGTGCGAAGCTGCCGGCCGGGGCGGTGAAGTTGTAGCCATCGGCGGCGCCATAGGTGTTGGCGTGCTGGGCGATGCTGTAGTCCTTGCCTTCATCGAACGGGAAGGGGAATGGGCCGGTGCTGCCGCCACGCGCGGCGTATTCGCGCAGGGATTCGCTGACCAATCGGTACGGCTTGCCGGTCTTTTTCGACAGCCACGCCACGTAGGCGTTGGCCTCTTCGAAATTCATGCACACCGCCGGGTGCCGGTCGGTGTACTGCTTGCGCGGGTCGCTGCCCTGATAGTCCGGAACCCCGGCCTGGCACGCGCGTCCGGGGCGCTTGTCGCCATCGGGCATCACGTAGCCGGTATCGCGCAGGTAGGCGAACCATTCACCCTTGAGCACTTGGAAGCGACTGATCGCCAACGGCTTGGCAAACGTCACCGGGTGCATCGGACCCTCGTCGGGCTCGCGGCCGACCTCGTTTTCCGGGGTGCCCATCTGGAAGGTGCCGGTGGGCAGCACGACCATTTCCGGGCAGTCCTTGCAGTCGCGGAACACCTGGCCCGGCTGCGAGGCCTGGGCGCTGGAGGGCAACAGTGCGGTGAGGGCCAATGCCGGAAGCGTCTTCAATAAAAATCGGTTCATCGATTGCTCTCGATCAGTCATCAGAGTGTTTTGCCCAACAGCGCCGTGAAGCGATCGATCTCGGCTTCAGTGTTGAGCAGCCCCGGCGCGGTGCGGACCACTGGCCCGGCATCGCGGTGCACGGCATCGGCGACCACGCGGTTGTGCATCAGGTAGGCGGCGATCTCATCGCTCTTGCGATCCTTGACCCGGAAGAAGGTGAAGCCGGCCGACAGCTCGGGGCTCAGCGGCGTCACCAGCTCGATCTGCGGCAGCGCGAGCAGGTGTTTTTTCAGGTAACTGTTGAGCGCATGAATACGCGCCTGGACCTCGGCCTTGCCCAGTTGCAGGTGCAGCTTGAACGCTTCGTCCGCCGCCCAGCGATGTTCGAAGGCGTGGTAGCCGCCCGGGGTCATGGTGGTGGAAAACGTCGTGGCTTCGGAGAAGGTCGGAATGATCGGCGTGACGTACTTGACCTCTTCGCTGCGGCTGCACACCACGCCGGTGCCCCGTGGGCCGAACATCCATTTGTGGGTGCCGGCGATGAAGAAATCGCAATTCATCTCCGGGAAACTCAAATCCTCCACGCCGAAACCGTGCACGCCATCCACCACATAGACGATGCGTTGTTCATCGCTGCGGCCCTGGTTGTGCTGGTCCACCAGGGCGCCGATCTTGCCGATGGGCAACTTCACGCCGCTGCCCGAATGCACCCAGGTCATGCCGAGCACGCGGGTCTCGGGGCGGATGTTGCGGTCGATGGCCGAGAGAATCTGCGCCTCGCTGGCGCCATGGGCGTTCTCGAACAGCTTGATCTTGCGCACCCGTGTTCCGTCCCGTTGCTTGCGCAGGTCGAGGATGGTGTGGGTGGCGTAATGTTCGTGGGCGGTGGTGAGGATTTCCTGGTCGGGTTGTACATGGACTCCGCCATAGATCATCGCCAGGCCTTCGGTGGTGCTGCCAGTGAGGGCGATCTGCTTCGGGTTCGCTTGCAGGTAGCGACCGGCCCAGGTCCGCACGTTTTCCTCGCGCGCTTCGGTGACGCCCAAGTCCCAGTCCATCAACAGCCCGGGGTTTTTATCCAGGGCGGCGCGGTGCCGCTCGATGGCCTCGCGCACCGGGCGCGGGTGGGTGGTGACCAGGAAGTTGGAGAAGTGCAAATAGTCCGGGTCCTGGTTGAACAGCGAGCGCAGCTGCGCCCATTTGTCCTTGGGCAGCGGTGGCATTGGATCGGCGCTGGCCGTGGCGGGCAGGCTGGCAGGCAATGACAGGCCGGCGGCAAGGACCCCGGCTTGCTTGAGAAAGAACCGGCGCTCGTTCATGGCTGAGGGGCCTTCTGCGCCGAGGCGATGGCCGGGTTCGCGGCTTTCTGCACCTGGTCCCAGACCCGCAGGAAGTTGCCACCCCACAGCTTGGCGATGTCGCCCTCGGAGTAGCCACGGGTCAGCAGCTCGGCGGTGACGTTGCGGATGTCGCCGACGTTCTCCCAGCCCTTCACGCCGCCACCTTCGTTGAAGTCCGAACTGATGCCGACGTGATCGATGCCGATCTTGCGCACGGCATAGTCGATGGCATCGCCCAAATCCTTGAGGCTGGCCTTGGGTTCCTCTTCGAGAATGCCGTAGAGCTGGCCGGCGTATTCGCCGAATTTCTGTTCCGGCCACGCGGCGATGATCGGGTCGCCCGGCATCAGCGCCATCGCCAGATTAGGCAGCGGCGGCAGGTCGAAGCGTTCGCGCAGGGCGTTGAGTTTGTCCTGGGTCTTTTGCGTCAGCGGGCGCAGGTACTGGGAGAACCCAACGATCTGCACCACGCCGCCACTGGCCTTGATCAGCTGCATTTCCTTGTCGCTGAGGTTGCGCGGGATGTCCACCATGGCCCGTGGCGCGGAATGGGAGGCCACCAAGGGCGTGCGGCTCAGTTGCGCGACTTGCTCCAGGGCCTGGGTCGACATCTGCGACACATCGATAATCACACCCAGGTCGTTCAGGCGTGTCACCGCTTGCTTGCCGATGTCCGACAGGCCGCCGAGGGCGTCGGGCGAGTCGTTGAAGAATGGCAGCGGGCGCGAGGAGTCGGCCCAGTCGTTGTTGCCGATGTAGCTGAAGCCGAACATGCGCATGCCTCGCGCCGTCCACAGGTCCAGCAGGCTCAAGTCGTGGCCGAGGGGATAGGCGTTGAGCATGCTGATGAAAATCGCGAACTTGCCTTCGCCGTGCAGGCGACGGAAATCGTCCGGGGTGTAGGCGATGGCGACCTGGTTGGGGAAATCCCGGACCATGCCGGTGATGATCTTGTAGCGCACCTCCTGTTGGTTGCGCGCTTCCTCGACGAACCCGGCGGTGGGCCTGTGTGGCGCATTGCGCCCGTTCCACAACTCGGGCCAGCCGAAGATCGTCAATGCGGCACCGGAGAGGTGGCCGCGATTGGCTTTCACCAGGTCGAACTGGCCCTTGCCGTCTTTGTCCGCTTCGTTGCCGGCGGTGCCAAAATCCAGCGGCACGGTGATGTGGCTGTCGAAGGACAGCAGCCGTTCGTGCAATTCCCGGGCTTCCTTCATGACCTTGACCGGGTAGCCGGGGTTGTCCCGCCACCAATGATCCCAGGCCGCGAGCCCGCCACCGACAACCAGCGCCAGGGCCAGGGGCACGCCGGTGAAAAGAGCCTTTCTAGAACGTGGTGTTGTCATTGCCGATCTCAGTCTGGTTCGCCTTGGAAGGACAGGCGCGGGGGCCTTTGCTATCTGGGGGGAACGAGTGATCGGGCGGGAAATTTAGGTGTTCTCGAGACCGCCATCGCGAGCAAGCTCGCTCCCACATTTTGGAATGCGCTCACCTGTGGGAGCGAGCTTGCTCGCGATGAGGCCCTCACAGCCTCTATAAATTTGTCAGGACGCCCATCGTTCTAGCTTGGATAAAGCCCACCCCAGGGCGAACACAGGTAAGGCAATGACGATTTCTCGACGATGGTTCATGGCAGGCCTGGCGCTGACCGGTGCCGCCGTGCCTGCGGTGTATTACGGGCATCGCGAACTGACCCGGCCGGACCCGACCATCACCCCTGGCGAGGCTTCCTTCGATGTGGCGGACGTCGCCGGACAGCGTCGGGCGAACACGCTGCGGGGCGTCTGGACGATCCGTTTCAGCGGGCGCGATGCCGGCCTCGACGGCTTGCCGAACGACAACCTGGAAGTCTTCCTCGACATCGCCCACAAGGGCCGTGGCCTGGTGGGTTGCGTCGATACCGCCGAACGCCTGCGCGCTGGGGATGAGCCGCGTTATCGAGTGCTGGGCGACCTGGCTGGCAGCGACCCGAAGCAATTGAGCTGGCGCTTGATCGCTGCCAGGCATGACGCGCCGGACTACGAATTCATCATGACCCTCGACGAAGTCTGGGCCGGTTTCGGCAATGCTGGCCCGGCCACCCTCAGCGGCCGAGTGTTGCGGTTGGATCGCCCGTTGACATTGCCGGAACTCGACAATCAATTTGTCGCCGTCAAACAGCGATTCCCCGAAGCCCGGGAACGGACACCGCTGAGCCCGAAGCTGCTGGCCTGGCTGGTGTCGCCCGAACACCGGCTGTTCCACCAACTCTGGCATGCCTCGCGAGACAAATGGCACACCCTCGACGAAGACAAGCGCGACGCCCTGCGTGGCATCGGCTGGCAACCCGGGCCGCGAGACAACGAGCGTGACGCCCGTGGGCCGCGCAAGGATCGCAACGGCTCGGGCGTGGATTTCTTTTTCATGCACCGGCATATGCTCGGCACGGCGCGTTCTTTCCAACCGCTGCCGTCATGGCCACGCTTCCCGTTGCCGCAACCGGAGTTGGAACGTGATCGCCTGGGCTTTGCCCGGTATTTCGATAACGTCGACGGGACGGCGCTGCCACCGACCTGGCTGGCCCGTGGCGACGAGCAATACGCCCAGTGGGTCAGCGACATCAAGACCGCCGAGACCTACCACAGCAATTTCCAGGTCTGGGAATCCCGTTATCGCGATCCGCGTTATCTATCGAAACTGACCTTGGGCCAGTTCGGTTCGGAAGTGGAATTGGGCCTGCATGACTGGCTGCACATGCGCTGGGCCTCGGTGCCGCGAGATCCGTCAAACGGCCATCCGGTGCCCTTCGCCCGTGATCAGGCGGACTTTGCCCAGCGCTGGTTCGAGCCGGAAAACGACTTTCTCGGCGATCCGTTTTCCTCCCATGTGAACCCGGTGTTCTGGGCCTTCCACGGCTGGATCGACGACCGCCTCGAAGACTGGTTCCGTGCCCACGAACGTTTTCATCCTGGCGAAGTGAGCCGGCTCGAAGTCAACGGCGTGCCCTGGTTCGCCCCGGGCCGCTGGGTGGAAATCGCCGACCCGTGGCTGGGCCCGGACACCCACGGCTGCAGCACCACGCCGGGGTTGCAGGTCGGGCGCTCGGTGGAGATGGATCCGGAAACCATGAAACTGGCGTTGCGCATTACGTTTGGCAGCGATGACGACAAGCTGGCGAAGCTGTTCCGCCGCGTGCCGCAGAGGCCTTGGTATGCGCGGAATCTCAAGGCCAGGCCGGTGTGAGCCCAGGCTCGAACTGACAGAGCCTGGTGCTGTGCGCAATGACTGCTTTTGTGGCGAGGGAGCTTGCTCCCGCTCGGCCGGGCTGGCGCTCCAGTGCGCAGCGACCGCAAGATTATGGGTCTGCTGCGCCCGAGACGTCGGACCGGCCCAGCGGGAGCAAGCTCCCTCGCCACGGGTATCGCTTGGCTTCAGATATGTCAGCGCGGTGCGGCGATGTCTAGGGCGCGGTTTGCCAGTAGCTCACTCAGCTCGATCATCTGCTGGATGCCCAGGGCAAAACTCCGTGGCGCCCCTTCCAAATCAAAGGCCAGTTCATTGGCCATCACATTGACCGAGGCGAGGGTTTCGCTGAGGTTCGCCAGCAGGCACTCCATGTCCGCGCCTTGGGCCACGGTGAACAACTGGCCCGGTGGTAGCTTTGGTTTTTCAGGTTTTGGATCGAGGTAAAAGGCGAGGGCGCGGTCGGCGGCTTCGTTGAGTTTCTTGGCGTCGTCGTCGGGGGGATTCGGGGTAATTTTGAACATGGTGTAACTCCTAGTATTCATTTTCAGGAGCCGAAACCATCGCTACCAAACGATTGGGTGGCGGCCGTACGCGGGTTGGTAGACCGGAGCACTAGGAACCCGGCGCGCCCTAAGACGCCCTGCGCACGGCCACCATGAAACAGATGCCCAGACAGCATCTGCAAGAGGTGGCGCTTGCGCCTAGTTGACTCGCGGGCTACCAAACCCGATCGCTGAAATCAGCGACCCGAGAACAGTAAAAGCCACGAGCCAAGCGCACAAGCCGGCGGATTCTGGCGCAGTTGTAGGCAATGACGCAAGGCAACGTAGCCTTACTCGGCAGTCCTACATGGCCGGATAAACAGAACCAAAGCCGAACACAATTTGTGAAGAGAACTTCATCTGTGGCGAGGGGATTTAGCGAAACGTCGCACCGCCCCGCTGGGCTGCGCAGCAGCCCCATTAGCCAACACCTCGGTGTGTCAGATGTTTTGAGTGCTCTGGTTTGGGGCTGCCTCGCAGCCCAGCGGGGCGGTGCGACGTTTCGCTAAATCCCCTCGCCACATGATGTCACTAGGCTTGAGATTGGGTTTTAGGCCTACATCCCCCGCCAACCCCCACCCAACGCCTTGTACAACGCCACGCTCGCCTGCACCCGCGCCAGTCGCAACTGTACGTTCATGTCCTGGGCAGCGTACAGCGTGCGTTGGGTTTCGAGCACGGTGAGCAGCTTTTCGGCACCTGCCTGGTAACGCCCTGCGCCATTGCCTACAGCTACTTCAGAATCTGCTGGCTTGTGCTCCTTCGGTCCCATCGGTAGGTTGAGTTTCGTCACCGGGACTCGGTTGGTTGAACGACCCGATGCTGGGACGGTTTATGGGGATCGATGCCGTCGACTTCCAAGAGAATAATCTCCATAGCTTCAATCGCTACACCTATGCGAATAACAATCCGTATAAATACGTTGATCCGGATGGAAACTACGCCTTCCTCAACACCCCCTTAATGGCTTTAATTACAGCTTTATCGGCGTCCGCAATTTTAAGTTCGACCAATAATGGTAGCGATTTCGTGTTCAGTGGGGGCAAGTACGCGATGCTACGAGGTACAGTCAATGAACATCAGCAGTATAGAAACAGGCGCGGGTCTGACATTGAAAACCGAGGGACTTGCGGAGCGGTTTGACTATGAGATCAGCATCATGGTCGATGACCCTGATCTGAAAGAAGGAGTCATCGACTTCATCGATCTCGTCGTTCGCTATGTTGAAGCGGGATATAGAGTCGCTCCAGACGAAACCTTGGGGTATGGATGTTGGGTCACGAAGATGCATCTGAACGACAAACGAGAGTTGTCGTTTTTTGAGCAGTCACCGGTGACTGGAGTCTATGTACCAGGCATCAGCACCACGCTCAGGCTTTGGGCCGAACAGCATGCGGTGTGTGAGAAGGCCGGCGTGGACTACGCCGCACCGACCTTCGATCAGATGATTGTGATCTCAGATGGCATTTTGGAAGGCGATCCTGCTGAAGGAGTACGCTACCCCTCTCCCGAGCATATGTCAGGTTGGTGGCTCACCACCGACAGATTTGATGGAGATGTAAAAAATCTGAAGACGGTTCATACCCAGCATGTCTCGGTAAATCGACCAGACTTGGTGAAGTTTCTAGCATTACCGTATGGCTACCGATTCCACGGGCCTACAAACGACGTTTGGCTGGATGAAAAGATAAACAACTGATACTGCTTTAAATAAGGAGTTAACCCAACCGGATGGGCTCCTGATTTATCGGTATTAATCGTATGGCCGACGTTAAACTACAAGCGATGTCGCTGTTGCGGATGAGGCTAGCGATCAACGAAGTTGTAGTGAGGGGGTTCCCCGCTGGGCTGAAGCAAGGATTTTGATGCTATGAATCCCACAATCGTGGGTAACAAGGGTAACGGAGTCGTGTCGGTACATTGGACGATGGGAGGAGAGTTTCGTCCGCCCAATTAGTAGCGATGGTAGACCAACCATTGAAATACAGCGATCGGATGGCAAACGAGCCGGCGATAAGATTCGTTAAGACTAATGGATGCTGATATGAATATACAGATTTTTAAGCCTTGGAATTTACCAGGCTTACCTACTTCCGGTAGAGTGACTTTTGAGCGTATTTCCTACGGGAGTGGTATGCGAATTCACCTTAGAGAGGCGGGGGAGGCAGGTAGATATCTCTATTTGGACTTCCCTCAACTTCCTACCGCTATGCGTATAACAAACGAAAGTATGAGGCTTGCCTCGTTACCGTTGGTGCCAAACGAAGTCGAAAATTCATTCTTTTTAGTGGAGGATTCGGAGTTGTTGGCGTGGTTGAATAGCGATTCGCTTGAAATTTATAAAGATGATCCGATTTTTCATTTGGCAATTGTTACTGAGGAGTGGATAGATATTATTTGTAATCAGAATCCAGTTGTGGTTTTTGAAAGTTGACGAAGTGTGTGAATCTCTCGGTTGATTAGAGGGGTTTGGTGTGACGAGATTTTACAATGTCATGACTGGCGTATTAGACGATTTCGATTGGATGCATACTTCTTGGTGTCCATCGGCGACAGCGGGGTAAAGGTTTTAACTGGTGAGCGTGGGTAGGTCATTGCTCTTATTTCAAGATGAGGCTGATATGAGCGAACTAATTCGTCGGCAATTTTTTGTTATGCGGCAATCTATTGATGACTATAGAGCAGACCGCTTGAGCCTGAATTCGTTGATTCAACGGATCGAGGGCGCTGGTGGTGTGATGAACAGCGATCGATGGGAAGATGCCGTCTCTATGATTCTTTTGGAGATGGAACAAATAAACGCTGATGTGCTCAACGCGGGGACGGAGCTGTCAGAGAAGGATAAATCCGACTTGGAGAAGTTCTTGCTTGGCATTGAAGAACTGATTGCTCGTTTCGAGAGAGAGTTACCAGCAGGCAACGAAGTCTGACAACCGGACAGGAGTTCGGCTGTAGCGGCGGACAACCTGTCCAGCCGCTACGCAGTCTGGACGGAACCGACGGCATGGGTGATTTTATCCCATTGGCCATTGCTCTTACTCCGTAACCTGCTGAAAAGGCCTCCCGGTACTGGAGATGTCCAGGCCGGCTCGGTGTGGTAGAGTCCCCGCGCCATTGCCGAACTCAGGGGCCATACTGTATCGCAGTATGAAAACTTCCTTGCAAATGCCAATGGTCGGGTCACTAGCGGCAAGTGGATCCCATCAGATTAATGGAGGTGACATGTTAAAGTCTCATGAGGTATGGAAGGCGATAGACACGCACACTCTTGCTATTTATTTTTGCTTTGAGAATTTAAGTAGTGGTGAGTATTGCGTTCAAAATGTTGAATTCTTCCGTCTACCTTTAACGCATGAGTACCAATCAAACGCTCTGAAAAACGCAATGGAGCTTTTTATGGAGGAGAGTCCTTTATCTCGCTGTGAATGGTTGTCATCTCTGGAAGAAGCGATAAAGTTACATGATAAGACCTTTCAGAACTGAATAAGATAATTCATGCCGTCATCGGTCAGATGTTTCGATGCCCGATAGTAATCCTCACCTTCCGATCTTAATATGACTAAGTTCACTTACGACGACATTGTAAAAGTGGTAGCGCACGCATCGGAGGCACTCAGGCCAGGTAAGCGGGCATGGATCGTCGGCGTCTTTGATGACCGGCCCGACAGCTACTTCGACAAATTTCCACCTGGTACCGTCTACTCGATTGAGTTCGAAGATGGATCATCAGTGGAGATTCATGAATCTGACTTAGAGCTCGCCAGTTAGAGGGACAAGCAGAGGAGGGGAAGCCTACGCTGCCGTGCGCCTCGGTCACTGGCAGCGTCTGGCGTCGACGACTGAAGAAATGGGCTGCTCAGCCATTTTTTATCGCTGGCAACAGCGTGTCGTTGACGGCAATTTCCAATCTTGCGCTCGCTCGGTTGCGCAGCGACCGCAAAATCGGGGGGCTGCTGCGCAGCCCAGCGGGAGCAAGCTCCCTCGCCACGGGTATCGTTTTACATTGAGAGGTTCTAGCGCGGTGCGGCGATGTCCAAGGCGCGGTTTGCCAGTAGCTCACTCAGCTCGATCATCTGCTGGATCCCCAGTGCAAAACTCCGTGGCGCCCCCTCCAGATCAAAGGCCAGTTCGTTGGCCATGACATTGACCGAAGCGAGGGTTTCGCTGAGGTTGGCCAACAGGCACTCCATGTCCGCGCCTTGGGCCACGGTGAACAACTGGCCCGGTGGCAGCTTTGGTTTTCCAGGTTTTGGATCGAGGTAAAAGGCGAGGGCGCGGTCGGCGGCTTCGTTGAGTTTTTTGGCGTCGTCGTCGGGGGGATTCGGGGTAATTTTGAACATGGTGTAACTCCTAGTATTCATTTTCAGGAGCCGAAACCATCGCTACCAAACGATTGGGTGGCGGCCGTACGCGGGTTGGTAGACCGGAGCACTAGGAACCCGGCGCGCCCGAAGACGCCCTGCGCACGGCCACCATGAAACAGATGCCCAGACAGCATCTGCAAGAGGTGGCGCTTGCGCCTAGTTGACTCGCGGGCTACCAAACCCGATCGCTGGAAACAGCGACCCGAGAACAGTAAAAGCCATGAGCCAAGCGCACAAGCCGGCGGATTCTGGCGTAGTTGTAGGCAATGACGCAAGGCAACGTAGCCTTACTCGGGAGTCCTACATGGCCGGATAAACAGAACCAAAGCCGAACACAATTTGTGCCCGGCAAATAACCCGTGGCGAGGGAGCTTGCTCCCGCTGGGCTGCGCAGCGGCCCCCAAAACCAGTCACCCCAAAACAACTGACACACCGACGTGCTTGCCATTGGGGCTGCTGTGCCCGAGGCGTCGGACCGGCCCAGCGGGAGCAAGCTCCCTCGCCACGATGGTGCTCCTCTTCAGATTTGCGTCGTTCGCCAACCCCCACCCAGCGCCCTATACAACGCCACGCTCGCCTGCACCCGCGCCAGTCGTAACTGCACGTTCATGTCCTGGGCGGCGTACAGCGTGCGTTGGGTTTCGAGCACGGTGAGCAGGTCTTCGGCGCCGGCCTGGTAGCGGCGCTGGGCGATGTCGAAGGCGGTCTGGGCCTGGTCCAGTTCTTCGCGCTGCCATTGCCGCTGCTGGTCCAGGCCGCGGATGCCGTTCAGGGCTTTTTCGACGTCGGCGAAGCCGTTGATGATCGCAGCACGATAGAGCTCCAGCAGTTCCTCCTGGCGTGCGGTTGTCCTGTCTCGTTCGGCCTTGAGGCGACCGTTGTTGAAGATCGGTGCGGCGAGCCCGGCGCTGAGGTTGTAGACGTTGTTGCGCAGCAACTGGTCGGCGATGTCGGCGCCGGTGGCCAGGCTCAGGCCCAGGGTGGCCGAGGGCAGCAAGGCCGCGCGGGCGACGGTGATGTCGGCCTGGGCGGCGGCGAGGCGGGCTTCGGCGGCGGCGATGTCGGGACGGCGCAGCAGCAGGTCGCTGGGCACCCCGGCGTCGATGGCGGGCCAGCGCAATGCGTCGAAGGATTCATTGTCGAGCTTGAGCGACTGCACCGGTTCGCCCAACAATGCCGCGAGGGTGATCAATGCCTCGCGAGCCTGTTGCTGCACTTGCGGCAGCCGGCGCTCCTGGGCCGCCACCAGGCTCTTTTGTTGGGACAGTTCCAGTGCCGTGGCGCTGCCCGCGTCGTAGCGGGTTTGCACCAGATCGAGCACATTGCGGGCGTTGGCCAGGTTCAGTTCGGCGATGCGCTGTTGCTCGCGCAGTGACAAGGCTTGGCTATAGCTGTTGGCGACGGCGCTGAGCAGAGTCAGTTCCACAGTCGCCCGATCAAACTGCGTGGCCGACAAAGTGCTCAGCGCACTGTCACGGGCCGCCCGTTTTCCGCCCCAGAAATCCAACTCATAACTGGCGCTGAGATGAGCGTCGTAGTAGTCGATGGTGCGGTTGTTCCGATCCACGTCCAACTGGCTGTAGCCCTTGCCCCGCAGCAGTTCCTGGCGATTGCCGTTGAGCCCGGCGCTGATTTCCGGCAGCAACGGCGCGCCGGCGATCACCGCGCTGGCCTGGGCCTGGCGAACCCGGGCCATGGCGGCAGCGAGGTCGAAGCTGCCCTGGCGTGCTTGTTCGATCAACCGATCGAGTTGCGGGCTGCCGAACTGCGTCCACCATTGCTGGTTATCAACCGCAGCGCTTGGCTTGTCCAGGTTCTGCCACGCCTCGGGCGGTTGAATGCCGCTGTCGGGCGTCGACAAAGGCGTGCCACACGCAACCAGCAACAGGCTGGCGGCCAGGAGGGTCAGGTGCGCTTTCATAAGATGGGGTTCATTCACTGGTGAGGGCCGTGACCGGGTCGAGGCGGGCGGCCTTGCGGGCGGGCATGAAACCGAAGACGACGCCGGTGACCAACGCGCAACCGAAGGCGCCGAACACGGCCAGCCATTCGAAGGCCACGGCGATTTTGCCCAGCAGCAACGCACCGCCCACCAGCAGGGCCAGGCCGATACCGGCAAGCCCGCCGACCACCGAGAGCATCACCGCTTCGGTGAGAAACTGGCGCAGGATGTCCCGCTGGCGGGCGCCGGTGGCCATGCGGATGCCGATCTCCCGGGTCCGTTCGCGCACGGTCATGAGCATGATGTTCATCACGCCGATGCCGCCCACCAGCAGCGAAATCGCCGCAATGGCGCCGAGCATCAACGACAGCGTGCCCTGGGTGCGAGCCTCGGCCTGGATCATCGCCGCGTTGTTGGTCAACTCGAAATCCTGCTTGCCGTTATGCAGGCGCAACAAGGTCCGGGAGACGGCCTGCTCCGCCTCGTTAACCTTGCCCGCGTCGCGAGCGGCGATCACCACGTATTCGGGATGGCGCGTGCCGAACAGCCGCACGCTGGCGGCGGAGTAGGGCACGGCGATGCGGTTGTCGGCGTCCGAATCACCGGAGCTGGCGCCTTTTTCCGCCAGTACGCCAACGACCTGGAACGGCACGTTTTCGATCAGGATGTAGCGGCCGATCGGGTCGGCGACGTCCTTGAGCAGCTTTTGCCGGACCTTGTGCCCGATCACTGCCACCGCCGCGGCGCTGCGTTCATCGGCGTCGCTGAAATAGGTGCCCTGGGCCACCGGCCAATTGAAGATGATCGGGAAATTCGTGTCGTTGCCGCCCACGTAGCTGGTGTGGTCGAGATTGGCGAAACGCACGCTGGCGTTCTTGCCGTTGACCGGCATGATGCGTTGCACTTCGGGCAGGGCAGCGAGGGCGGCGATGTCCTGTTCGCTGATGATGCCCTTGGTCGCGCGCGGGTTGGGGGCTGTGCCGTTGAGGTAAATGATGTTCGAACCAAAGGCGCCCATCTGGGCCATGACCTGGCGCTTGCTGCCTTCGCCAACGGCCAGCATGACCACCACCGAGGCCACGCCGATGACGATGCCGAGCAGGGTCAGGGCGGTGCGAAAGCGATTGATCCACATCACCCGCCAGGCCGCTTGCACCGCGTCTACCAGTTCGCCTTTCCAGGCGCCGTTGTGTTCGCTGCCGGCGCTCAGGCGCTGGCGCAGGTCCACGGCTTGCAACGCCTTGGCATTGGCCTGTGGTGCGGCGGTGGCGCTGTCGCTGATGATCGACCCGTCGCGGATTTCAATAATGCGCTTGGCCCGGGCCGCGACTTCGCGGTCGTGGGTGATCAGGATCACCACGTGGCCCTGGCTTGCCAGTTCGTCGAGCAAGGCCATGACCTCGATGCCACTCTGGCTGTCGAGGGCGCCGGTGGGCTCGTCGGCGAGGATGATGTGGCCGCCGTTCATCAAGGCCCGGGCAATCGACACCCGTTGCTGCTGCCCGCCGGAGAGTTGATGGGGACGGTTGCCGGTGCGGCTCGCCAGGCCGAGGCGTTCGAGCAGGGCGCTGGCCCGGGCGTGGCGCTCGGCGGCCGAGGTGCCGGCATAGATGGCCGGCATCTCGACGTTTTCCTGGGCCGTGCCGGACGGGATCAGGTGATAGCCCTGGAACACGAAGCCGAACGCTTCGCGGCGCAGCCAGGCCAGTTCATCGCTGCCCAACCTGGCGACGTCTTCGCCGGCAAAGCGGTACTCGCCGCTGGTAGGGCGGTCGAGGCAGCCGAGGATGTTCATCAAGGTGGATTTGCCGGAGCCGGACGCCCCGACAATCGCCAGGAATTCGCCGGCGTGAATGGACAAGTCGATGCCCCGCAGGACTTCTACCCGAGGGCTGTCGCCGCCGCCGTAGGCCTTGCGAATGTCCCGCAGCTCGATCAGGGGCGTGTTCATTCAACCTCCGTTGCCGCTGGCCGGACCAATCAGCACGCGGTCGCCTTCACTCAGGCCGTCGACAATTTGCGTGCGCAGGCGATCGCTGACGCCGGTACGAACGGTGCGTGACTGGACATCGCCGTTGTCGGCGAGCACTCGCACTTGATCGGCGTCTTGCACGGCGGCGATGGGCACGGTCAGCACATCCTTGGCCTGGGCGGCGACAAAAAACACCTGGGCAGTCATGTCGGTCATCAAGGCGCGGTCGGCGTTGTCCACGTCCAGCAACACCGTGTAGAGCACCACCCGTTCGCTGCCGCTGCGGCCACCGGAGGGACTGCCGCCCTGGCTGGCTTCCAGCGGACGCGGCGGCACCGGCAGGATTTGCCGGACAGTGCTGCTCCAGCGCCGGCCGCCGCCGGCGAGGGTGGTGAAATAGGCGGTCATGCCCGGCTTGACGTGGCCGATGTCGGCTTCCGAAACCTCTGCCCAGACGGTCATCGGCGACAGCCGGGCGATGCGCAGGATCAACGGCGTCTGCTGCTGGGCGTTGAGCGTCTGGCCTTCCCGGGCGCCGATGGCGACCACGGTGCCGCTCATCGGCGCATAAATGCGCGTGTAACCCAGCTCGGCTTCATCGCTGCGCAGGTTGGCCTGGGCCTGGCGGATCTGCGCCTGGAACATGTCGATGCGGGCCTGGGTCGCGCGCACCTCGGCCCGGGCGGTCTGCACGTCTTCTTCGCGGGTGGCGCCGCCGGCCTTGAGTTGCTGCTGGCGATGGAATTTCTGCTGCGCCAGGTCGTGTTGGGCGCGCTGTTCCTGAAGCTGGGCCTGGAGGTTTTCGATGGAAAACCGTCCGGCGTCGAGCCTGGCTTTTTGTGTGGACGGGTCGATTTCAACCAGCAGTTGGCCCTCCGTGACCTCGTCACCGGCCTCGACGTGAATCTTCTGGATCTGCCCGGACGCCTGGGCGCCGACGTCGACGTAGCGCCGCGGTTGCAAGGTGCCCAGGGCGGTGACGCTGTTTTCGATATCGCCACGGGTGACCGCGACGGTGGCGACAGGCTCTTGATTGGGCCCGACCGCTTGCCACGCAGCGAAGGCCACGGCCGGCAGCAGGGCGAAGGTCAGGAGCCAGACGGGGCGGGTGAGGCGGGGACGTTTCATGCTGGGTTCCGGCCGGTGATGTCGGGCCCGTCGCACGGAGGGGCGGGACGGGAGGCTGTTCTGGTAGACGAGTGTTGCGGGCGGGAATTTAGCGGGATGAAATACTTGGTAGCGGTCGGCGGAAGGGCAGCGCAATAACCAGGTCAGGTGATGTTGTGGTGAGGGGATTTATCTGTGGCGAGGGGATTTATCCCCGTTGGGCTGCGCAGCAGCCCCAAAACCTGCTACTCAAAATATCTGGCAACACCGAGTTGTTGGCCCTGAGGGGCTGCTGCGCAGCCCAGCGGGGCGGTGCGACGTTTCGCTAAATCCCCTCGCCACAAATGCAGTGCTCGGCACTACGAATCCGGCCTGATGCAAACCAAAGCTTTAAATCTATATGAGAATTACTATAAATTACGCGATTGAATCTGCCACCATCGTGCCATGCGTTTTCCGGCATGCCGAGGGGCCCAGGGAAAGCTGTCGCAGTCACTGCGCACGGGAGTCATGTTGGAAAACTACTATCGCGAGCTGGTGTGTTTCCTGAACGCCAGGCTAGGCAACCGCCAGGCGGCCGAAGATGTGGTGCATGACGCTTATGTGCGGGTGCTGGAGCGCGCCAGCGATACGCCCATCGAGCAGCCGCGGGCGTTCTTGTATCGCACCGCACTGAACCTGGTGATCGATGGGCATCGGCGCAACACGCTGCGCCAATCCGAATCCCTCGACGTGCTCGACACAGAAGAACGCTTCTTCACCCCGTCGCCCCATACCAGCCTCGACCACGGCCAACGCCTGGACATGCTGCAACGCGCCCTGGCCGAGTTGCCACCGCTGTGCCGCGAAAGCTTTCTGCTGCGCAAACTCGAAGGCCTGTCCCATTCGCAGATTGCCGAGCGCCTGGGCATTTCCCGCGCCCTGGTGGAAAAACACATCGTCAACGCCATGAAGCATTGCCGCGTTCGCGTACGGCAGTGGGACGCGACCTGATTCACCCGGCGTGAATCCTGCGGCGGTAAATTTTCTGACATCCTCTTCGTTCCTCTCAACAGACGATCTGGCGGCCCGATGCGCGCCGAACAGGTCACCCGGCTTTCGTGCCCTGTTGAGGGGCTTTTCCAGAGGACACTGGACATGACTCAGGCAATTGCAGCGCCCCACGTTCACGACTTGATCGGCATTGGCTTCGGCCCCTCGAACCTGGCGCTGGCCATCGCGCTGCAGGAGCGTGGCCCGGTGCAGGGCGAACTGGACGTGCTGTTCCTCGACAAACAGGCTGACTATCGCTGGCACGGCAACACCCTGGTGACCCAGAGCGAGCTGCAGATTTCCTTCCTCAAGGACCTGGTGACCCTGCGCAACCCCACCAGCCCTTACTCGTTCGTCAATTACCTCAAGCACCATGGCCGCCTGGTGGATTTCATCAACCTCGGGACGTTCTACCCGTGCCGCATGGAGTACAACGACTACCTGCGCTGGGTAGCGGCGCAATTCGCCGGGCAGAGCCGCTACGGCGAGGAAGTGCTGCGCATCGAACCGGTGCTGCATCACCAGCAGGTCGAAGCCTTGCGGGTGATTTCCCGCACCCGCGAAGGGGAAGAGTGCGTGCGCATCAGCCGTTCAGTGGTGGTCAGTGCCGGTGGCACGCCGCGCATTCCCGAGGCGTTCAAGACGTTCAAGGATGACGCTCGGGTGTTCCATCACTCGCAGTACCTGGAGCGCATGGCAAGCCAACCGTGCACGAGCGGCCAGCCAATGAACGTTGCGATCATCGGCGGCGGGCAGAGCGCGGCGGAAGCGTTCATCGACCTCAACGACAGCTTCCCGTCGGTGCAGGTCGACATGATCCTGCGCGGCTCGGCCCTCAAGCCGGCGGATGACAGCCCGTTCGTCAACGAAGTGTTCTCGCCGGAATTCACCGACCTGGTGTTCCAGCAGCCCCACAGCGAACGTGAGCGCCTGGTCAACGAGTACCACAACACCAATTATTCGGTGGTGGACATCGACCTGATCGAGCGCATCTACGGGATTTTCTATCGTCAGAAAGTCTCGGGCATCGCCCGTCATGGGTTCCGCACCCTGACCACGGTGGAGAAAGCCACCGCGACCAAGGATGGCGTGGAGCTGGCGGTGCGCAACAACGCCACTGGCGAGTTGTCGGTGCGCCGATACGACGCGGTGGTGCTCGCCACCGGCTACGAACGCCAGATGCACCGCACCTTGCTCGAACCGTTGGCGCAGTACCTCGGGGATTTCGAGGTGGATCGCAACTACAAGTTGATCACCGACGAGCGCTGCAAGGCGGCGATCTACATGCAGGGTTTCTGCCAGGCCAGCCACGGGCTGAGCGACACCTTGCTGTCGATCCTGCCGGTGCGCGCCGATGAGATCGCCGGCTCGCTCTATGAGCATGGAAACAATCGCGGGCAGGCTCGGCCGGAGCGCGATTTGCGATTGGCCGCTGTGTGAGCTGCCGAGCGAAGCGAGGCTGCGATCTTTTCCCGACACCTGAGTTCCAAGAGAAAGATCGCAGGCTTCGCCAGCTCCTACAGAACAATCGCAAGCCCGCCAGGAAATTCCTCAGAAACTTCCTACACTCACCTCACGCTCCTCCTGGTTTTCCGGGAGGTACGTGGACGGTTCACTGTTCCCTCGCATTGGCAGTTTGAACCGATCAGCCGGTCGCTGATGTAGCGTCCGGGCCGATTTCGCCAAGCGAAACCTGATCGAATGATGCTGTTCCTGCGCACAGGCCTGGCGGCGATATGGCTGGGTCTATCAAGTGTGGCGCCCCAGGTGGGTGCGGCACCCGAGTCGCTGCATGTGCTCGGGCGTTCTGCTGTGAACGACTATTCGGTGACCCTGGACGAGGCTGACCGGACCTGGCTGCGACGCAAGGGCACGTTGCTCCTGGGTGCCTCGGCACCGGATTACCCGCCGTTCAGCATCACCGGCAATGGCAGCGATTATGAAGGCCTGACGGCTGACTATGCACAGTTGCTGGGTCAGCTGTTGCACATCGACATACAGGTGCGGCGGTACGCGTCGCGGGATGCATCACTCCAGGCCCTGCATGGCGGGGAAATCGATCTGCTCGGCACCGCCAACGGTTTCGAGGCCGGCGACCCCGCATTGGCGATGTCACGGACGTATGCCGATGACGTGCCGACGCTGGTGACCCGTGTCGACGACAGCGAAGAGCTGCCGGCGGACCTGGCGGGCAAACGGCTGGCCATGCTTTATCACTACTTGCCACCGGAAACGGTCGAAGCTTTTTATCCGGACGCCACGTTGCAGCTGTTCCCCTCGACCTTGAGCGCCATCGGCGCCGTGGCGTTCGGCCAGGCCGACGTTTATCTGGGGGATTCGATCAGCGCCCATTACCTGATCAGCAAGAACTACCTGAACAACGTACAACTGGCGGATTTCTCCCGCATGGAAGTGCAGCCGTTCGCCTTTGCGGTCAGCCGCGAGAACGGGCGCCTGTTGCGCGTCGTCAATGCCGCGCTGCAGGCCATTCCCGTCGGCGAACGCATGGGCATCCTGCGGCGTTGGAGCGCCGGTGGGGCGAGCGTGCCGGGCCGGCAAGCGTTGCATTTCAGCGTCAATGAACAGCGCTGGCTCGATGCTCATCCGCGTATCAACGTAGCCGTCAGCGCGGATTTCCTGCCGTTGACCTTCTTCGATGAGCAAGGCCAATTGCGCGGCATCGGTGCCGATGTGCTGGCCAGGATCAGCTTGCGCACCGGGCTGAAATTCGACATCCAGCGTGGCGACTCGGTGGACGACCTGATCGCCCGGATCGCCACTGGCAAGGCCGATGTCCTGGCAACCGCGATCCCCAGCGCCGAGCTTGAAAATGAACTGCGCTTCACCCGCCCGTACCTGACAAGCCCTTTCGTGCTGGTGGTGCCGGCCAAAGCCTCGGACGCCCTGACCGTGGACCGGATGGCCGGCAAGCGGCTGGCGCTGGTGCGTGGCAACGTGTTGCGTGAGTACCTGTCGGAGCAGTTCCCCGGCGTGCAACGGGTGCCGGCGCAAAACATGGCCGATGCCATGGCCATGGTCGCCGCGGGCCGGGCGGATGGTGCGATCAATTCGCTGATCAGTGCCCGCTACATGATCTCGCGCCAGTACCGCGACACATTGCAAGTCACCAGCACCGTGGGCACGGTGCCCATCCGCGTTGCCTTGGCGACGAGCCGCAACGCGACCGAGCTCTACTCGATCCTGGACAAGGCACTGCTGAGCATTTCCCCAGAGGAAATGGACGAGCTCACCAACCGCTGGCGCAGTGAGGTGGTGATCAACGACAGCTACTGGCTGCGCCATCGCACTGCGATTGTCCAAGGGTTTGCCATCGCCGCGCTGCTCCTGCTGCTGGTGTTGGGCTGGGTTGTCTACCTGCGACGGCTGTTGGAACAGTTGCGCGTGGCCAAGGCCAGCGCCGACGACGCCAACCGGGCCAAGACCACGTTCTTGGCGACGATGAGCCATGAAATCCGCACGCCAATGAACGCCGTGATCGGCATGCTGGAACTGGCCCTGAAAAAAGCCGACCAGGGCGTCATGGACAAGTCGGCCATCGAAGTGGCCTCAGGTGCCGCCCGAGGCATGCTGGACCTGATCGGTGACATCCTCGACATCGCTCGCATCGAATCCGGCAAGCTGTCCCTGGTGCCGACGCGGGCCAATTTGCGCGAACTGATCGAGGCCGTGGCGCGGATGTTTGATGGCCTGGCCCGGGAAAAACAGCTGTCCTTGGATCTGGACCTGGATGCAGCCAGCGACCATGACGTTTTGATCGACCCGCTGCGCTTCAAGCAGATCCTTTCCAACGTACTGAGCAACGCCATCAAGTTCACCGAACAAGGCCAGGTACGCCTGAGCCTTGGAGCTGAGCCGGCTGGGGAGGACAAGCGCCTGGCCATCCGCGTGTTGATCGAAGACACCGGCCCGGGCATTTCGGCGCAAGACCAGCAACGCCTGTTCAGCCCGTTCACCCAGGTCGGCGACCACGCCCAGGGCGCTCGCGGTGGCTCCGGGCTGGGGTTGGTGATCAGCCGCACCCTGTGTGAAATGATGGGCGGCACCCTGGCGTTGAGCAGCGTGCCGGGGCAGGGCACGCAAGTCGAGATCCGGCTGGCGGTGCCGTTGCTGGAGGCGTTGCCCCGCGTGCCCGCAGTCGAGGTTCAGACGCCGCTGGGCCAGGTGCTGAAGATCCTGGTCGTTGATGATCATCCAGCCAATCGTTTGCTGCTGTGCCAGCAGATGAGGTACTTGGGGCACCCGGTGCAGCAGGCTGAAGACGGCGTCCAAGGGCTGCGTGCCTGGCGCGACGGGCAGTTCGACGTGCTCATCACCGACTGCAACATGCCGTTGATGAGCGGTTATGAAATGGCCCGTGCCATCCGCGAAGAGGAGCGGGCCGGGGCTTTGTCGCCGACGGTGATCCTGGGGTTCACGGCCAATGCCCAGCCCGAGGAAACGGCTCGCTGCATCGAGGCAGGCATGGATGACTGCCTGTTCAAACCCATCAGCCTGCAGCAATTGAACGCGCGCCTGGTATTGATCACGCCCCAGCGCGACGCGCCGGCCTCCACGGGCGACTTCGATTTGACCACCCTGGAACAGCTGGCCGGTGGCGACAGGCTGTCGATTCACCCGTTGTTGAAGGAACTGGTCGCCAGCAACGCCATGGACAAGGCGCGATTGCTGGATTTGTCTTCGCGCCATGACGTGTCCGGGTTGGCCGACCTGGCGCATCGGATCAAGGGCGGCGCACGGATTATCCAGGCAGAGCCGCTGGTGGTGGCATGCGACGCGCTGGAAAGCGCTTGTCGCGAGGGTATCAACGCGGCGCTCACCGAATCGGTGGAAGCGGTGTGCCGGGCGATGGAGCACCTCACGGAACGGCTGCACTTTTATATGGCTGGAGAGTCCGCCCCCTCCGGGCCCGCCGGCGAACCTCTTCAGGCTTCACCCGATCACCGCCAGACCAAGGCGCCCTGAGCCGCAAGTCGGGCGCGGATTTTTCCGTGCTTTATTTGGGAATTGTCCTACAGCGTCCTAAAAAACCTTCCTCTAGCCTGTCGCGACTTAACGTTTCCGACCCGGTCTACACCTGCCGCGTTGCCATTGGAATGCCTGCCATGCCGAACAAAGCACTACGAATCATGATTGCCGACACGGAGCATTATCATCGGATGAAGCTTGAACGGCTGCTCAATCATCACGGCTATTTCTGCATCGCGCCGGTGGGTAGCCTGGAGGAATTCCTGACGTTGGTGGAATACGGCAGCAAGCCTTTCGACCTGATCCTGGTCAATGCCGGCCTTGCAAGCGGATCACTGGATCTGACCGGATTCTTGCGCGGCAACCTGCAGGTTCGTCATTCAATGATCTATAACGCCCAGCAAGCGCACCTGGAATCGGTGCCCGTCGCGCATCCGCCCTCCTTGCAGGTGACCACTGCCGCGTTGCCCGATTCGGCCGTGCTGGAACGCCTGATGACCTTCATTGACCCCGAGGCCAGCGAGTCGGCCCAGCCTTGGCCCCATGCCTGCAGGCGGGGCCTGGGAAGCTGATCGCACCGTTAGTCGGCACTGTCAGGTCTGACAGGTGGCGCGGCCTATCGCTTGTGTAACAGTCCGCTGCAGTTTGAGCATCGGCGTGGTTTGCATTCATTCGGGGAGCTGTCTTGAAGCATGTAATGATCGTGGATGATCACCCTGTCATACGTGGCGCTTTGCGGCTCGTGTGCCAGAACGAAGGGTTTACCAATATCAGTGACGTCAGCGGCGTGGCTGAGGCCAAGGCGCAGATCAAGGAGGCGCGGGCCGACCTGGTGATCCTGGACCTGGTGATGAATGGTTTCGATGGCCTGGACCTGCTGGTCTGGATCCTGATGGAATTTCCCGGCTGCGCGGTGCTGGTGTTCACTTCCCAGGATGCCCAGCATTTCTGCAACCGTTGTATCGCGGCCGGGGCGAGGGGGTTTGTCACCAAGAGAAGCGACCTGAAGGAGCTGATCAAGGCGATTCACGCGTTGAAATCCGGCTATTCCTATTTCCCTCAAATGCCTGTCAGGCTGGATTTTCACCAGCGTGGCGAACAGCAGGCCCTGGAAAGCCTCTCCACCCGTGAGCTGTCCATCCTGCGGATGCTGTCGATGGGCATGCGTGGCAAGGACATCGCCGATGCATTGTTCATCAGTCCGAAAACGGTCAGTACCTACAAGACGCGCCTGTTGGAAAAGCTCGGTCTCACTTCCCTGGTGGGGCTGTCGGAATTTGCCAAGCGCAATCATCTTTAAGGTAAAGCGAGCTTGTTGGCTGTTCTGTAAATAGAACGCTATGGCCGGTTTTTGCAGTCTGGTGCATCAACGGTACGGGTTTTAAGCTGTGTCCATCGAGTCGCAACACCTGATTTGGAGACACAGTTTGAAAAACATCATCGGCCTCTATACCAGCCCGCGGACCCACTGGGTCGGCGACGGCTTTCCGGTCCGCACGTTGTTTTCCTACGACAACCTGGGCAAGCACATCAGTCCGTTCCTGCTGCTGGACCACGCGGCGCCCAGCGAATTTTCCCCTACTTCAGAGCGACGTGGCGTCGGCCAGCATCCCCATCGCGGTTTCGAGACCGTGACCATCGTCTATCAGGGCGAGCTTGAACACCGTGATTCCACCGGCAGCGGCGGCAAGATCGGCCCTGGTGATGTGCAATGGATGACCGCCGCCTCCGGGATCATCCATGAGGAATTCCATTCCGAAACCTTCGCTCGACAAGGCGGGTTCATGGAAATGGTCCAGTTGTGGGTCAACCTGCCGGCCAAGGACAAAATGGCCCCGGCCGGCTACCAGACCCTGCTCAAGAGTGACATCCCCAACATTGCCTTGAAGGATAACGCTGGCAGCCTGCGGCTGATCGCCGGGAGTTTCGAGGGGCATCGGGGCCCGGCGAAGACCTTCACGCCCATCGAGGTCTGGGATATTCGCTTGAATGCCGGCAAGGACCTGACCCTCGATTTGCAAGCGGGCCATAACACGGCGCTGGTGGTGCTGCGAGGTACGGTCCAGGTCAATGGCCGCGAGCGGGTCGAGGCGGGGCAACTGGCCTTGTTCGATCGGGCCGGCGACCAGGTGAATCTGCAAGCCGATAACGACGCCGTGGTGTTGCTGCTCAGCGGCGAGCCCATCGACGAGCCGATTGTCGGCCATGGTCCGTTCGTGATGAACAGCGAGCAGGAGATTCACCAGGCCTTCGAGGATTTTCATTCCGGGCGCTTTGGGCGGATGGATGGCTAGCTAAGCAGGCTCGCTCCCACAAGGAGTCTTGTGGTGATCTCTACAGCGTGTTGATTCTGTGCCAATCTTCACGCCAACGACCCTCCTGGAGCTGTCCCCGATGTTCTCCCTGATCACCGCCCACCCGCTGCTCAGTGCCTTGGCGTTGCTTGTGCTCGATTTGCTGGCGTGGCGGTTCGTCAGTGCCGAACGGATGTACTGGAAGATCGGCGGGCGGCTGGTGATTTTCATGTTGTTCAGCATGCTGCTGTTCAACGAAGGCCTCAACCCCATGCAGACCGCGCAGTGGGTCGATGACGTGCCTCGGCACCTGGCGGCTACCGGCCTGCAGATTGCGTGGTGGCTGTTTGCCGCGCGGACCCTGACCGTGATGATCGGTGCGGTCATGATGCAACGGGTCGGCCATACGGGGCGGCTGTTGCAGGATCTGCTCGGCGCGGTGATCTTCCTGGTCGCGGTCATCGCGGCTTTGGCGTATGTGCTGGACCTGCCGGTCAAGGGCGTGCTGGCAACCTCCGGCGCGATGGCGATCATCGTCGGCCTGGCCTTGCAGAGCACCCTCAGCGACGTGTTTTCCGGCATCGTGCTCAACACCACCAAGCCGTATCAAGTCGATGACTGGATTTCCATCGACGGCACCGAAGGCCGGGTCACCGACATCGACTGGCGTGCCACGCGGTTGCAGACCTCCCAGGGCAGCATGGCGGTGATCCCCAACTCGCTGGCGGCGAAAGCCAAGATCGTCAATTTCAGCCGACCGAGCGATATGCATGGTTTGTCCATCAGCATTCAGGTCAGCCCCCATGCGCGACCGCAAAAAGTGATCGAAGCGCTGGAACGGGCGATGATCGGCTGTCGTGCACTGCTTGCCAGCCCGGCGCCCTGCGTCACGCTCAAGGGCACCAGCAGCGCCGGGGCGGAATATGAAATCAGCGGGTTCGTGGCCTCTATGGGGCAGAAACGCGAGGTGCGCAATCAACTGTTCGACTTGGCGTTTCGGCATCTGCATGCATCGGGCGTGAGCCTGCTATCCACCAGCGAAAGCACTGCGGCCCTGGCGGTGTCGCGGCCCCGTGCGTTGCTGGAAAGCTCGAGCATTTTTTCCACGCTGCGCCCGGACGAAAAAGACACCTTCAGCCAGAACATGACCCTGCAGACGTTTCGCGCCGGCGAGGTGATCCTGGCCGCCGGGGAGGTCAGCGATCATCTGTTCATCATCGAGTCCGGCGTCGTCAGTGTGAGCCTCCTACGTAACGGCCAGCCTCTCGAGGGTGGCCGCATGGGGCCGGGCGAAGTGATCGGCGAAGCCGGGATCGTCGCCGAACAAGCGGCGTTGGCGAATTTCAATGCCAAGACTTTCTGCACGCTTTATCGCATCGAGAACAGCTACCTCAAACCTTGCCTCGAGGCCCGTCGCGACATCGGCGACGCCATGAAAAACCTGTTGGACGTGCGCATCCACCTGGCCCAGAACCTGACCCGCGAACTGCCCAAGCCGGTCGCCAAGAAACGCTTCCTGCAATGGCTGCGCAGCCGAGCGTGACACCCTTCGAAAGCACGCCGTGCCCTTGTGGCGAGGGAGCTTGCTCCCGCTGGGTGGCGCAGCCGCCCTGAAACCAGGCCCCTCGGTATATCTGTTAAACCGTGCCAACCGGTTTACGACTGCTACGCAGCCGAGCGGGAGCAAGCTCCCTCGCCACAGAAGCTTGCGTCATTTCCATAGGCGTCTCGGTCTCCATTGGCCACCCGAACTTCCCAACAATTGGCTATTTGTCCCGCGCCAGTGCAGGGCTAACGTAGCGCTACACCCAATTGTTCAGGAGTTCATCATGCAACCGCGTATCGATTTCTATGCCGCCTCCCCTGATGCCTATAAAGCCATGCTGGGCCTGGAGAACGCGGTCTCTAAACTGGGCCTGGAAAAGTCCTTGATCGAATTGGTCAAGCTGCGCTCTTCGCAAATCAATGGCTGCGCGTACTGCATCGACATGCACACCGCCGATGCGCGCAAGGACGGCGAGACCGAGCGGCGTTTATATGCCGTGACCGCCTGGCGCGAGACGCCGTTCTTCACCGGTCGTGAGCGCGCCGCGCTGGCCTGGACCGAAGCCCTGACGCGCCTGAGCGAGACCCACGCGCCCGACGCCGACTACGAACTGCTGAACGAGCACTTCACGCCCAAGGAAATGGTCGACCTGACCGTGGCGATCAACGCCATCAACGGTTGGAACCGGCTGGCGGTGGGCTTCCGGAAAATGCCCGAGGCTTAAGAAGTCAGATCAGTACCTGTGCGAGCTTGCTCGCGATGGCGGTTAGTCAGTTTCAGAAGTGTTGGCTGACCCACCGCTATCGCGAGCAGGCTCGCTCCCACAGTTTTTTCGATGTCAGGGTGCGCGCGACCAGCTGTTAATATGCCGGCCTGTTTTCCAACCGGCCCACAGCCATGCTCCTTCACGCCCTCGACTGGCACCCCCAGCCTCGCCTCGAACCCCTTCACCTGGACTGGCTCGCCGATGCTGGCGTCGAGGTGGCGGTGTTGCGCCTGGACCGGATCGATTCGCTGATCAGTGGCAACAAGTGGTTCAAGCTGCTCCATCATCTGCGTGGCGCCCATGCGTCAGGTGCGGAGGGGATCATCAGCCTTGGCGGCGCCTACTCCAATCACCTGCACGCGTTGGCGGCGGCGGGCCAACGATTCGGTTTCCCAACGGTGGGACTGCTGCGTGGCCATCTTCAGGAAACGCCGACGGTACTCGACTTGAAAGCGTTCGGCATGACGCTGCACTGGTTGGGTTATGAAGGGTATCGAAGGCGCCATGATGCGGATTTCTGGACGCCCTGGCAGGCGCAATATCCGCAGTTGTGGCCGATCCCTGAAGGCGGCTCGGGGTTGCCTGGCGCGCAGGGCTGCATGATCTGGGAGACCAGCGTTCGCGATCAATTGGCGGGTTTGGGGTGGAGCGATTATCACGGGTGGTGGCTGGCGTGCGGCACTGGAACGTCGTTGGCCGGCCTGGTGCTGGCGGAGGCGGGAAGGCGTCCGGTCCATGGCGTCCTGGCGGTCCCCGAAAGCCACGGCGTGAAGCAGCAAGTCGAAGGCATCGTGAAAGAGGCGGGGTTGGGCAATCCGCTTTATGAACTGATTGACGGCAGTCGTGGCGGATTTGCCCGGGTTGACGAAGGGCTCACAGCCTTCATCGAAACCACCGCGCAGATCGAGCTGGAGCCGTTGTATACCGGTAAGGCACTGTTGCTGCTCAAGGCTCGGGTCGAGGCCGGGCAGTTTGCCGCCGGCACTCGGCTGATCTTTGTCCACACCGGCGGCTTGCAAGGCCGCCGGGGATTCCAGTGACTGTCTTCAGCCGCGCTTGGGCATCATCCGCAGCAACGTGTTATCGCGCACCACGTAGTGGTGATACAGCCCCGCCAGCGCATGCAGGCCAATCAACCAATAGCCAATGGTGCCGCCGAGCACATGCCAGCCTTCCACTTGCTTGGCCAACGCCTTGTCCGGTTCGACAAGCAGTGGCAAATCAAATCCGTAGAACATCACTTGGTGTCCTTCGGCGCTGGTGATCAACCAGCCCAGCAGAGGCATCGCGATCATGAACAGGTACAACGCCCAGTGCATCAGGCGCGCCAGGAATGTTTGCCATGCGGGCGAAGCCGGGAAAATCGCCGGGGCCTTGCCCATGCTGCGAGCAAACAGGCGTAGCCATACCAACACGAACACGGTCAGGCCCAGCATGAAATGCGCTTCCTTGATCAGCGTTCGGCCGCCGCTGCCCTTGGGGAAAATGCCTCGGAACTCAATGCAGGCATAAACCACTGCCAACAGCACCAGCATCAGCCAATGCAAGGTGACCGTGACGGTACTGTAACGGTTTGCGGAATTTTTCCAGGGCATGCGGGTATCTCCAGCCATCAGGGTAAAGCGCTGTCTAGAGCAGCGTTGTGCTTGCACTTTAAGCCCGTTTCGCTGGGTTTGCATGAGCCAGATCAGGTTGCGTCGATGAATTTATGATCCGCTCGCGAAATGCTCTCGCCATGCAGCCGGCGGGAACCCATTTTTCCGGCCAGCTCATGGGCTTTCTCAAGGGGTGATGTCTGGTGGGTTCAAGAGCCACTCGAACAATAAACCCGTATTGTCGTTGCTCGGCGCCAAGGGGCGGGGCGACGTGGGGCCACCATTGCCCGGGCCGGGCTCGAGCAATCCCACGCAAAGGACCGGTCGGTCGGGATCGCCGTCGAGGAAGCTCACCAGCACCTCGCTACCGGCCAGCAACGAAGGGTGATCGCCGGGCGTCAGGCACGACACGGGCAGCGCAATGCCTTCGTCGTCGCGGTTCCAGAGGCTGACCATGACCCGGCCCTGTAGGTCGGATGTCGCGGCCTGGCCAGGCGGACCGAGTACATAGGCGAGGTGATTGCCAGGTACGCATGGCTTGGGATGCACGAGGAGCGGTCGGTACACGGAGGACCAAGGAATCGCGCAGAACTGATTGCGGTAGTCCTTTGCCGCGGGTGGGGTTGGCAGGTTCGTTTCAAGAATCGAAAATTGTCGCCCGCGATGCCGAACCTCGGTAATCAGCCATTGGTCGTTGAACGTCGATACCGGGTGCCCATCGATCCGCGCGATATGACCGCTGCGCAGGGCCGGCGAGAGGGTGTGCCCATGGATCTCTCGTTTTCGGTAGCGCAACCGTTCCAGATGCCGCCGGCCTGCCTGGAAACGGTGAATCCGTGTCGGGTCGTCACGCTTTCTTTCGTGCGCCGCCTCGGATGCGGGGTTCGCGGTGTCGGCCGTTTCGGCCGCTGCACGATCGCGAAATCCGTGGGGCGGACCTGGAGGTATTGAATGGTGGCGTTGATACAACCGCGTAATGGCGCCGACTTTATCCGCCTCCATCAGGAGTTCAACCGCCTGTACGGGAAAGCTCTTCGGATCCTCGGCAAATACCATGACGTGACCCAGGGGGCTGTGTTCGAAGTGGTAATGAATGCCTTCTTCTTCGCATAGCCGCTGCAGCAGCGTCAGGTCGCTTTCCTCGTACTGGATACAAAATGGCCGACACGGGTAATGTCCATTTGGCAGTTCGAAGCGATAGCTGAGGGCGGGAATTGCGTTTTCTTCCAGCAGGCGCTGCAGGATCTGCACAACGGTGAGCCGATGAAAAACTCGACGTCGCAGTCCTTGTTCCAGTTGCTGGATGTACGGCACCAGCGTCAGCCGGTAGCCGACGCGGTGCGCAGCCTCGGCGCTCAGGCTCACGCTGTGCACGATCCCGTGTATGCCGGACTCACCGTCCAGGCGCAGGAAGGCCGCTTGGCCCAATAACGCGTCGGGACTGATCGGCGGCTCCTGGCCAATCAGGTCGAGGTCGAAGCGGTACGGCTGATTGAGGGCTTCCCGGCCGTTGAGCCCCAGGACATGCAGGCGCATGTCGCTTTGCATGATCGTCAGGCTGAAGGGATTTTCCATATCGTTGCGCATTGCCGCCCATATTTTCACGGAGAGAAGTGCGAAGGGTACGAAACCCCAGCGTATGACGCCGTGCCCGAATCGCTATTTCGGAAACGCCCTACAGCATGTAGTGAAAATGTCGATGAAGCGGGAACGATTTTTTGGTCGATCAGCTGGTTGTGGGCGTATAAACTTGCGCCACAGCGCCGGCCGGCAGATGTCTCGGCGCGTCAGACAAGAGAGTGAGTAATGGGCGCACAGTGGAAGGTTAAACACAAAGAAGCGGCTGCCAACGCCAAGGGCAAGATCTTCGGCAAGCTGGTGAAGGAAATCACCATTGCCGCGCGCAACGGCGCCGATGTCGCGACCAACGCGCACTTGCGGCTGGTGGTCGAGCAGGCGAAAAAGGCCTCGATGCCCCGCGAGACCCTGGAACGTGCGATCAAGAAGGGTTCCGGCCAGCTTGGCGAGACCGTGCAATACCATCGTGTCACCTACGAAGGTTTTGCGCCCCATCAGGTGCCGCTGATCGTTGAGTGCGTCACCGACAACATCAACCGTACCGTCGCCGAGATCCGCGTCGCGTTCCGCAAGGGCCAACTTGGCGCTTCGGGCTCGGTGGCCTGGGATTTCAATCACGTCGGCATGATCGAGGCCGCCCCGGACAGCCCGGACGCGGATCCGGAAATGGCCGCCATCGAGGCCGGAGCCCAGGATTTCGAACCCGGCGAGGACGGTGCGACGCTGTTCATCACCGAGCCTGCCGATCTCGACGCCGTACAAAAGGCGTTGCCGGAGCAGGGCTTCACGGTGTTGTCCGCCAAATTGGGCTATCAGCCGAAAAACCCGGTCAGCGGCCTGACCGATGAGCAGATGGCTGAAGTCGAGGCCTTCCTCGAAGGCCTCGACAACCATGACGACGTGCAGGACATGTTTGTCGGCTTGGCGGGTTAAACCCTCGTCCTGACGTAACGCTGTTCACTTAAGGTCGTCCAACCACCTGTGGCGAAGGAGCTTGCTCCCGCTGGGTCGCGAAGCGGCCCCAAAACTGCCGAATGTGGAGCTTTAGATACACCGCATTCGCCGGTTTTACGGCTGCTTCGCAGCCGAGCGGGAGCAAGCTCCCTCGCCACGGTCGTCCAGAAAGTCTTCAATCTCGTCAAACCCGGGCCGCGCCAGCACATCCGGCTGACAGCAGCGCGCCTCCAGGTCTTGCAGTCGTGCAAGGTCCTCGGTACCCAGCGCCGGATCGATCCGCGCAAGCAGTTCTCCCAGCAGAATCCCGAAGGCCCGCACCTCGATGCGTTGCAACGCGCGTGTCTGCCTGTCATCAACCGTGGCATGGAAAGACGCCGCGCCAAAATCCCCCAGCAGGCAATCGCCTTGGTCATTGCAGAGGATATTGTGGCCATACAGATCCCCATGGGTAAGGCCTTGCCGATGCAGATGACCCGCCACACAGGCAATGCCCCGGGCGATGCGCATGGCCACGTCGGCGCCCAGGCGCAGTTCATCGGCATACACGTCGCGCGTACAGGATTCCAGGCTCGGCAACCCGGCCAGGTTGCGGTATTCGGGTCCGATCAAGGCCATCACCAGTCCGGCCTGTTGCTCAGGGTGACCGGCAACCTGGCCCAACACTTCGATCAGGTTTGCATGCTTACCGGCGGTGATGCACGCATGCATCTCATGCAACGGCGAGCCGTCGCTGGTCATCTGGCCTTTGTAGAGCTTGACCGCGACGTTGCGCCCGGCCTGGCCCGGCGGTTGCCACAGTGCTTGATGGATCACGCCCGAAGCGCCTTCGCCCAATGAGGCTTGCAAGCTCAGTTGCGACCAGTCGATCGGCGTCGCGATATGCAGCGCCCGGGCGTCGGCTTCCGCTTCCAGTGGGTTGCCGGCGTAGGCCAGCCAACTGAGCCTTGGCAGTTCCAACAACCACGACGGCAGCTCGGCCAACTGATTGGCGGAAACACGCAGCAATTCGAGGCGATGACACTGGGCCAGGCTCTCCGGCAACGCGCGCAGGCGATTACCGGCCAGCATCAGTTTTTGCAGATGCGGGCGTTGGCCCAGCTCCGCCGGCAGTTGGCTGATGCGGTTATCGGTCAGGATCAGCCAGCGCAGCAGCGGCGGCAACGCCGCACCGGTGACGCGTTCGATTTGGTTGGCCTTGAAGCCGACCATGGTCAATGCGCTGCAACGGCCCAGGCATTCGGGCAGTTCGGTGAAGTGATTATCCGAGCAGAACAGCACCCTCAGGTGGGTCAGGCGGTGCAGATCGTCGGGCAACTTGTCGAGCTGGTTACCGCTCAGGTCGAGGATTTCCAGCGAGTCCGCCAGCTCGAAGATTTCCTGGGGGAACACCGTCAGGTCGCATGACAGCTTCAATCGGGTAATGCCCGATAGCTGGCTGGTTTGGAGTTGGGTGAGGGTGTGCATGGTGGAGGTCGCTGTCATCAAGGGGGCCGAGCGCCATAATGAAACCAGCGCAGGCCCGCATGATAAACAAAAAAGGCAGCGCCAGCGGTCCTAGCGCTCGATGCTGCGGTTCCACCGCGCGTTCCAGGCCGGACGTTGTTCGTTGACCTGATCCCAATCCACCGCAATCGCGGTTTCCAGGTATTTTTTCATTGCTTCCACCTGGCCGCGAGTCTTGTCGGTGGTCGGCGTGTTGGGGTTGGACGGGATCTGGTCGCCTTCTTCCAGGGCGATGGCCTGGGCTTCGGGGGTCAGCAGGAACGCGGCGAGTTTCTGTGCGAGTTCGGGTTCGCTGTTCTGGGCGACGGCGCATTCGGCGACGTTCAGCACCACCGCGCCTTCCTTCGGTTGCGCGTATTCGACCGGCATGCCCTTGAGTTTCAAGGCGGTGACTTGGGTCGGCGTCAGCGGGAACAGCGCCGCTTCATCCGTCTGCAACATTTCGGAGATTTTCGCCGAGCTGGGGATGTACTCCAGCACGTTACGCCCGACCGTGTTCGGCCACGCCTTGAAGCCCGGCTCGACATCGGTTTCGCTGCCGCCCTGGATCCGGTTGAACATCAGGAACCCGTGCAGGCCGAAGGTGGACGAGGCCATGGATTGGAATACCACTTTGTCCTTGAATCGCGGGTCGGCAAGGTCCATCCACGACGTCGGCGTGTTCCAGCCTTTTTCCTTGAACAGCCGCGTGTTGTAGGCCAGCCCGGTGACGCCGAGGCTGACGGCGACGGCCTGGTCCTTGATGCGCCCCTTGGCCGGAATCTGCGCCAACGGCGCGCTGTCTTGCAGCTTGTCGCACAGCCCCATGGCGATGGCGCGGTACATGATGCCGTCGTCCAGGAACATCACGTGCATCTGTGGGTTGCCCTTGCTGGCCTGGACCTTGGCGAGGATGTCGGCCGAAGTGCCCGGCACGATCACCACCTTGACGTTGTTGGCCTTTTCGAAAGCCGGCAAGACCTTGTCGGCGTACAACCGCTCCATGGTGCCGCCGTTCATGCCCAGGTAAAGCGTCGGCTCGGCCAACGCCTGGGTGACCGGGAGCAGGGCGCCCAGGCAAGCGGAACCCAGCGAGCAGAAACCGAACAGTGCACTGCGTTTGACGTTATTCATTGGCGCGACCTTCCTCTATCAAGCAACGGAGATGGAGTGGAACCGGGTGATGGAAAACGCATCCAGCGGCGTGGACGAAGCCCCGCTGCAGATGATTTCGGTGAGCGCGTGGCCCACCGCCGGGCCGATCTGGAAGCCCGCGCCGGCAAAGCCGAACGCATGCAACAGGCCGGGTTGGGTGCTGCTGGGGCCGATCACCGGCTGGCGATCGGGCAGGTAGCCTTCGGTGCCGCTCCAGGTGCGGATCGCCTGGGCGCCCTCCAGGAACGGGTAGAGTTCGACGGCCTGGCGCAGGATCTCGATGACCGCGTTCTGGCCTGGGCGGGCGCGGGCGTCGTCCAGCGCGAAACCCTGGCCGCCGCCCAATACGCAATTGCCCCGGGCGACTTGTCGCGCGTAGATGCCACCGCCCTCGACGCCGGTGCTGGCGTCCATCACCACCGGCAGCGGCTCGGTCACCAGCATCGCCGGGTGCCCGGCGTGCATCGGCACTGCTTCGCCGAACTGCGCGGCAAACCGGCTCGCCCAGGCGCCGGCGCAGTTCAGCAGCCACGGCGCGCGAAATTCGAGGCCGGTTTCGGTGCGCACGACAAAGCGCTGGCCGTCGTGCGTGACCTGGCTGACCGGGCACTGTTCGTGGACCTGCGCGCCGTGCCTGCGGGCCGCCTGGGCAAATGCCGGCGAGACCAGGCGCGGGTTGGCGTGACCGTCGTCCGGGCACAGCGAGGCGCCGACCGCGACGCTGCCGACCCACGGAAATCGCCTGCGCAATTCGTCGCGATCCAGCATCTGCAAATCGAGGCCAAAGCCCCGGCTGCTGGCGGCGTAGTCCTGCAAGGAACGCAAGTCATCGAGGCTGCGGGCCAGCTTCAGATGGCCGCTGCGCTGATACTCACCGTCGATGCCGATCAATTGCGGCAATTGCGCCCAGATCTCATGCGCCCGTTGCGACAGCGGCAGTTGCGACAACGGACGGCCCTGGCGCCGCACGCCGCCGTAATTCACGCCGCTGGAGTGCGAGCCACAGAAGTCCCGTTCCAGCAGCGCCACACGACGCCCGGCCTTGCTCAGGAACAACGCCGCCGAGGCGCCGACGATGCCGCCACCGATGATCACTGCATCGACCTCGATCATGGCTCGACCTCCAGGCCAAACGGCACCGGCTTGACCGGTGCCTGTGCCCGCAAGCGGCCAATTTCCCCGACGGCGCGGTCGCTTTCATGGGCGATGATTTCTGCTGCCGCGGCACCGCACATCCGCCCTTGACAGCGGCCCATGCCGACCCGGCAATGGGCCTTGACCCGGTTGATTTCCCAATGACCTTCCCGGACGACCTGGCGGATATCGCCGACGCTGACTTCTTCGCAGCGGCAAATCATCAGGTCGTCGGGAGCGACGCCGGCCCAGTCCTCGGGGAAGGCAAAGGCGCGCTCCAGGCCCTGGCGGAAATGGCCGATGCGGACGAGGGACTGTTCCAGCTGGGTGCAACGTTGCGGGTCGACTCGGTAGCCGAGGTCTTCGAGCAGCGCCAGGGCCGCTCGTTCACCCGCCATCTCGGCAGCGTCGGCACCCATGATTCCGGCGCCATCGCCGGCCAGGTAGACCCCGACTGAACTGCTGCGCCCGGCACTGTCGCGTTGCGGTAGCCAGGCGCGGTTGAGCGGGCTCCAGGCAAATTCGCAGCCCAGCAGATCGGCCAGTTGGGTTTCGCTGCGCAAGCCATGGGCGAAGGCGACCGCATCGCAATCGAGGGTGTGCTCGATTTTTTTGTTGCGCCATTTCAACGACTGCACCCGGCGCTCGCCCTCAATGCGCGCAAGGCTGGCACCTTGATGCACCGGGATTCCATGAGTCGTCAGCCAGGCGCGGTAATAAAGCCCCTTGGCGAGCGTGGCCGGTTGCGTGAGCAGACCGGGCAGGGCGCGGACCTGCGCGCTCAACGGCGAGCTGTCGAGCACGGCGACGACGTTGGCGCCGGCCTTGGCGTATTGGTAGGCGACCAGATAAAGCAGTGGTCCGCTGCCTGCGAACACCACACGTTCACCTACGGCGCAGCCTTGGAACTTCAGGGCGATCTGCGCCGCGCCCAGGCTGTAGACGCCTGGCAAGGTCCAGCCAGGAACAGGCAGGATCCGGTCGGTGGCCCCTGTTGCGACGATCACGCTGGCGTAATCCAGGCGAGCGGCGCGGCCCTCATGCAAGGTATCCAACTGACCGGCTTCGGCGTTCCAGACCAGCGTGTCGGGACGGTAATCGAGCTGCTTGCGCAATTCATCCAGAGTCTGGTGGATGGCGTTGGCCTTGGCTGCTTCGAAGCCATACAGCGTGTCCGCCGGCCGGGTGAAGTTCGCGGGCTGGCGCCGGTAAATCTGTCCGCCACCGCGCGCGGCTTCGTCCAGCAGGACCGGATAGAGGCCATGGGTGACCAGGGTTTGCGCAGCGCGGATACCCGCGGGGCCGGCGCCGATGATGACGATGGGTTTCATGGCAACCTCACCGGCAGCGGATTTTCGCTGCTGTCGAGGCCGCCTTCGCGAGCAAGCTCGCTCCCACATGGGATCTGTTGCGGATGCCGATTGCGCGTGCGCCACAGTTCCCCTGTGGGAGCGAGCTTGCTCGCGATGGGGCCATACCTGTCAAAGCCATTCATACCTGCCGCCCCGGTTCTCGGATGATCTGCTGGCCAGCTTCGAGCATCGTCGAGCAGGCGCGCACGCGGCGGCCGTCGCCCAGGCGGACCCAGCAATCCTGGCACGCGCCCATCAGGCAAAAGCCGGCACGGGGCTCGGCGCTGAAATCGCTGCCGCGCAAGTGTTCGCTGCAGGTCAGGACGGCGGTGAGCACGGTATCGCCGAGCAATCCCCTGGCGGGTTCGCCGTCGAGCAGGAAGTCCAGGGCCGGGCGGTCGCTTTCGGCCAGTCGTTTCAGCAGAGCCATGGCGCCCTCATTGTTTGCCTACCAGGACCCGATCCAGGCCATACACCCGGTCGAGCAGAATCATGGTCAGCGCGGTGAGCGCAATGACCAGCGCCGACACCGCCGCCATCATCGGGTCGATGGATTCGGTGGCGTAGACGTACATGCGTACCGGCAGGGTTTGCGTGGCCGGCGAGGTGACAAAAATCGACAGCGTGACTTCATCGAAACTGTTGATGAACGCCAGCAGCCAGCCTCCGGCCACGCCGGGCAAAATCATCGGCAAGGTGATCTGCCGGAACAGGGTGAAACGACCGGCTCCCAAGGATTGCGCGGCTTGCTCGGCGCTGCGGTCCAGGCCGATGGCCGAGGCCAGTACCAGTCGCAGCACATACGGCGTGATCACCAACACATGGGCGAAGATCAGCCAACTGAAGTTGCCGTTCACGCCCATCAGCGCGAACAGCCGCAGCAGCGCGACGCCCAGCACGAGGTGCGGAATGATGATCGGCGACAGGAACAGGCCGTTGAAAAAATCCCGGCCAGGAAACTCCAGCCGAGTGATCGCCAGCGCCGCCGGCACCGCGATCAGCGTCGCCAGCGAGGCCGCGCTGAACGCCAGGATCAGACTGTTGTAGAACGCATCGACAAAGTCCGCGCGCTCGAACACGGCACGGAACCAGCGCAGGGAGAATTCCGTCGTGGGCAGGCTCAAGGTGTTTTCCGGCGTGAAGGCGACCAGGCAGACCACCACCAGCGGCGCCAGCATGAACACCACTACCAAGGCATGGAACAACAGGGCGAAAGGACCGTTCCTGGACATGAAGAATTACCCCAATGACTTCTTGTAGCGGCCTTCGATCATGCGGTTCCACGACAGCATGATCAGCAGGTTGAGCAGCAACAGCGCGACGGCAATGGCAGCACCCATGGGCCAGTTGAGTTCCGACAGGTATTGGTCGTAGATCAGCGTGGCGACCATTTTCAAGCGCCGGCCGCCGAGCAGGCCGGGGATGGCGAACGAACTGGCGGCGAGGCCGAACACGATCAGCGTGCCGGACAGCACGCCCGGCATGATCTGTGGCAGCACCACCTTACGGATCACCGTGATCTGGCTCGCACCCAGGGAAAGGGCGGCCTGTTCGGCGGCCGGGTCGAGTTTTTGCAGCGAGGTCCACACCGGAATGATCATGAACGGCAGCATCACATGCACCAGGGCGATGACGACCGCGAACGGCGTATAGAGCAGCTTCATCGGTGAGCCGCCGAGGGCTTGCAGCGTCTGGTTGACCAGGCCGTCGGCGCCGAGCAGCAGGCTCCAGCCGAACGCTCGCACCACCACCGAAATCAGCAACGGCGTGAGGATCAGGATCAGGAAGATCGAACGCCACGGCGCGCCCATCCGACTCAGGATGTAGGCCTCGGGTACGCCGATCACCACGCACAGCAGCGTGGTCAGGGCGCTGATCCAGAAGGTGCGCAGGAAGATTTCATAGAAGTACGGATCGCCCAGCAGGCTGGTGTAGTGCTCGAAGGTGTAGGCGTCGCCGTTGATGCCCGAGCCGTAGTCGAAGACGTTGAACGACAGCACCAGCGTCAGGCCGAGGGGAATCACCAGCAGACCCAGGTACAAGGCCAGGGCCGGGGCCGACATCCAATAGCCTTGGCGGCCACGCTTCATGGCGTCGATCAGCTTCATGCCGACACCTCATCCACGCTCAACACCCGCAGCAACGCCGGGTCCCAGTCGAGGCCGACGGCGGTGCCTTCGGCCAGGGGCGCCGAACCATCGTTGCGCCGTACCACGCTGAGTTCGCCCAGGTTTGTAGAGACCCCATACAACCACTGGCTGCCAAGGAAGAACCGGTTGGTGACGGTGCCTTGCAGCCGTCCCGAGCCGGGGGCGCACAGGTCGATTTTCTCCGGGCGCAGGCTCAGGGTCAGTTCGCCTTTGCCGGTGCTGCTGGCTTGCACGATTCCGGCGCTGTCACGTTCGCCGGGTAGCAGGTTGGCCTTGCCGACGAAGCCGGAAATGAACTCGGTGCGCGGGTGTTCGTAAAGGGTGTAGGGCGCGTCGATCTGGGTGATACGGCCGGCCTGCATGACCACGACGCGATCGCTGATCGACAGCGCCTCGGATTGGTCATGGGTAACCATCAGCGTGGTGATGCCGACTTCGCGTTGGATGCGGCGGATTTCGAACTGCATTTCTTCGCGCAGGTTGGCGTCGAGGTTGGACAGGGGCTCGTCGAGCAGCAGCACCGGCGGCTCGATCACCAGCGCGCGGGCCAGTGCCACGCGCTGGCGTTGGCCGCCTGAAAGCTCTCGTGGGTAACGCTCGGCGTGCCGGTCCAGGCGTACCAGCTTGAGCACGCGATCGACCCGGGACTGCAGCTCGACGTTGGGCACTTTGCGCATGCGCAAGCCGAAGGCGATGTTGTCCTTGACGGTCATGTGGGGAAACAGCGCGTAACTCTGGAACACCACGCCCAAGCCGCGGCTGGCGGGCTTGGCGTGGGTGATGTCGCGCCCGTCCAGCAGGATGCGGCCGCTGCTGGCTTCGACGAAGCCGGCGATCATTTGCAACGTCGTGGTCTTGCCGCAACCGGACGGCCCCAGCAGCGAGACGAACTCACCTTTCTTCACCGAGAGGTTGGTGGCGACCACGGCGTCCAGGTCGCCATAACGTTTGCTCAAGTCTTCAAGTTGCACGAAAGCCATGACTGCGCTCCACCTGAGATTGTTATGCGTCGCCGCGAGGCGCGCTTTTTTGTATGGGCAGATACGAAAGGATGTCGCGGGGTGCGTTGGCGCTCGACTTCAAGTCGGCTGCCGCTGTTGTTCGAATCGCCCCTGATGGACGCAGAGTAGGACGAAGAATAGGATGGGCTCAATGGACTATTTCACTGAAGCGATGACTATTTTCAGTTTCATTCGGTGAGTAAATAACTGAGTAGAAATTTTTATGCCTGATTCCATTGAGCGGAATACTGAAAAAAACGAAGTGGGGGTTGGCTCGGTCTCCCGGTTGTTTGCCGTGCTGCGCAGCCTGGGCGAGACCGCTGAAGGGGGCGAGCGCGTCACGCAACTGGCCCAGCGTATCGGCCTGTCCCAGCCCACCACGCACCGCTTGCTGCGCAACCTGATGGACGAAGGCATGGTCGAGCAGGATGCGCGCAGCAAACGCTATCGCCTGAGCCTGGATTTCTTCGCCCTGGCCGCTCGCGCTGGCAACACCGGCAACCTGCGGGAACTGGCCAGGCCGGCGATGTTGCGGTTGTCGGCGTCCCTGGGGGATTCGCTATTCTTGCTGGCCCGTTGCGGTTTCGATGCGATCTGCCTGGACCGCAGTGAAGGTCCGTTTCCGATCCGCACCTTCACCGGTGATATCGGCGGTCGAGTGGCCTTGGGCGTGGGGCAGGGCAGCCTGGCGATCCTCGCGTTCCTGCCGGAGGAAGAGCGCGACACGGTGATTCAATACAACTTGCCGCGACTCAAGGATTTCCATCTCTACGATGAAGTCTTCCTGCGCACGGAAGTGGAGAACGTCCGCGCGCTGGGCTATGCCGGGCGCAACACTGGGGTGTTGCAGGGCATGGCCGGGGTGGCGGTGCCCATACTCGATCGTGAAGGACGGGCCGTGGCTGCCCTGAGCGTGGCGACGATCAGCGACCGGCTCGGGCCGGATCGCCTGCCGACCGTGGTGGAAATGCTCAAGCGCGAAGCTGCCCTGATCGGACCGCGAATCAACCCGTTCGACCCGGTTCTGCGCAGGCCTTCGCAGGTGTTCAGGCAGGGGTGAGAAGGCCACATGAATTGGCGCGAACCCCCGTGGGAGCGGGCTTGCTCGCGAAGGCGGTGAGTCAGCTTGCATCAATGTTGAATGTGCCGCCGCGTTCGCGAGCAAGCCCGCTCCCACAGGAGGAATTGCCTTCACAGAAGAGGGGGGGCGTCAGAAATTCAAGGTTTGCTTGAGCTTCTGCGCCGTCGGCGTATCACTGGGGATGACCATCGCATAGTTGTACCCAGGCCCGGACCAGTACTCGGCTTGCAGTTCGCCGTCGCGCCGGCTGCCACGGGGCAGCAGGAAATTCCTTGGACCCGGTGGGCGAATATAGAAGCTGATCTTCTGGCCGCTCGGATCCTGATAGACCACCATCGCCGCCGCGCCTTGTTCAGTGCTGAGCAATCGTCCGCTGACCGGCTTGAAGCCCGCCGCCGAAAGGTCCGGCAAACGGTCGGCCTGGGTGAAGTAACGGTCGAGCCAGCCTTGCATGCTGTGTTCGTCGCCCGTCTGGTAATCGGCCGGGAGCACGCCTTGCTGGGCAATCAGCCGGTACGCCTGCAATGCATCAGCCATGGGCGCTGCAGCGCTGAGCAGGGTTATTTGCCGGGCCTGCCAACCGCCCAATCCACCGACACCGACGGCCAGCATCAAGACCGCTGCGCTGGCGAGATGCCGACGCGAACGATGTTTCATGCGTTGTCGGATGACGGTCGGGTCGAGGCTCGGATTAAGCGGTTGCTGCAAGGTTGCGCTCAAGGTTGCGCGCAAATGCTGCGCATCTTGCTGCCAAGCTCGCACACGCTTGGCGACGGCGGGGTGGCTGGCCAGGTAGGTTTCCACCTGGCGCCGGTCGGCTTCGCTCAGTTGGTGATCGACGTAGGCGTGCAGATCGTTGTCACTGGGGGGCATGCTGATCATTTGAGTATCCGCAGGGCAGGGCGGGCGATTTCGCCTTCGCTGAGTTGGCGCAACGCCTGGCGCGCACGGGACAGGCGCGACATCACGGTTCCGGTCGGCACGTCGAGGATGTCGGCGACTTGCTGGTAGCTCAGGCCTTCCACGGAGACCCACAGCAGCAGCGCGCGCTGTTCGGCAGGCAGTTGATCGAAAGCCTGGAGGGACGATTGGGCAATGACGCTGCGCTCGGCGGACGGGTGTGCATCGTCGCGCCCGGTGAAGAATTCCAACATGCGCGCGTACCGCCGGGAACGGCGATGGGCATCGAGAAATTGCCGGTAAAGAATCGAAAACAGCCAGGCCCGCAGATCGCCTTCCGGGCGTTTGTCGTTCCATTTCGACAAGGCCCGTTCCAGGCAGGCCTGAACCAGGTCATCGGCATTGCTGGGATTGCGCGTCAGCGACACGGCAAAACGTCTAAGCCGCGGGATGAGCAGGCGCAACTGGTCGTCGAGTTCGTTCATGGGGGCATGGCTTCGTGGGTCCGTGGGTCCGTCGCTGCTTGTGACTGGAAAGACGATCCTGGATCGAGATTATTCCAGCGTAGGAAAAATAAATACGACGCGAGGGAATAAACCCATCGTGCTTTCGTCTGACGGGTCCTTTCCACAAATGGCCCTGTGCCTCGGAGTCTCCTATGGTTGACCCTTCTCCTGAACGTCGGCCGCCGCTGAGCGCCGCCAGCCTGACATTGCGCCTGACGGGCATTGCCGTCGTCGTTGCGGCGCTGGCCGGAGCATTTGCCTACGTCAACGGCACCCTCGACCCGCATCGCCTGACGCCCAAGGCGTTGGTCAATGTCCTGGAAACAAACAACGGAGTTCATGCGGGTTTCCGGCGCAATCACTCCAAAGGTGTCTGCGTCGCCGGTTACTTTGAAAGCAGCGGCGAGGCGCGCGCCTATTCCAGCGCGCAGGTGTTCAACGATGCGCGGACTCCGGTGGTCGGGCGTTTTGCGCTGCCCAGCGGCAATCCTTACGCACCGGACGGCAGTGTGCCGATCCGAAGCCTGGCATTGCGGTTCACCCAGGCCAATGGGCAGCAATGGCGCACTGGCATGAACAGCATGCCAGTGTTTCCGGTGGGGACGCCCGAGGCGTTCTATCAGTTGCAACAGGCTCAATCGCCAGATCCGACCACGGGCAAGCCGAACCCTGCAGCGGTGCCGGCATTTTTTGCCGCGCATCCCGAGGCGATGCCGTTCCTGCAATGGATCAAGACGGCCAAGCCATCGGCCAGCTACGCCACCGAAACCTACAACGGGATCAATGCGTTCTATCTGGTCAATCCTGCCGGGCAACGCCAGGCCGTGCGCTGGGGTGTGGTGCCGATGAGCCAGGATGCGGCGGACGCGACACCACCCCAAGGCGCCGATTTTCTTGAACAGGACCTGGGCAAACGCCTGGCGGCCGGTCCCTTGCGCTGGCGGCTGGACATCACCTTGGCCAACCCGGGCGATCCGGTCAACGACGCCAGCAAGGCCTGGCCCAGCGACCGCAAGGTGATCAACGCCGGTACCTTGGTATTGGAGAGCACCCAGGCCCAGGACAACGGCGAATGCCGTGACATCAACTACGACCCGCTGATCCTGCCCAGTGGTATCGAAGGCTCCGATGACCCGCTGCTGGCCGCGCGTTCGGCGGCCTATGCCAGTTCTTATCTGCGGCGTACCAGTGAAGTCAGCCAATTGCCCGCCACCCAGGAGTCTCGCCAATGAACGCGCCTCGACATTTCGCACCGTTGGCTCGGCTGCTGCATTGGCTGATGGCGTTGATGATCATCGCCATGCTGTTCATCGGCGCAGGCATGGTTGCCTCAGTGTCCGAGCGCCATGAATGGTTGCTCCAGTTGCACAAGCCCTTGGGCATTGCGATCCTGCTGTTGGTGATTGTCCGGCTGGTGGTGCGCTTTACCACGCGAACACCGCCATTGCCGGCCGACCTGCCGGGCTGGCAGGCATTGGCGGCCAAAGCTTCGCACGTCTTGCTGTACGCCTTGATGCTGGTCTTGCCGCTGTTGGGCTGGAGCATGATTTCGGCGGCGGGCGACCCGGTGATGCTCAGCGAATCGCTTCGCCTGCCTTCCATCCTGCCGGCGGATGCCCAGGCCTTTGCACTGCTGCGCAAGGCCCATGGCTACCTGGCCTATCTGCTGTTCCTGACCGTGCTGGTGCATCTGGCGGCGGCGCTGTTTCACGGGTGGGTGCGCCGGGATGAGGTGTTGGACAGTATGTTGCGTGGCAAGCGTTGATCCTGTGAACCTGCAACCCGTGGCGAGGGAGCGAGCTCCCTCGCCACAGGGGACGGGTGTTTGAGTGACCTCAGCGCAACTCGTCGACCATCGCCTCAATGGTGCTCAACACATCCTTGCCCAGTTGCATCGAGCGTTTGCCGGACCAGCCCGTGTGTGGGTTAGGGTGGTCGTTGTGGTCCTTGAATGGCATTTCCAGGGTCAGGGACAGGCAGTCGTATTTCTGGCCGACGGCGTTGCAGGCGAGGGTCATGTTGGCCTGGCCTGGTTCGTCACGTGTGTAGCCATAGGTCGTCTGGAAGTCCTTGGTCTGGTGTTTGAGGTGGCTGCGAAAACGCTCTTCGAGATCGGCAATCCGTGGCGTGTATCCCGGATTGCCTTCGCAACCGGCGGTGAAGACGTGGGGGATTTCTTCTTCGCCGTGAATGTCGAGGAACAGGTCGACGCCATATTTTTCCATCTGCTGTTGTACGAAAAATACCTCGGGGCTGATTTCCGGGTTGGCATTCTGCCAAGCCCGGTTCAGGTCCTGCCCCATCGCGTTCGTGCGCAGATGCCCGTGGAACGCGCCATCCGGATTCATGTTGGGGACCAGGTACAAATCAGCCTTGGCGAGCAAGCGGTTCAGTTGGGCGTCGTCCTGGTGCTGGAGGCGTTCGATGACCCCCTCCATGAACCATTCGGCCATGTGCTCGCCGGGATGCTGCTGCGCAATGATCCAGATCTTTCGGTGTCCCTCGGCACCGCTGCCCTTGCGCAGCAATGGAATGTCACGGCCTTCGACGCTCTTGCCGGTAGCCAACAGTTCGGTACCGGCCTTGTGCTGCGCTTGCTCGATCAGCCAGTCATGACGGCCCCGGCTGTAGGGTTCGAAATAGGCGAACCAGGCGTGAGGCTGTTCGGCTTCCAGATGAAAGCGCAGGGCATCGCCTTCGAATTGCGTAGGAATACGGAACCAGTTGACGTGGTCGTAGGACGCGACTGCCTGATAGCCGGTCCAGGCCTTGTTATAGGAAGACTGGCTGGCGTTGAGCAGGCGAAAGGAATATTCCTGGCCGACGTGCAAGCCGCTGGCCTTGAAGTGGAACCACTGGAAATGCGCGCTGCGGGTGTCAGGCCGAATCTTCAACAGCGATTGCAAGGGGTTGCTGATGTCTACGACTTCAATGTTGCCACTGTCGAAACTGGCGCTGATATCGAAGGAGGATTTAGCCACGGTCACGGTTCCTGCAGAGGATTTTTGTGCCGTTACTTTACACGCAAGGCGGGGTAAATCGGGACGATTTGCATCGATGACAAGAGGGGGCGCCCTCCCTGGACGCTGAAGCAGAGTAGAGTCTCGCTGGCCGATTCTCAAGTGCTGCCTGTCGCGGGTTTGTCAGCGGGATGGCGCAGGGACTTCTGCAGGCGGATGGGCATTTGCTATCATCGCCAACATTGAGATCAACACCCTCCAAAAGACTTCATTAGCCTGAAGCCATAAGCCGAAAATCGGCAAAAAAAAGACCCGGCAAAAAGCCGGGTCAAAAACCGTGATTAGCCTGATGAGGAGATATGCCAGAAGTCCGACCTAAGGTCTCCTGGCCTATCGACCGATCTCGCGATCAGTTGTTGCAATAATAATCATTATCATTTGCAAGTCAAATGATTTTATCGCATCGGTTGGAAAATTTTTTCCCGTGGCCCGCATTCGTGGCTCCATTCTGCGCGCAACGCTTAGCGAGTGGGGTAGCCGTCAAGGGATCGGTCGAGCATGACCTTGACCAGATCAATCATGTGCACGACAGAAAATGCCAGGTCACGGTTCGAACCGTTCAGTCTATTGGCAGATTCGTGGGCAGTGGCCGCAGCGCAGCGCAGCAGGTCGCAAGCATGGACCAAGGCTTCTTCGCCGCTGATGTTACGGTTCACGTCGAAAAAGCGCTGCTCGGCCTGGGCTGTTGCAACACCTGGTTTCAAGTAGTAATCCAAGGCGCGTTGGGCCGCCGGGCAATCCTGAAACGATGGGAATGCCGGGTCCAGGGAAGTGACGGGTTCGTGTTTGTTGGGCGTGTCCATGTGTCGAGTTACTCCGTGTGAGATGAAATCCTGTGCTCCCAGCTTAGTACGCAGCGTAATTGTGACGACAATTTAAATACTACAATTTGTGTTTTGATGGGCGTGGTCATCCACGTATCGTGCCGCTCATGGATAAATGGATAGAGTTGGTCAAGGCCAAGATGAAGGAGCTGCACATCACGCAAGTGGTGCTTGCAGAGCGTTTGGGGATGTCACAGGGCGGTATCGGCCATTGGCTGACCAAGCGCAGACAGCCCAGTCTTGAAGACATGAACCGGGTGCTGAAGGAACTGGGGCTCGAGTTTCTCGAAGTGGCCATGGTGATCCGCGAGCCGGACACCTCCACGGACGAGGGCATGGCCCTGGCGCAGAAGTACAACCCGTACTTCCGCTACCCGATCAGCGAATGGCACGACATCGGCACTGTTCGTGAAGGCGATCTCGCTGACTACGGACCGTCGCGCTATGAGTTGACGGACTACCACGCCCAGGGAGATGCGTTCTGGCTGGTGGTGGTGGGGGATGCGATGACCGCGCCGAGCGGGCTCAGTATCCCCGAGGGCATGTCGATCCTGGTTGATCCGGCGATCGAGGCGGTGCCCGGTAAACTGGTGATCGCCCAACTGCCTGGCAGCAGCGATGCGACCTTTCGCAAACTGATTGAAGAGAGCGGTCAGCTTTACCTGGTTCCGCTCAATCCTACTTACCCGAAAAGCTTGTACACCGAGCAATGCCGAATCATCGGCGTGGTCGTGCAGGCAACCATCAGGTTCTGAACCGGATCGGCCCGGACAACGGGCCGATGCCTATTCTTCCAGCGCCACCAGTACGCTGCCCTCGCTGACCATTTCACCTTCCTGGCAATACAGCGCCGTGACCACGCCGGCCTTGGGCGCACGGATGCTGTGCTCCATTTTCATCGCCTCCAGCACAACGAGCTGTGCTCCGGCTTCCACCGTCTGGCCGGCACTTACCAACACCCGAACAATGCTGCCGTTCATGGGCGCAACCAGGCTGCCATGAGGGTTGTGACTGGCGTCGGCGGCGGCCAACGGGTCGTATGACTCGACGTGATGCAGATCACCCTGCCATTGCAGGTAGAGGCTGTCGCCCTGGCGAATCACGCGGTGGCCGCGACGCACGCCATTACGCTCGATCACCAGGTGCTCGCCCTTGAGCTCGGCACAAAGGGAGGCACTGTCCAACGTCACCGCGCGGTCCTGACCTTCACAGCTCAGATGCAGGGTGATTTCCCGTGGCAGTCCGAGGCGCAGCCCACCGGTGTTGCTCCAGGGAGAATTCGCGTCATCGGCGCGGACGTGCGGCTTGAGGCTCAAGGCGAAGGCCTGGGCGGCCGCGTGCCAGAAGTCGTCATCCAATTCGCCTGGCTCGGGCAGCAGTTGCGCCTGGTAACGTGGGATAAATCCAGTGTCCAGTGCCGCAGCGGCAAACGCCGGGTGACCGACGATGCGCCGAAGGAATCCGATATTGGTCTTCAGGCCGCCGATGGCGAACTCGTCGAGCATCGCCAACAGGCGCAAACGGGCCTGCTCGCGGTTCTCGCCCCAGGCGATCAGCTTGCCAAGCATCGGGTCGTAGAAAGACGAAATCTCGTCACCTTCTTCAACGCCGCTGTCGACCCGCCGCCCTTCGCCTGCAGCGGATTCGCGGTACAACGCCAGGCGTCCGGTGGCGGGGAGAAAATCATTGGCCGGGTCTTCGGCATAGAGCCGTACTTCGATGGCATGTCCCCGCAGCGGTACTTGCTCTTGCGTGATGGGCAGCGGCTCGCCGAGGGCGACGCGGATCTGCCAGGCGACCAGGTCCAGTCCGGTGATCGCTTCAGTGACCGGATGCTCGACCTGCAGCCGGGTGTTCATCTCCATGAAGAAAAACTCACCCCGCGAGTCCAGCAAAAACTCTACCGTGCCCGCGCCGACATAGCCGATCGCCTGGGCCGCACGCACCGCGGCTTCGCCCATCGCCTGGCGTAATTGCGGGCTGAGGCCCGGCGCAGGCGCTTCCTCGACGACCTTCTGGTGCCGACGCTGGATCGAGCAATCCCGCTCGTTGAGGTACAGGCAGTTGCCATGTTGGTCGGCGAACACCTGGATTTCCACGTGGCGTGGCTTGAGCAGGTATTTCTCCACCAGCATGCGCGCATCGCCGAACGACGATTGCGCCTCACGCTGCGCGGAAGCCAAGGCTTCGGCCAGTTGGCTGACGTCTTCCACGACTTTCATACCTTTGCCGCCGCCGCCCGCGGTTGCCTTGAGCAACACCGGGTAACCAATGCGTTCGGCGGCGGCGCGGAAGGTTTCCAGGTCCTGGGCTTCACCGTGATAGCCCGGCACCAACGGCACGCCAGCGGTTTCCATCAAGGCCTTGGCGGCGGATTTGCTGCCCATGGCGTCGATGGCCGAGGCGGGAGGGCCCAGGAAGATCAGCCCGGCTTTTTCGATGGCCCTGGCGAACCCTGCGTTCTCGGAAAGGAAACCGTAGCCAGGATGAATCGCCTGGGCACCGCTGGCCTGGGCCGCGGCGATCAATTTGTCGATTTGCAGGTAACTGTCGGCGGCCTTGCTGCCGCCCAGGTCGACGCAGATATCGGCTTCCCGACAATGACGCGCGTTACGGTCCGTGGCGCTGTGCACGGCGACAGTGGCCAGGCCCATGGCCTTGGCGGTGCGCATGACACGGCAAGCGATTTCACCGCGGTTGGCCACCAGTAGAGAGGTGAGGGCAGGGGCGCTCATCGACGCGGCTCCTTGTTATGTGACTCGGCTTGCCAGTTCGGCGGCCGCTTTTGCAGGAAAGCCCGCAAGCCCTCCTGGCCTTCGGGGCTGACGCGTATCCGGGCGATGGCGTTCTCGGTGTAGCGCCGCAACGCCGGGGTGAGTGCACCGTTGCCGACCTCACGGAGCAATTCCTTGCTCGCGCGCATGGCCGCCGGACTGTTGAGCAGCAGGTTGTCGATCCAATGCCCGAGTTGATCGTCCAACGCCTCGGCCGGGTAACTTTCCGACAGCAAACCAATCTCTTTCGCACGTTGTCCGCTGAAACGCTCCGCAGTCAGGGCGTAGCGCCGCGCCGCGCGTTCGCCAATGGCCTGCACCACGAACGGGCTGATCACCGCAGGCGCCAGGCCAATCCGCACTTCCGACAGGCAAAACTGCGCTTCGTCGGCGCCGATGGCCATGTCACAGGCGCTGATCAGGCCCAGTGCACCGCCAAACGCGGCACCTTGGACCACAGCCAATGTAGGAATCTTCAGTTTGGCAAGGTTGTACATCAGCTCCGCCAGTTCCCGGGCGTCGTCGAGGTTGGTGTGGTAGTCGAGCTCGGCGGACTGTTGCATCCAGGCCAGGTCGGCGCCGGCGCTGAAGTGTTTGCCACGGCCACGGAGCAACAGGAAACGCAAGGTCGGATCGCTGCCGACCTCGTCCAGGGCGAGGATCAGCTCGCGGATCATCTCGGCGTTGAACGCGTTGTTCTTTGACTCGCGGCTGAGCCACAAAGTGGCAAAGCCGCGTGGGTCGGTGTGCAGTTCGAGGGTGTTGTACTGAGTCATGGGCATTTTCCCGATTACATCCTGAACACGCCGAAGCGGCTCGATTCGATGGGCGCGTTCAGCGACGCGGACAAGGCCAGGCCCAATACGTCGCGGGTCTGCGCCGGGTCGATGACGCCGTCGTCCCACAGCCGCGCGCTGGAATAATAGGGGTGCCCCTGTTCTTCGTACTGGTCGAGAATCGGTTGCTTGATCTCGGCTTCCTGGCTGGCGCTGAACGGCTGTCCGCCGCGTTCGGCCTGTTCGCGCTTGACCTGCACCAACACGCCGGCGGCTTGTTCGGCGCCCATCACGCCGATCCGGGCATTCGGCCACATCCACAGGAACCGTGGATCGTAGGCGCGACCGCACATGCCGTAATTGCCCGCGCCGAAACTGCCTCCGATGATTACGGTGAACTTCGGTACTCGTGCGCAAGCCACGGCAGTGACCAGTTTCGCACCATGCTTGGCGATGCCGCCGGCTTCGTATTTCTGGCCGACCATGAAACCGGTGATGTTTTGCAGGAACAGCAGGGGAATCCCACGCTGGCACGCCAGTTCGATAAAGTGCGCGCCTTTCTGCGCGGCCTCGGCGAACAGGATGCCGTTGTTGGCGAGGATGGCGATCGGGTAACCGTGCAGATGGGCGAAGCCGCACACCAGCGTCGTTCCGAAGAGCGCCTTGAATTCATCGAATACCGAGCCGTCGACGAGGCGTGCGATGACTTCCCGCACGTCGAACGGCTGTTTGGCGTCGGCCGAAACCACACCGTACAGTTCGTCGCCCGAGTACAGCGGGGCGATGGGTGCACGCTGCTGCAGCTCGCCGAGTTTGCGCCAGTTGAGGTTGGCGACGCTGCGGCGGGTCAATGCCAGGGCGTGTTCATCGCTGTCGGCGTAATGGTCAGCCACGCCGGAGATCTTGCAGTGCACATCGGCGCCGCCCAAGTCCTCGGCGCTGACCACTTCGCCGGTGGCGGCTTTTACCAACGGCGGGCCGGCGAGGAAGATCGTCGCCTGCTGGCGAACCATGATTGCCTCGTCCGCCATCGCCGGCACATACGCGCCACCGGCGGTGCAGGAGCCCATGACTACGGCAATCTGCGGAATACCCTGGGCACTCATGTTGGCCTGGTTGAAAAAGATCCGGCCAAAGTGCTCACGGTCGGGAAACACTTCGTCCTGGCGTGGCAGGTTGGCGCCACCGGAATCCACCAGGTAGATACAAGGAAGGCGGTTCTGTTGGGCGATGGCCTGGGCGCGCAGGTGTTTTTTCACGGTCAGCGGATAATACGAGCCGCCTTTGACCGTCGCGTCGTTGGCGACGATCATGCACTCGATACCTTCCACGCGACCGATGCCGGCGATCACACCGGCTGCCGGGACGTCTTCTCCATAGACTTCGTAAGCCGCCAGCGGACTGATTTCCAAGAACGGCGAGCCTGGGTCCAGCAAACGATTGATGCGCTCGCGCGGCAGCAGTTTGCCTCGCGATGTATGCCGCTCCTGGGCCTTGGGTCCGCCGCCTTGCTGGACATGAGCGAGCAAGGTGCGCAAGGCCTCGACTTGTCCGAGCATCGCATCGCGGTTGGCGATGAACTCCGGTGAGCGAGCGTTGAGCTGAGTATGCAGCGTGGCCATGGTCAGCTCCGTTAGCGGGTTTCGTTGAACAGTTCGCGGCCAATCAACATGCGACGGATCTCACTGGTGCCGGCACCGATTTCGTACAGCTTGGCGTCACGCAGGAGACGGCCAGCCGGGAATTCGTTGATGTAGCCGTTGCCGCCCAGGATCTGGATGGCATCAAGGGCCATTTGCGTGGCGCGCTCGGCGCTGTAGAGGATCACCCCGGCGGCGTCCTTGCGGGTGGTTTCGCCGCGCTCGCACGCCTGCGCCACTGCGTACAGATAGGCGCGACTGGCGTTGAGCTGGGTGTACATGTCGGCGACTTTGCCCTGGATCAGCTGGAATTCGCCGATGCTCTGGCCGAACTGCTTGCGGTCGTGGATGTACGGGACGATCAGGTCCATGCACGCCTGCATGATGCCGGTCGGTCCGCCGGACAAGACCACGCGCTCATAGTCGAGGCCGCTCATCAACACTTTCACGCCGCCGTTGAGCACGCCGAGGATATTTTCCTCAGGCACTTCGACGTCATCGAAAAACAACTCGCACGTGTTCGAGCCGCGCATGCCGAGCTTGTCGAATTTGTTGCTGCGGCTGAAACCTTTCCAATCGCGCTCGACGATGAACGCAGTGATGCCGTGGGCGCCTTTTTCCAGGTCGGTCTTGGCGTAGATCACGTAGGTGTTCGCGTCAGGACCGTTGGTAATCCAGGTCTTGCTGCCGTTGAGCACGTAGTGGTCGCCACGCTTGTCGGCCCGAAGCTTCATCGAAACCACATCGGAGCCGGCGTTCGGTTCGCTCATGGCGAGGGCGCCGATATGCTCGCCGCTGATCAGCTTGGGCAGGTACTTGCTCTTCTGCTCATGGGTGCCGTTGCGGTTGATCTGGTTGACGCACAGGTTGGAGTGGGCGCCGTAGGAGAGGGCGACCGAGGCCGAGCCGCGGCTGATTTCTTCCATGGTGACGACATGGGCCAGATAGCCCAGGCCGGCGCCGCCATATTCTTCGGGGACGGTGATGCCCAGCAGGCCCATGTCACCGAACTTGCGCCACATGTCGGCGGGGAACAGATTGTCGATGTCGATCTGTGCGGCCCGAGGCGCCAGCTCTGCCTTGACGAAGGACTGCACCTGGTCGCGCAACATGTCGATGGTTTCGCCGAGGGCAAAATTCAGGGATGGGTAGCTCATGGGGCACCTTTTGGATTTTTTGTCGGGTGTGGGGAGCGGCGTGGCGGCTCTCACCTTTACGTTAACGTAAGCTTGTGACGAATGGCTGTCAATCGCTCTTTACGTTAACGTCAACTTGGGCGAGAGTAAGGCCGCTCTTGCATGAGATTCACCGATACATCCATTAATAAAAACAAGAGGGCGCGTCATGGATCAACCCGGTTCTCACCCGCAACTCAGCTACACCTGCGGCTCCCAGGCCAAGGCCTTGCTCGCGCAGACGATCGGCCAGGCGTTTGACCAGACTGTCGCCGAATTCCCTGACGGCGAGGCGTTGGTGGTTCGCCACCAGTCGCTGCGCTACAGCTGGCGAGAACTGGCCGAAGCGGTCGATCTGCACGCTCGGGCGTTCCTGGCGCTGGGCTTGCAGGTTGGCGATCGCTTGGGCATCTGGGCGCCGAATTGCGCCGAGTGGTGCATCAGTCAGTTTGCCAGTGCGAAGATCGGCGTGATCCTGGTCAATATCAATCCGGCGTATCGCGCCTCTGAATTGGAGTACGTGCTCAAGCAATCCGGTTGCCAGTGGCTGGTGTGCGCGGGGTCGTTCAAGACCTCGGATTACCACGCCATGTTGCAAGCGTTGGTACCAGAGCTGGCAGAGCAATCGATCGGACAATTGCGAAGCGAGCGCCTGCCGGACCTGCGCGGGGTGATCAGCCTCGATTCGCAGCCGCCTTCGGGATTTTTACCTTGGTCGCAGATGGCTGCCCTCGGTGCAGCGGTGTCGCCAGGGCAACTGACTGAACGCCAGGGGAGCCTGCATTTCGATCAGCCGGTAAATATCCAGTACACCTCAGGCACCACCGGATTTCCCAAGGGTGCGACCCTCAGCCATTACAACATCCTCAACAACGGCTACATGGTCGGCGAAAGCCTGGGCCTGAGCGTTGATGATCGGCTGGTGATCCCGGTGCCGTTGTATCACTGCTTCGGTATGGTCATGGGCAACTTGGGGTGCGTGACGCACGCCAGCACCATGATCTACCCCAACGATGCCTTCGACTCCTTGCTGACCCTGCGCACCGTGGCCGAGGAAAAAGCCACGGCGTTGTATGGCGTCCCCACCATGTTCATCGCCATGCTCGACCAGCCACAGCGAGGGGATTTCGACCTGTCCAGCCTGCGCACCGGAATCATGGCCGGAGCCACTTGCCCCATCGAGGTGATGCGCCGAGTCATCAGCGAGATGCACATGGCTGAAGTGCAGATTGCCTACGGCATGACCGAAACCAGCCCGGTGTCGTTGCAGACCGGTCCCACGGATGAGCTGGAATTGCGCGTGACCACCGTCGGGCGGACCCAGCCGCAACTCGAAAGCAAGATCATCGACGCGGCGGGCGATATCGTCCCGCGCGGGACCATCGGCGAACTGTGCACGCGCGGCTATAGCGTGATGCTCGGCTATTGGAACAACCCCAAGGGCACCGCCGATGCCATCGATCCGCAAGGCTGGATGCACACCGGCGACCTCGCGACCATGGACGAGCAGGGCTACGCGCGCATCGTCGGACGTAACAAGGACATGATCATCCGCGGCGGAGAGAATGTTTATCCCCGGGAGCTGGAAGAGTTCTTCTTCACCCACCCCGCGGTGGCCGATGTGCAAGTGATCGGTATTCCGTGCCCGCGTTATGGCGAGGAGATCGTCGCCTGGGTCAAATTCCATCCCGGCCACAGCGCCACCGAGCAGGAACTGCAGGCCTGGTGCAAGGAGCGCATCGCCCACTTCAAGACGCCGCGTCATTTCAAGTTCGTCGAAGATTTTCCGATGACGGTCACCGGCAAGATCCAGAAATTTCGCATGCGTGAAATCAGCATGGAAGAACTGCGCGGTAACGAAGGCTGAGCAAGATTCCCCGTGGGAGCGAGCCTGCTCCGGGCGGCGATCCGACGAAAGCGGTGTTCCAGGCGAGATAGATGTCGACGGTGACGCCGTCTTCGCGAGCAAGCCAGCTCCCACAAAAACCAAATCCTGGAAAGCACAAAGGGGAGCCGAAGCTCCCCTTTAATTTTGTCGTCGCGTGCTCTTTTTTTATTATTGAGGGGCGGCCTGTTGTTGTTTTTGGCAGCCGTGGCCCTTTACCGCTGTTTTTGGCGATCCCCATCCGGGATCAAGAGCAAACGTATTTTTTTGAGCGCTGATCTGCTTTTTCGCCTGGCGATCCAACCGATTCGGGAGCTACCTGAAGGTAGTTTTATTGTTCTCTGCCCGGTTGCGGGTTGCTCCTGGAAGCACCCTGAAAAGCACATCTTCTCCAAAAAAATCTGTTAGCTGCGTCTCTGCCGTGTTGTTTTTGTTATGTCAGAGTCGTTTCGTCTTGTTTTTATTGGGTTTGTCGCTTTTTTTTATTTTTGTTGTGCAAGAGATATAGCAGGTGCCGTGCCAACTTTAAAAAATCCATATAAATCAATCGGTTGAGTTTTTTGTCGGAAAATCCATCCCGCGAAACCCTGACAAATTGTTTCCGTGTTACTCGTTTCACCCCCGTTACAAACGGGGGCGGTAACACCTCACTGCGCCAGCCGCGCCTTCGCAACGCGCGAACCGGTCGGACGGCCGAGCACGTCACAAATCTGCCGGCCCGCGGCGATGAGCGCGTCCAGGTCGATGCCGGTCTCGATGGCGAGGCCATTGAGCAGGTACAGCACGTCTTCAGTCGCGACGTTACCGCTGGCACCCTTGGCATAAGGACAGCCACCCAGGCCTGCGATGGAACTGTCGAACACGGCGATGCCCTCCAGAAGGCTGGCGTAGACGTTGGCCAGGGCCTGGCCGTAGGTGTCGTGGAAATGTCCCGCAAGTTTGTCCCGAGGGACGTCGGCGCTCACCACCTCGAACATCCTGCGCGTCGCGCCGGCGGTACCGGTGCCGATGGTGTCGCCCAGGGACACTTCATAGCAGCCCATTGCGTACAGCTCCCGGGCGACCCAGGCCACTTGCTCAGGCTTGACGTCGCCTTCGTAAGGGCAACCCAGCACGCACGATACGTAGCCACGCACGCTGACACCATTGCGCGTCGCCGCCTCCATGATCGGGGCGAAGCGCTCCAGGCTTTCCTTGATGGTGCAATTGATGTTGCGCTGGGAAAACGCTTCGGACGCGGCGGCGAACACCGCGACCTCTTTCACGCCTGCTGCCAGCGCGTCTTCAAAACCCCTCAGGTTCGGCGCCAAGGCGCCATACGTCACGCCGGGCTTGCGCTGGATTTGCGCGAAGACTTCGGCCGAGCCGGCCATCTGCGGCACCCATTTAGGCGAGACAAAGCTGCCGACTTCGATGTAACCGAGGCCGGCAGCGCTCAGTGCATCTACCAGGCGTACCTTGTCGGCGACGCTGATGGGGTGCGATTCATTCTGCAGGCCATCGCGCGGGCCGACTTCGATCAGGCGTACAAAGGAGGGGAGGGACATGGGGTTGACCTGTAGTAGTGGGGAACACGGCTCCTTTTGTGGGAGCGGGCTTGCTCGCGAAGACGGAGTGTCAGTCGACATCGATATTGACTGTTCGGGCCCCTTCGCGAGCAAGCCCGCTCCCACAATGGAATCGCTTGTTACTGGACGATTTCCTCGCCCTTGATCGTCTGTTCCAGCGCCTGGATGCAGCGTTCCTCGGCGGTGTCCAGCTCCAGCTTCATCTGTTCGATATCCAATAGCTGCTGTTCGAGCTGCTCACGGCGCTCGGCGATTTTCGCCAGCATGCTGTGGAGTTGTTTCTGGTTGCCGCTGCTGGGGTCGTACAGTTCGATCAGCTCGCGGCACTCGGCGAGGGAAAAACCAATGCGCTTGCCACGCAGGATCAGTTTCAGGCTGACCTTGTCCCGCGGTGAGTAGACACGCTCCTGGCCACGGCGCTCCGGGCTCAACAGGCCCTGTTCTTCGTAGAAGCGGATGGCGCGGGTGGTGATATCCAATTCGCGGGCGAGGTCGGAGATGCTGTAGGTCTGGCTGCTCATGGAAGCGCTCGAAACGAAAGAGGTTGGCGCTAAGCTAAAGGCAGGTTGACGTTCACGTCAAGCAATGAACTGTCGACGAAACCTGTGGGAGCGAGCCTGCTCGCGAAAGCGGTAGTCCAGCCAATATGAATAGTGACTGACCCGACGCTATCGCGAGCAGGCTCGCTCCCACATTGGACAGGCTAAACCCTATCGAGCTTCTTCTCATGGGCCGTCACCTGCTGGCATAGCTCGATCATCTGTTCGCGCATCCAGCGGTTGGCCGGGTCCTGGTCGGTGCTTTCATGCCAGTAGAGATGGGTTTCCACCGGCGGCACATCGTTGACGGGCACGTGGACCGCATGCAGATCGTGGCGGCGGGCAAAACGTTCAGGAACCGTCATGACCATGTCGGTCTGCTGCAGCACCTGGGAAGCCATCAAATAATGTTGCGAGCGCAGGGCAATCTTGCGCTGGATGCCTATTTTGCCGAGGGCCAAGTCGACATAACCCAGGCCGTTGCGGCGACTGGAAATATGCACGTGGGTCTGGGCCAGGTAATCGTCAAGACTGAGCTTCTCCTTGCCTGCCAAAGGATGGCCCTTGCGCATGGCACACACGTAACGGTCTTCCAACAACTTGACGTGGCGCACCTGCGGATCGGTGTTGAGCGGCGCATCGACCGCGAAGTCCAGGCGCCCGGCGGCCAGTTCCTTGGTGGTTTCCCGGCGCTTGGACAGGAAACTCTCGATGGCCACGGTCGGCGCCAGTCGGCGCAAGCGCTGGAACAGCGGCGGCAGGATCACGCCTTCGGTGAGGTCGGTCATGCTGATGCGGTAGGTCTTGACGGCTTGCAGCGGATTGAAAATCCGGCTTTCCTGCACCGACACCCGTAGCAGCGACAAGGCGTTACGTACCGGCCCGATAATATTCTGGGCCATCGGCGTGGGCACCATCCCTTGGGCGGTGCGCACGAACAGTGGGTCGTTGAAGGTCTCGCGCAAGCGCGCCAGGGCATTGGACACGGCCGGCTGAGTGATACCGACGATCTGCCCGGCGCGGGTCAGGTTGGCTTCGGTGTAGATGGCATCGAAGACAATGAAAAGGTTGAGGTCGACCTTGCTCAGATTCATGGCGCTGCACTCTTATTCTTGGGCTTGTATGAGGTGCCGGGTGGCGATGCAAATCAGTGAACCATATATCGGTGATGAATGTTAATACACGCCGAGAATAGGTTAGGTAAATTTTCGTAGCTCAACTAGCATCGATTCCATGACCTAAAAACAACCTCTGCCAGAAGGTGCTGCCGATGGATTTTGCCTACTCCCCCAAGGTTCAGGAACTGCGCGAGCGCGTCACGGCGTTCATGGATGCCTACGTCTACCCGGCCGAAGCGGTGTTCGAGCGCCAGGTAGCGGAAGGTGATCGCTGGCAGCCCACGGCCATCATGGAAGAACTCAAGGCCAAGGCAAAAGCCGAGGGCTTGTGGAACCTGTTCCTGCCGGAATCCGAACTGGGTGCCGGCCTGACCAACCTGGAATACGCGCCGCTGGCGGAAATCATGGGACGTTCGTTGCTGGGGCCGGAGCCGTTCAACTGCTCGGCGCCGGACACTGGCAACATGGAAGTCCTCGTGCGCTACGCCAATGAAGAACAGAAGCAACGCTGGCTCGAGCCGCTGCTGCGGGGCGAGATTCGCTCGGCCTTCGCCATGACCGAGCCGGACGTCGCCTCTTCGGACGCCACCAACATGGCCGCCCGCGCCGAGCGCGATGGCGATCAATGGGTGATCAACGGCAAGAAATGGTGGACTTCAGGTGCCTGCGATCCGCGCTGCAAGATCCTGATCTTCATGGGCTTGAGCAACCCCGACGCGCCACGCCATGCCCAGCACTCGATGATCCTGGTGCCGGTGGACACCCCCGGGGTAAAAATCGTCCGGCCATTGCCGGTGTTCGGCTACGACGATGCGCCCCATGGTCATGCCGAAGTGCTGTTCGATAACGTGCGGGTGCCGTACGAAAACGTCCTGCTGGGTGAAGGCCGCGGCTTTGAGATTGCCCAGGGGCGCCTGGGCCCGGGGCGGATTCACCATTGCATGCGCTCGATCGGCATGGCGGAACGCGCCTTGGAATTGATGTGCCAGCGCGCCGTCAGCCGCACCGCATTCGGCAAACCGCTTGCACGCCTGGGCGGTAACATCGACAAGATCGCCGATTCGCGGATGGAAATCGACATGGCGCGCCTGCTGACCTTGAAGGCGGCGTACATGATGGACACCGTCGGTAATAAAGTGGCGAAGAGTGAAATTGCCCAGATCAAGGTCGTTGCGCCTAACGTGGCCTTGAAAGTCATCGACCGGGCGATCCAGATCCACGGCGGCGCCGGGGTTTCCAACGATTTCCCGCTGGCCTATATGTATGCCATGCAACGCACCTTGCGCCTGGCCGACGGCCCGGATGAAGTCCACCGCGCTGCTATCGGCAAGTTCGAGATCGGCAAATATGTGCCCAAGGAGATGCTGCGTAGCGGGCGCTGAAAACTTTTTCTAATGAGACAGGCCCCATACTCTCGGTGGGAGCGGGCTTGCTCGCGAATGCGGTGTATCTGCAAAGAACATGTCGCTTGGCACTCCGCCTTCGCGAGCAAGCCCGCTCCCACAGGGGTACATCCGACAGGGCTTCGTTGCGAAGCCCGTGGTCGTCAGTTCACTCCTTGACGCTCATGTATTCCTCGGCCCAACGGATATATTCCTCGGGCTGGGTGTAGGTGTGGGTCAGTTCGGTGGCGCTCAGGTCTGATGCCTGGGTAAAGATCTGACGCTGCTCCCGCAGGCTGTCATAGGTGGCCTTGATCGCCGCAAAATAGGCGCCGTGGCCATCGATCGTGACGCGAACGCCCAGTTCGGCCAGGCGTTTATCATCCCGCAGCAACGGATTGCCATAGGTCACGAGCATCAAGGGGACGTTCAGGTTTTCGCTGATCTGTTCCAAATGCTCGAAGTCTTGCACGCCCACCATGCAGATCCCGTCCGCGCCGGCCCGTTCGTATTGCCGGGTGCGGCTGATGATTTCCTGGACCGGCAGGATCCCGGCATTGGTGCGGGCAATGATCGCCATTTCCGAATCGACCCGTGCCTCCAATGCCGCGCGGATCTTGCCGACGCCTTCGGCCACGCTGATCAGGTCGGTGGATTTGCGGCCAAACTGGGCTGGCAGCAAGGTGTCTTCGATAGTCAGCGCAGCCACGCCAGCGCGCTCGAGTTCGATGATGGTACGCATCACGTTCAGTGCGTTGCCGTAGCCATGGTCGGCGTCGGCAATGAACGGCAACTGGGCCACGCGGCCAATGCGAGTCGCCTGCTCGGCAAATTCACTGAGGGTGATCAATGCGAAGTCCGGCGCGCCCAATACCTGCAACGACGCCACCGAGCCCCCCAGGATGCCCACTTCGAAACCCAGGTCAGCGGCGATGCGCGCCGACATCGGATCAAACACCGAGGCGGTGTGATAGCAGGTCTTGGAAGCCAGCAATTGGCGAAAGCTGCGACGCAAATCTTGATGGGAAAGCCTGGACATATGAGATCCACCAATGGAATGGAAAGGCTTGAGCAAAAGTGTCAACGCCGAAAGATCCAAAGGCTATCACGTGGCAAGCGCAGAGATGATGACGAATGTGTATAGGCGATGCCGTTATGGCATCAGGCCAGAGCCCGCCGGCTGGGAAGCCTGTAACACGCCGCTTACGCTGCAACCGCTCGTTGTCCCTGCCAGGGCAATGTCACGGCGCGTACGGTGTCGCCCGGCTGCACTTGCAGGCGTTTGGCGGTGACGCGGTCGACGAGCAGGCTATGGCCGTGTTGATGGGCGCGGGCGCTGGTGACGCGGCAGTTTTCCAGGCGTCGGTTATGAATCAGCCAGGTCGGGGCCTGTTCGTCCGGTGTACCGATCGCCAGCGTCAGCGGCTGGCTGTCGCGCACGCTACGGATCTTCGACACCGGCGCCTCGACCACCGGGCCGCCGTCGAAAATATCAATGTATCCCTTATGGGCGAAACCCTCGGCACTGAGGATTTTCAAGGCCGGTTCGGTGTTGGGGTGAGCCTTGCCAATCACGGCCTGGGCTTGTTCGGTGAGCAGGCAGGTATACAGCGGCTGACGCGGCATCAATTCGGCGATGAATGATTTGTTACCCATGCCGGACAGCTGATCGGCGTAGCTGAAATCCTTCTGGAAGAAGTGCCTCCCCAGGCTGTCCCAAAAAGGCGAGCGGCCCTGTGCATCGGCGTGGCCGCGCAGTTCGGCAATCAGCTTTTCGCCAAACAGGCTGGGGAACTCGGCGACGAACAACAAGCGCGCCAAGGACAGCAGCCGGCCGTTATGGCCCCGACGCTGCTCGGGCCGCAGGAACAACGAGCAGATTTCCGATTGCCCGGTCATTTCATTGTTGAGGAACAATGTCGGGATCTGCCGCTGGATGCCCAGTTCAGGCGCTGAACTGACCGTCACGCCGACGCGATAGTTGTACCAGGGTTCGCGAACCCCGACGGCCCCGGTCAGCGCACTTATGCCTACCACTTGCCGATCATCGTCCTCGAGCACAAACAGGTAGTCGGCATCAGCCCGTTCGACCTGTCCGGCGAAGGTACGCTGGGCCCAGCGCAGGCGATGCGCCAGGCGCTCCTCGTTGGCCGGCAAGCTGGTGAAGCCCGGGCCGGCGCAGCGGGCCAGGTCCAGTAACGCAGGCAGGTCTGTCAGGGCGACGGGACGGACGATCATGAAGCGGCTCCTTCTTCATGCCCGGCGCGGTGTCGAGGGGCGGCATGCAATTCGATCGATCTCACAGGCTCACCACTCGGATCCGCTCACCCTCGGTGATTCCCAGCGCCACCAGCATGTCAGGGTGCAGTGCCACCGGGCCCTCGCCGCTGACGTCCAGGTCGGCGATGATGGCCCGATAACCCGCGAGGCCATCGTTGCTCACCAGATACCGCCCACGGGCATCGATTACTCGGCTTTCCCGGGTGATGACCGAGCGACTTTGGACGATCGAGCGAATGTTCGTGGTTCGACCGTGCAACGTCGGCCCACCGTCGAAGAGGTCCACATAGCTGTTGGTTTCGAAACCCTCGCGCTCGAGTATGTCGAACGCCTCCTGGCCGTCGGGGTGCACCCGGCCGATGCAGGCCTGGGCCGCCTCCGGCAACATCGGCACATAAATCGGATACTGCGGCATTAATTCAGCGAGAAAGGTGCGGCTCTGCAGGCCGCACAGGCGTTCGGCTTCGGTGTAGGGCAGGTCGAAGAAGTGCTGGCCGATGGCGTCCCAGAACGGAGAGCGGCCGTCTTCACTGCTGAAACCGACGATTTCCGTAATGACCGATTCGGCAAAGCGCCGGGGATGAGCGCCAATGAACATCAACCGCGCCCGGGACAGCAACTCCGATTCCGGGGTGCGCACGCGAGTCGCGTCGATGTGGAAACCGCGCAGCAATGTCTGGCCGCTGAGGTCCTGGCACAACGACAGCGCCGGCACGCCGTGGTGGATGTTCAGTTCCCGGGACTCGCTGGAAAATGGTCGGTGGCGAAGGCTGAAGAACGGTTCGGTGCAACCGGTGCTGGCGATGATCTCCGAACAACCCACCAAGTGGCCGGACGCGAGGTTCTGCAAGACAAAGAAATAGTTTTCCCCGCCCGGCGCCTGCACGTCCGCTTCGAACGAGGCACACGAGCCGAGGATTTTCTCCCGCAGGCGATCCGTGTCGTCTGGAAGCGAAGTGACACCCACCAGGCTGTCGCGGGCCAGTTGCTGCAGTTGCGGCAAATCGGATAACTGAACTGGACGTAAGGCCAGCATGGATTGCACTCCTGTTCCAGAGAACCCGATGATCTACACCGGGCTTGACGATCACTGTCGATGTCCACGCGTTGAAGCTGAAAACTGATTGATCACCGTCGCGTCATAGGAGCGGTGCGAGATAGGCGCTCCAAGTCCGTATCGATTCGGGACTGCGCAGCAGGTCATTGCGCACTTCGATCAATACCGAATCGAGGCCGCGTCCGTCGCCGTGTACCGGTACTGTCATGTCACTCAGGGGGCTGACTTTGTAAGGTTGATTACCGGCGGCCCGCAGCGAATGTCGCCCCAACCCTTCGACGATGCGCCGGGCATATTCCCCCGCGTCGCCAAACAGCACCCCGGCCTCGAGGGCACGCGGTTGGCCGTAGAACACCGGTGTGAAACTGTGAATGCCCACTACCCGTACGGTCCGCTTATCCGCCAGGCGCTGGTCGATCAACGCCTTTAACTGATCATGAAATGGATGAAAGAGGCACCGCTGCCGGTATTCGCGCGTAGCGTCGTCCAGGGACTGGTTGCCGGGAATCTGATAAATCTCACTTTGGGCCGGGATGCTGTCGGCGACGTGAAGTGGACGATTCAGGTCGATCAACAGCCGCGAGTAGTTGGCGGACAGCAACGTTGCGCCGAGGGTTTCGGACAGCCGTTCAGCCAGGGCCAGGGCGCCGATATCCCAGGCAATATGTTCCTGGGCGGCCGTTTCATCCAGGCCGAGGTCATTCAGCGCGCTTGGGATGAAGCGGCTGGCGTGTTCGCAAACCAGCAGCAATGGATGATCGGAGTCTTCCCGCAACAATCGGAACGCGGGCTTGGTGTACAGACCCGCCTCAGCACATTCAATGGATTCACGCATAGTGTTTACAAGGCTCGGCAAATGACAGCGTCTGGGTCGAGGCCAATTTCCGGGCGTTAAAGGCGAACCAGGTCCCAGCCAACAGGCCGGGCAAGGCTTCGAGTACAGCCTGATCGCGCGGCGGTCGCATGACCTGGCGTTCCGATGGCGTCAAAACCAGGCATGGATCGGTGATCTGGTCTCTGGAGAGAGGCATCCGTGCTCCTTGCCTGGATGAGTGTCGAATTCTTTCATAACGCTCAAAATAGTATTTGGGCAGCAGGTGCTACGTGTCCAGAGGTTTTTACGTTCCGTTTAAAAAGCCAGAAAGTATCTACAGAAGCCTTGTAGGACAAGGGTTTGGCTGGAGCGTCGTCATATGTCAGGCATAGCCTTTTTCAGTGTCGGAAATTACACCTTTTTGTCTCGGTTATTTGATTTCATATAAGGTGCTGTACAAGAAAATCAGGGATTGTTCCTGCCATGACTCTTCGCCAAACCGAGTATCCCGCGTGCAAGCCACTCGCCTGACCCTGATGTGCCACGGCCGCACCGCCGCCCAGAAAGCCGCGCGTTTCGGTTTGGATGAACCCTTGGATACCGGCTGGCTGGCGAAGCGCCCTGGCATCGGGCGTGAGTACCGCAACGTCCGCCATCTGCTATGCGGGCCGGAGCTGCGGGCACGTCAGACGGCCGCGCTGCTGGGGGACGAGCCGCAGACGATCCAGGCCCTGGCCGATTGTGATTTTGGCCAGTGGCGCGGATTGTCCGTTGATGAATTGCTCAAGACCGAACCGCAACTGCTTCAAGCCTGGCGCGACGACCCGGATGCCGCACCCCATGGGGGTGAGTCGGTCTCCCGGCTGTGCCGCCGCGTCGGTGATTGGCTGGCAACCCTGGAAAACACACCGGGCCACTACCTGGCAGTGACCCATCCGTTCGTGATTCGCGCCGCGCTGGTGAATGTGCTGGGTTGTCCCATGGCCACGCTCAACCGGATCGACATCGAACCGCTGGGCGTCGTCGACCTGCGCTTCAACGAAGTCTGGCGATTGCGCCTACAGGAGCCAGCGTAAGTGAAGAAATTATCAGTGATAGGCATCGGCGCCGGTGACCCGGATCACCTGACGATGCAGGCGGTGAAGGCCTTGAACCAGGTGGATGTGTTTTTTCTCATGGACAAGGGGCCCGCCAAGGAGATGCTGCTGGATCTGCGCCGCGAAATCTGTCAACGCTACATCATCGGTCGTACCTACCGTTTCGTCGAAGCCTACAGTCCAGAGCGCCAACGCGACGACACGGACTACACAGCGAGCGTCGAAGCATTGAACCGTGCGAAGCAGACCACCTTCGAAAGGTTGATCGATGAAGAGTTATCTGACGGGCAGCATGGCGGTTTCCTGGTGTGGGGCGATCCGTCGTTGTACGACAGCACCTTGCGCATCCTGCAGGCGATCCTCGACGCGGGACGCTGTGCCTTCGAATTCGATGTGATCCCCGGCATCACCAGCGTCCAGGCCCTTGCGGCGAAGCATAAAGTGCCGTTGAACACGATTGGCGGTTCGCTGGAGATCACCACCGGACGTCGGTTGGCGGCGGGGCAGGTGGGCGACGCGGCAAGCGTCGTGGTGATGCTTGATGCCGGAGATGCCTACCAGTGCGTGAGCGATCCCGATACGCGGATCTATTGGGGCGCCTATGTGGGAACGCCAGTTGAACGGCTGATCGCCGGGCGGTTGGGCGACGTGGCCGACGATATCGAGCGCACGCGTAAGGCGGCGCGAGAAGAGCATGGCTGGATCATGGACACATACCTGCTGCGCAGGCGTTGATTGCAGATTCGATCCAACCGTGGCGAGGGAGCTTGCTCCCGCTGGGTTGCGCAGCGACCCCGACATCTGACAGTCATACGCTTAATCTTGCGCCTGCTTCGCAGTTGAGCGGGAGCAAGCTCCCTCGCCACAAAGGTATGGCCTTGGACGCGGCGCATCTTCAGCCCCGGCCAAACCGCTCCCGATACACCGATGGCGCCACGCCTACCACGCTGCGGAACGCTACGCGAAAACTTTCCACCGAACGATAGCCACATAGCTGGGCGATGTTGTCGGTGTTGTCTGCGGTGCTTTCCAACAGTTCCCGGGCCCGGGCCAAGCGTTCATGTTGCAGCCAGGCCTTGGGCGATACACCGCAGGCTTGGGTGAAGCGGCGCAGGAAGGTCCGTTCGCTCATCGCCGCGCGGCTCGCCAGTTCGCGCACGCCCAGCGGTTCGTGGAGATGCTCGCGGGCCCACTGCATGACGCTGGACAAATCACCGCGTGGCGTGCGGCTGACCGGTGAGGGGATGAATTGTGCCTGGCCGCCGGTGCGTTGTGTCGGCATGACCAGCCGACGCGCCACGGCATTGGCGACCTGGGCACCGAAGTCCCGGGCTACCAGGTGCAGGCACGCATCGATGCCCGCGGCGCTGCCAGCGGAAGTAATGAGCTGGCCCGAGTCGACATAGAGCACATCCGGGTCGACCCGAATGGCAGGATAGCCTTGCGCCAGTTCGTCGGTGTAGCGCCAGTGCGTCGTTGCCGCCAAGCCATCGAGCAGTCCAGTGGCCGCCAGGACGAACGCCCCGGAGCAGATCGACAGCAAGCGGGCACCGCGGGCGTGGGCACGGCGCAGGACGAGGAGCAGGGCATCGGAGGGCGGTTCGCTGCGGCTGCGCCAGCCTGGCACGATGATGGTCCGGGCGGTGTCGAGCAGCTCCATGCCGCCATCGGCCAGGACTTGGAAGCCGCCCATGGCGCGCATCGGACCGTCGTCGACGGCGACGATGCGGTGCTCATACCAGGGGAAATCGAACTCGGGCCGGGCCAATCCGAAGATTTCCACGGCGACACCGAATTCGAATGTGCACAAGCCGTCATACGCGAGGATGGCGACCAGGCCGGGAGCAGGCTGCATTTGGCGGAAAATTCCCACAGAGTGTCTTGTGCGCCACTGTAGCGGTTAGCGTCGGGGGGATAAAGTCTGTTCCAGTCTTCATTTGTCCCGGAGTAACCACGCATGACCAGTCTTGTTAGTGAAGTGCCTGCTGCCCCATCCGACCTCGCCCTGCAGCATTTCAGCCGTCGCCTGATGTTCGAAACCGATTGTTCCGATGTGCATGCCAGCCAAGCGGCGGGCACCATCGATTTTGTCCTGGTGGACGTGCGCGGACCGCTGGCTTACGAACGCGGGCATGTGCCAGGGGCGATCAATCTCCCAACCCGGACCCTCACCGCCGAGGCGTTGGCGGCCTACCCCAAGGCCACGCTGTTCGTGGTGTATTGCGCCGGCCCGCATTGCAACGGTGCGAACAAGGCCGCGGTGCGCCTGGCAACGCTGGGTTACCCGGTCAAGGAAATGATCGGCGGGGTCATGGGCTGGCTCGATGAGGGTTTTCGCCTGACCGGTTCCGTCGAGCGCGTGGCGGAAAAGGCGATCAGCTGCGATTGCTGAA